>NZ_KV832193.1:77467-160100 GCF_001837375.1 Neisseria sp. HMSC066H01
CCGTCTGAAAAGTTTCAGACGGCCTTTTTATTAGGTTCACCAAACAACGTTTTTTTATGCCCGAAAGTATGCCTTAATCGGATAAATGGCTACTTATCCGAACTTCACTTCTGCCCCGAATACTTCCCGCCACAGTTTTCGCACATTGCCGTAGTGGGTCAGCAATTCGTCCGTTACTTCGGTTTTTTTGGCATCGCGCAGTTTGGTGTTGTGTTGCTGCTGGCGGTAGAAGCGGTAGGCGGTACGGCTTTGTTCGGCGAGGGTTTTGTCGATGAGGCCGCAGTCGGCGGCGATGTTCAGGAGAGCGATGTTGCCGTAGTTGTCGAGAAGTTGCGGATATTTTCGGGCATGGGCAAGGATGAGGTATTGGACGATAAATTCGACGTCGACCACGCCGCCGCGCGCGTATTTGACGTTGCTGTCGACCGGCGGATGGGTGGGGAACATTTTTTCGCGCATTTCGATGATTTCGCCTGCTAAAACGGTTGGGTTGCGCTCGGCGGTCAGCATTTCGGTGCGGATGCGGTCGAAGGCCGTTTGAACATCAGGCGTACCGCAAATAAAACGGGCGCGGGTGAGGGATTGGTGTTCCCACGTCCAGGCGTTTTCGCGCTGGTATTTTTCGAAGGCGGCGATGCTGTGGGCGAGGAAGCCGGCGTCGCCGTTGGGGCGCAGGCGCAGGTCGGTTTCGTAGAGGCTGCCTGCGCCGGTGGCGGCGGAAAGCCAGTTGGTCAGGCGGCGGGCGAGGCGGCTGTACACGTCGCCTGCGTCGGGATGGGGATCGTCGTAGAGGTAGACGAGGTCGAGATCGGAGGAATAGCTGAGCTCTTTACCGCCCAGTTTGCCGTAGCCAATAATGGCAAATTGCGGCGTGTCGCGGTGTTTTTTGGGCATATCCGCCCACGCACACGACACGGCGGCGGCGAGTATGGTGTCGGCGAGGGCGGAGAGTTGGTCGGAGAGGGATTCTACCGTCCACAGTCCGGCGAGGTCTTGGACGGCGAGGCGGAAGACTTGGGCGTGCTGGAAGCGGCGCAGGGTGTCCATTTGCGCTTCGGTGTCGCCGCCGCAAGCTTTGAGGTCGTCTGAAAGGGCGGCGGCAAGGGCTTGCCAGTCGAATGCAGTATCCAAAAGCTGCGCACTGATGAGTTCGTCCAGCAGAATCGGATATTTGCTCAGATACGCCGCCACCCATGAGCTTTGGCTCATGATTTCTGCCAGTTGCGCCAAGGTTTGCGGATGTTCGTTGAGGAAGGCGAGATAGGCGGAGCGGCGGCTGATGTTTTCGAGGAAGTCAAACAGCCGCATTAATGTGTCGGTCGGGTTGGGTTGCTCGGCCGCCGCCTGTACCAACAACGGCACAATGGCGTCAAAACGCGGCTGGGCATGGGCGGAGAGGTGACGGTATTTATGGCCGTTGCGGATTTGGTCGAGCCGCGTGGCAATGGTTTCGGCATCAAACCCATATTCTTTCAGACGGCCTAGCCGTTCTTCTTCGTCAGGTTTTTCCTGCCATGCCCATTGCCATTCGCTGTTGCTTTGCGTTTGCTCTTCGGGTTCGCTCAAGATTTCGTTAAACAACTGATTGACCTTGTTCCGATGAACATTGAGGCCGTCTGAAAAAGCGGCATAGCTGTCGAAACCCATGCTTTCGGCGAGCAGTTGTTGCTGTTCGGGCGAGGTCGGCAGGGTTTGGGTTTGCTGGTCGTCCCAGTATTGCAGGCGGTGTTCGACGTCGCGCAGGAATCGGTAGGCGGACAGCAGGGTTTCGACGTTTGCAGACGGCATGATGCCCAGCTCGGCAAGTTTCTTCAGCGTTTCCTGCGTGCCTTTCAGTTGCAGCGCGCGCATTTGTCCGCCGCGTATCATCTGAAAAATCTGGGCGATAAATTCGACTTCGCGGATGCCGCCAGCGCCGAGTTTGATGTTGTCCGCCATGCCTTTTTTGCTGACTTCGCTGCGGATTTGACGGTGCAGGTTCCGCATCGCCTCATACGCGCTGTAATCCAGATATTTGCGGAACACGAAAGGGCGCACCAGCGCTTTGATGTCGTTCGGATACGGCGTAACTACGCGGCCTTTGCACCACGCATAGCGCTCCCATTCTCGCCCTTGCGTAATTAAATATTGCTCCAGCGCGGTTTCGCTCAATACCAGCGCGCCCGAATCACCGTCCGGCCGCAGCCGCATATCGACGCGGAACACCTGCCCGTCGGCGGTAATGTCGTTCAACAATGCAATCAGTTTCTGCCCGACTTTGGTGAAAAACTCCTGATTGCCGCGCTCGCGCCTGCCATCAGTGTCGCCCGATTCGGGATAGATGAAAATCAAATCGATGTCGGAAGACACGTTCAACTCATAGCCGCCCGCCTTGCCCATTGCCACCACGCTCAAATGCTGCGGCGATTTCGTATAACGCCCGATCGGCGTACCGTACATGTCCCGATAATAGGCGTAGGCGAAATCCAGCGCGGTATTGACAGCAAAATCGGCAAACAGCGTAATCGTGCGGGTTACTTCGTGCAAATCGCTGATGCGGTTTATATCGCGCACGATAATCTGCGACACCACATAACGGCGCAACTCACGCAACTGCCGCGCCAATTCTTCCTCGTTTTCTTCCGCGCGGATTTTGTCCCAGTCGGCAAAGGCTTGGAAATCCTCATCCGTCAACACCTTGTCCAGCATGGGCAGGAAGATTTCGGGCTTGAGTTTGCCGTTGTCGAGCTGGCGGGCGAGAAACAGGGAATAACGGCGGGCGGTGTCGAGGCGGTTCATAATCTTTGCCTGAATAAACAGAAAAGACCATCATAGCAAGCTTTCAGGCCGTCTGAAAGCCACGCTTTCCCCTATCCGTGCAATCGGCTAAAATACCAACTTTGCAACCCATCATAAGGAAACCGCCATGACCCGTATGGTTCACTGCGTCAAACTCGGCAAAGAAGCCGAAGGCATGAAATTTCCGCCGCTGCCCAACGAGCTGGGCAAACGCATCTTCGAAAACGTTTCCCAAGAAGCATGGATGGCATGGACTCGCCACCAAACCATGCTCATCAACGAAAACCGCTTAAGCCTTGCCGATCCGCGCGCACGCGAATACCTCGCCCAGCAGATGGAACAATACTTCTTCGGCGAAGGCGCAGATGCCGTACAAGGCTACGTTCCGCAAGAGCCTAAATAAGCATTAAACGCCAAGGCCGTCTGAAACCCGATTTTCAGACGGCCTTTAAAATTCCCGATTGCCCCGCATATTAGACAAATAGAACAGATAAATCATACAAACCCATGATTCTCTGTTAAAATCCAAATTTCATTCATTTCAATCCACACTGGAGCAAACGCCATGCAAAACGACGTTTACGACTATACCTCGCAAGGCTCGGTTGCCAAAAATACCGTCCTGCAAAAAACCTACCGCCTGCTTGGCCTGTCTTTCATTCCTGCCATTGCCGGCGCATTCTTTTCCGCCAAAACAGGCTTTAACATTTTCGCCATGTTCGGTTCATACTGGGTTGCCCTGGCCGCCTTCTTCGGCTTCTTCTACGGCATGACCTTCCTGATCGAGAAAAACCGTTACAGCAACGTCGGCGTCGCCCTGTTGATGATCTTCACTTTCGGAATGGGCCTTGCCATCAGCCCTATGCTGCAATACGCCCTGGCGATTAACAACGGCGCGCAAATCGTCGGTACGGCCGCCGCCATGACCGCCGGCGTATTCTTCACCATGTCCGCCATGGCACGCCGCACCACAATGAACATGAACAAACTCGGCAGCTTCCTCGGTGCCGGCGCCATCGTACTCATGATTGCCGTTGTGGCCAACATCTTCCTCAACATCCCTGCCCTGAGCCTGACCATCGCGGCCGGCTTCGTTGTCTTCAGTTCCCTGATGATTATGTGGCAGGTACGTACCGTCATCGATGGCGGCGAAGACAGCCACATCAGTGCGGCGCTGACCATCTTCATCTCCATCTACAATATTTTCAGCAGCCTCTTGAGAATCCTCATCTCTATTAGTGGTGACGACTGATCAAGCCGCAAAGGCCGTCTGAAATTTCAGACGGCCTTTTTGATTTTTGACATCACCGGCAAACTCCCCTATCCTGAACGCCACACAAACCCTATTCCCAACTCAAAATGACCACGACCACTCCGCGCCGTGCCGTGTACGCAGGCAGCTTCGACCCTCCCACCCTCGGCCACCTGTGGATGATACAGGAAGCCCAGTCCCTCTTTGACGAACTCATCGTCGCCATCGGCACCAATCCCGAAAAACGCAGCACCTACACCATAGAAGAACGCCGCGCCATGCTCGATGCCATTACCCACCCGTTCCCCAACGTCCGCATCAGCGTGTTTGAAAACCGCTTTTTGGTCGATTACGCCCGCGAAGCCAACGCCAATTTCATCGTCCGCGGCATCCGTTCCTCCGCCGACTACGAATACGAACGCTCGATGCGCTACATCAACAGCGACATCGCCCCCGAAATTTCCACCATATTCCTGATGCCGCCGCGCGAAATAGCCGAAGTGTCCTCCACCATGGTCAAAGGCTTGGTCGGCCCACAAGGCTGGCGCGACATGATAGGCCGCTACCTCCCCGATCCCGTCTATCAAAAAATCCTGCAAGACCACGAAACAAACACATAAAACAAAGGCCGTCTGAACATCTCAGACGGCCTTCCAAATTTCATTGATTATTGACGTGCAGACATCAACGCCTGCAGGTTTTGATTCAACGTTTCCATGTCCAACCAACCGGCGTTAATAAACAACATCAAAATCACCGTACCCACGCACAACATGCCGATACCATACAACACATAACCCACCAAAACACGGCCTACCGTCGCATTCCCCATCCACATCAAACCGCGCACCTGCACCACAAACACCCAAGCCTGCCACAACAGCGCAAACGCAGCCAACGCCGGCACATACAATACCAGCAACAGCGGCAAGAGCAAAGCCTCGGACACCAAAATAAAGCCCCACAAAGGCAGCCGGGGCGCACCGTAATAATGCAGCACTTTGCGCATCGAGCGGCTCAACACCAACCATTTCACCATCACCAAAATCACTGACAGGCACACCGCCGCCGCGCCGCTGCCAAACAAAGGCGACATGCTGGCCGCGTTCACCACGCCCAACAGCAGCAACACCGCCGCCATCACCAAAGGCGAATACAAATACGTCTCCGGCGAACGATAGCGCAAACGCAAAACATCCCACATATCACGAACAAACACATACAGCATGGCATAAATCCAAAGCAAAAAAGCCGATTGTATCTTAGGCCGTCTGAAAATCAAACCGGCAAACTTAAAAACCGCCAATTAAAACGAAAAATAATTCAATACAAAACAAAATCTTAATTTACCGCCTCAAAAATAAAGCCTGCAAACGCTTGCACAAGGCAACGAAATTTGGTTTAATTCACATCTCGCAACGAAACACGCGAAGGCCAGATAGCTCAGTTGGTAGAGCAACGGATTGAAAATCCGTGTGTCGGCGGTTCGATTCCGCCTCTGGCCACCACCAACCGCCTTGAAGCGGTTATTTTTTTATCTATACGATTTGCACGCCATACTTAGCGCAAATCCCATTCCAGACCATGCGTCTCGATTTCCACACAAGGCCGTCTGAAAATTTTCAGACGGCCGTTGTTCATGTTGGCATGGCATAAAAATCCGCTTTACCGCCCCATTCCGATAGAATACGGCGCTTCCATCCAAATCTGCTGAAACCTTCGCGAACATACTGAATATGAATAAAGTTTAAGGTAGGTCGGTTTACTATATAATACCGTCCAAACCAACCATAACTTACTCATTGCAGGGAAGATAATGAAAAAAGTGCTGATTGTACATTACTCGCAAACGGGGCAGCTCTCCAGCCTGGCGCAGAATTTTGCCGCGCCGTTGCAAACAGCCGGCATTCAGGTCGATTGCGTCAATATCGTCCCGGTGCAGGCATTTCCGTTTCCGTGGCCGTTTTGGCGTTTTTTCGATACCTTTCCGGAAACCGTCCATTTAAAACCCGCCCCGATTCTGCCGCCGCACATTCCGTCCGAAGATTACGATGTGGTGGTCATTGCCTACACCGTTTGGTTCCTCTCTCCTTCGCAACCGATGACCGCCTTTTTGCAACGCGAAGAAACACGCCGGCTGCTGGACGGCAAACCGGTCATCACGCTTATCGGCTGCCGCAATATGTGGCTGGGCGCACAGGAAAAAATGAAATCTTTGCTGAAACAAAACGGCGCCAAACTCATCGGCAACATCGTAAAAATCGATGCCTGCAACAGCGCGGCCAGTTTCATTACCACGCCTGCCTGGATGCTGACCGGCGACAAACGCTATTTCCGCTCCCTGCCCTCCGCCGGCATTGCTGAAGAAGAATTGGCGGATGCGGCGCGGTTTGGGACGAAATTGCGCGATGCGCTGTTAAACCAACAGCCTTTGGACGAAACCCTGTTTCAAAATATGGGCGCAGTGACAGTCAATGAAAAACTGATTTTCAGCGAACGCGCCGCCGGCCGCAGCTTCTTCGTCTGGGGCAGGCTTTTGATGGCGGCAGGCCGTATCTCTCCGTTTTTGCGCCGTGCGCTGCTGTGCTTTTACATCGTCTTTTTATTGGCGATGATTTTGGTGGTTTTGCCTGTCAGCGTAATTTTGAAAAAACTGCTGCATCCACTGCTCAAAGGCCGTCTGAAAAAGCTGGCGGATTATTATGAGCAACCGTCAGGCAGATGATACGTTTCAGACGGCCTCAAACTAGGAATCCATCATGCCCGAAGTTATCCACTACCCCGAGCGCCGTCGCTTTCAAATCGATATTGACGGTTTGGAAGCAGGCTATATCAGCTATACCGAACACAACGGCGGCTGGGACGTAAACCATACCGAGGTCTCGCCCAACTTCCGTCATCGCGGCATTGCCAAACTGCTGGTGGACGCGCTGATGGAATATGCCGAAACACACCACATCCCGTTGACTGCAAGCTGCGACTACGCGGCGCGGTTTATCGGTTGATTATTTTGACAAACACATCATGACATCGAATAACACACTCAAAGACGTTTATCTCAACCGCGTTTCTGCTTTTTTGCCCAATGCCCCCATCGGCAATGACGAAATGGAAGCCGTCCTCGGCATGGCAGGCGATGTGCCGTCACGCGTGCGCCGAATGATTTTGCGTTCCAACGGCATTTTGTCGCGCCATTACGCCATCGCCCCCGAAAGCCGTCGTACGACGCACACCAATGCCGAATTGGCCGCAGAAGCGGTCAACGGCCTGTTTGCCCAAGGTGTTCCTGCAGAAGCCGTCGGCAGCCTGGCTTGCGCCACTTCCTATCCCGACCAAACCATGCCCGGACACGGCGTGATGGTGCATGGTTTGCTGGATATGCCGCCTTGCGAAGTGTTCAGCATGGCAGGCGTATGCGCAGCAGGGATGGCGGCGATGAAACATGCCTACAACGCCGTGCGCACCGGCGAACACGCACATGCGGTTTCCGTTGCCTCTGAAAACGCCTCGGCGGTCATGCGCGGCGAAGTGTTCCAAAGTGAAACCGACCATAAAAAACTGGAAAACGCGTCCCCCGAAATCGGGTTTGAAAAAGACTTTTTGCGCTGGATGCTGTCTGACGGCGCAGGCGCGGTGTATCTGTCCGACCGCCCCAATTCAGACGGCCTCAGCCTGAAAATTCATTGGATAGACCTGCTTTCCTACGCCAACGAAATGCCGCCCTGCATGTATGCCGGCGCAGAATTCCGCGACGGCGTATTTGAAGGCTGGAAACACGCCGATGCCGATTACGGCCGCCGCCACAGCCTGATGGCGGTCAAGCAGGACGTCAAACTGTTGAACGAAAACATCGTCCGCTACACGGTGGAAAAACCCCTCTCCCAAATCGCCGCCAAACACGGCATCCGCGCCGAAGAAATCGATTGGTTCCTACCCCACTACTCTTCCGGCTTTTTCCGCGACCGCCTTTCAGACGGCCTGAAAAACATCGGCTTCGACATTCCGCAGGAAAAATGGTTTACCAATCTGCACAGCAAGGGCAACACGGGTTCGGCCTCGATTTACATCATCCTTGAAGAATTTATGCGCACCTTCCCCATCGAACACGGCCAAAAAATCCTGTGTTACGTTCCGGAAAGCGGCCGTTTTTCAACATGTTTCATGCTTTTGGAAGCAGTAAAGGCCGTCTGAATGAAGATTGACGACATCCCTCAAGACAACAGCGCCAGCTACCACGGCCACCGCAAAGTCATCTACGGCACCCGCGACGGCCACTACGAAGCGGCCACCAGCAACGGTTGGCAGGACGAAGCCTACGCCACCGAAATGGCGGTGTGCGAACTCGATGCCCAAACGCAGGCCGCGCGCAAAGCCGTCAAAAAAGGCGAATATTCGCCGCTGTACTACCATATGTTCCGCTGCCGTTATGATGAAACCGGCTTGGCCATGGCGGCAGGCGTATGGAAATGGCAGCTTCGTCGGCATTTCCGCCCCGAAGTGTTTGCCAAACTACCGGCCAAAACCCTGCAAAAATACGCCGATGCCTGCCAAACCGACATCGAAGGCCTGAAAAAGCCCGAATAAAAATAGGCCGTCTGAATGTTCAGACGGCCTGAACACTTTGTTCCCCCTCGCCGTTCCACTATAATGGCAACCCATATCCTTCTAAAAAATAACACCATGCCAACCGACAACCGCTCGACTCTCGCTATCGACACCAGCACATCCTTTCTGTCCATCGCATTGGAACATCAAGGCGAAATCCGCCTGTTTCATGAAAACGTCGGCACCAAGCAATCCGAACAAATCCTGCCGCAAATCGAACGCCTCTTTAAAGAAGCCGGCATCACGGCCGCCGATTTGGGCTGCATCGTTTATGCACAGGGCCCCGGCGCATTTACCGGCCTGCGTATCGGCGCAGCGGTTGCACAAGGTTTGGCCACGCCGTTTGACACGCCCATGATCGGCATTCCCTGCCTCGATGCCGCCGCTTCGTTGCTGCCGCCATCAAGCTGCGTACTAGCTGCTACCGATGCGCGTATGGGCGAAGTGTTCTACGCATGGTTTGATACGCAAAACCACGTCCGCTTGAGCGATTACACGGTTGGCAAAGCCGCCGCCATTACCGCGCTCGAAGGCAAAACGCCTACCGGCGGCATCGGTAATGCCTTTGCCCTCGCCGACAAACCGCCTTTTGACGGTCAAGCCGATATGCCGACCGCCGCCGACTATCTTAGACTTGCCCGCAGCGGCCGCTATGTTGCCACCGATGCGGCACACGCCGAGCTGCTCTACGTCCGCAATAAAATTGCCCTGACCGCGCAAGAGCAAGCCCAACAAAAGGCCAAACCGTGAACCTGCGCCCAGCCGTACTTGCTGACTGCTCCATCCTTGCCGCCATCGACGCACAAGGCAATCCTTCGTCGTGGACGGCGCAGCAGTTTGAATCAGCGGTTCAACACCATCCCGACAGCGTTTGGCTCAGTCAGGCCGACCACCAAATTACCGGTTTTATCGTGTGGCAAACCGTGTTTGACGAATCCGAACTGCACCTGATTGCTGTCGCGCCCGAATACCGCCGCCAAGGCATTGCGTCCGCCCTGCTGCAACACTGGCAAAACGCAGTGCAACAGCAAGGCGCAACCCGATTGCTGCTCGAAGTCCGCGCAAGCAATGAAACCGCGCAACAGCTCTACCGCAAACACGGCTTCCAAACCTGCGGCCGCCGCAAAAACTACTACGCCCTGCCCGACGGTGGCAGCGAAGATGCCGTATTGATGGAGAAATCATGTTAAGCAGCCGCTACCTGCACCTGCACGAAGCCTTGGGCTTGGGCCCAATGTGGCTGAACCGAAACGCCAAAATCATCCATGCCGCGCCTCAAGCCGCAGCTGCGCCCGTCCGCCCCAAAACCATTGTTGCCGATACCACACAAGCCGTGCGCACTTTATCCGCAGGCGCCCATCAGGCACGCACTGCCGCCATTGCCACTGCGCAAACGGCCAAACCTGCTGTCCGCGTTCCCGAAGCGGCACCCAAAACCATTGTCGAAACACCGGCAAAAACAGAAAAAGCCGCGCATTCAGACAATCTGCCCCGTCTTGACGTAACCATCAGGCCGTCTGAAATTATGGTGGTCAGCATTTGCCCGTCCACCGAAGACAGCCTGCACGGTACGCTGTTTAGCGGCGACGTCGGCACGCTTCTCGATAATATCCTCGCCGCCATCGGCCTCAAGCCCGAGCAGGCGCATAAGACCGCATGGGTCAAAACCGCACCCGTGTTCACCGCCCTGCCCGATGCCGAACACATCCGCTCCGAGCTTGCCGAAATGCAAAACGAGCTGACCGCTTCACAAGCGCGCGCAGTATTGTTTCTCGGCAAAATCTTCGACAGCCCCGACATGATCGGGTTGATGAACGAATTGTGCGCAGAGCGGCCGCATTTCGTCATTCCCCACCCCGCCCGCCTGCTGATGCAGCCTCAACTCAAAGCGCAGGCATGGCAAATCTTAAAGCCATTGAAACAGCTTTTGGCCAAGGCCGTCTGAACATTCTGCTCAACCTGAAATCAGGTTTTTCACCAACAAAAAAGGGCGTGTTCGACACGCCCTGACGTTTATCAATATTCCGCCGAATGCCAGAAAGGCTGGCCCACTGTCGGCGTACTGGCGCGCGCTTTCTCACGCGCCTCCACAGGTTCCGCCTCATAAGCCAGACGGCCCGACTCGACCGCAAGCGCAAAAGCGCGTGCCATATTGACCGGATCGCCGCTGCGGGAAACGGCGGTATTCAGCAGCACGCCGTCAAAGCCCCATTCCATCACTTGCGCCGCCTGCGAAGGCAAACCCAAACCTGCATCAATAATCAACGGCGTGTCGGGCAGGCGTTCGCGCAGGACTTTCAACGCATAAGCATGAACCGCACCCAAACCTGTGCCAATTGGTGCCGCCCACGGCATCAACGCCTGACAGCCCGCATCAAGCAGTCTGCGGCAAGCAATCAAATCCTCGGTGCAATAAGGCAGCACTTTAAAGCCATCTTTAATCAGGATTTCCGCCGCTTCGACAAGCTGGAACACATCGGGCTGCAATGTGTCATCATCACCGATAAGTTCGAGCTTGATCCAATCGGTATCAAACACTTCACGCGCCATTTGCGCAGTGGTCACGGCTTCCTGAACGCTTTGACAGCCTGCGGTATTGGGCAACACAGGTACGCCCATTTCTTCCAACAACGACCAAAAGCCCTGCCCGTGCGCTTCGCCGCCGCTGCCGGCACGGCGCAACGAAACGGTAATCATCGCCGGTTGCGCGATTTGGACAGACTGCTTGAGGATTTCCGGCGTCGGATAAGCAGCCGTACCAAGTAGCAGCCGTGAAGGGAAAGTTTCTCCATATAGGGTAAACATGATAGATTCCTTTGTAATATTATTTTTTAGGGCAAGAGCCTTCTGAAAAATCGGTTCAGATAGTTTCCAAATAGTTTTCAAGTCCTTCGGCGACCTTAGTCGGAATAAACTCGGTAATTGTGTATTTCGCTACGCCTTCTCGATGAAACGGGTCTTCTGTAATTAATTTTTCCACCTGTTCCCTACCTGATGCTTTCATCAGGATAACGCCACCTGTCCGCGGCTGTTTGCGTCCAGACATCACAAATACACCTGCTTGATAATACCGTTCAAGATACGCAATATGCTCGGACAGGTAGGTTTCAACCGCAGCCAAGTCTTTAATATATTCCAACGATAAGATAAACATTTCTTTTCCTTTTCTCAGCATTAAACCAATAGCGCAGCTATACGCGCAGTAAAACCGCTTATCCGCCGACTACCGGGCGCACAATGTCCACTTTATCGTTTTCGTTCAAAACCGTTTCCGCATACGTGCCTTTGGCGACAAACTGGGTATTGACGGCAACGGCAAACGGTTTTGGCGGCGAAGTTTGGGCGATAAGGTCGGCAACGGTTGTGCCGTTTAATGTGATGGTTTCATTGTTCAATATAATCTTCATGATGTTTGCTCCTCTTGTCAGACTTCTTATTTTCAGACGGCCTTATTCATCCCACAAAGCCTGAAACGCTTTAACCACCGCTTCGGGATTTTCCGCTTCGGTCACGGCGCGGACGACGGCAAGTGAGGAAACGCCGGTGGCAAGCACATCTTCGGCGTTGTTCAAATCGATGCCGCCGATGGCGACGACGGGCGTGCCGCGTGCCTGTCTGACGTATTCGCGCAGTTTGTCCAAACCTTGCGGGGCGGTCGGCATTTGCTTGGTCGTGGTCGGGAAAATCGCACCGCTGGCGACGTAGCTAGGTTGTACGGACAAGGCGCGATCGAGTTCGGCAACAGAGTGCGTACTCAAGCCCAAGCGCAAACCGGCAGCTTCAATCGCGGCGAGGTCGGCAGTGTCCATGTCTTCCTGCCCGAGATGCACGCCGTATGCACCTGCGGCAATCGCTTCGCGCCAGTGGTCGTTGATGAAAAGCTGGGTTGCACTGTTTTGACAGGCTACGACGCAACGTTCGATTTCGCGTTTCAACTCGTCGCCATGCAGGATTTTACAGCGCAGTTGCACCGTGTCGGCACCTGCTTTGACCATGCGCTCGACCCAGTCAGCAGTGGGAACAACGGCGTAAAATTTCAGGGGAGATTTGAGTGGCGGGAAGGTCATAACGGCTCCGAAAGGAATAATTCGTTGTTATATTATCAGAAAAGGCCGTCTGAATAATATTTGTTTTCAGACGGCCTGATTGAAAAAATGAATATTGCCCTATTCGGCTTTGGCTTTATAAAAATATGAACATACTGATGGGTTATCAAAATGAGTGCCATATTGGCGCCCCACATTCGGAGACCCAACCCATGAAAAAAATTTCTCTTGTTAGCCGCCCTTCCCTTACTGTTTACCACTTATTCAAATGCCGCCACGCCTAAAGCGGAAGCTTCAAAACCAGCTTCGGCACACAAACAAACCAAGCAGCGTTTTTCCGGCAAAATCACCGGCTATCAAACCGCCGAGCATTTGTTCTCCGTACGCAAGGGCGACCGCCTGCGCATCAGTAAAACCGGCAGCCCTAACGCCTATTTCAACGTATGGGCAC
Source organism: Neisseria sp. HMSC066H01 (assembly GCF_001837375.1). Taxonomy (NCBI): domain Bacteria; kingdom Pseudomonadati; phylum Pseudomonadota; class Betaproteobacteria; order Neisseriales; family Neisseriaceae; genus Neisseria; species Neisseria sp. HMSC066H01. The sequence goes on from NZ_KV832193.1 coordinate 90,600, forward strand.
CCAAAGACGATGAAGCCGTATTTAACGGTTCGGCACAAGGCGATAAATTTGACGGTATCGCTACCCAATCGGGCAAATATAAAGTGCAGGTCTATATGATGCGCGCCCAAGCCCGCCGTAACACTACTGCCCATTACGCCGTAAACGTCATCAAAAACTAAGGGGCTGACGTAGATTAGCCCTAAATTCCACACCAATCCCGCAGGATTTTAAGCTGTTGAGACGGTGTGCCGAAGTTAAATCGAAATTCGCATTCTTTCAAGAACAGCGGGAAAGATTTGCGATCGATTCCGTTGTATTTTCGCAAGACGCGCTTTGCCTGATTCCAAAAATTCTCAATGCCGTTAATGTGGTTCTGACGGTCGGCAAATTCCTTGGAATGGTTGATGCGGTAATGGATGAAACCGCTCACATCCAACTTGTCGTAGCTGCTCAGGCTATCCGTGTAAACAATGCTGTCCGGCATGATTTTCTTTTTGATGACGGGGAGTAACGTTTCAGACTTGGCATTATCCACCACAACGGTATAGACCCGTCCGTTGCGTTTCAGAATACCAAAGACAACCACTTTTCCTGCCGCGCCGCGACCACGTCTGCCTTTACGCTGTCCGCCGAAATAGCTTTCGTCCAGCTCGACAGAGCCCTCGAAAACCTCATCGGCAGCCAAGGCCAAATGATGGATGATGACATACATATTTTGCGGTAGAATAGAGTTATTTATCCTGCGACTAGGTAGAAGGCGCGGAAAGTCCGGCAGAACTGGTCAGCCTGATTGAAAGCGGCGACTACGAAGCCCTGCTTGCCGAAGATTCGGACGAACATGGCCAAGGCCACGAACATCATTGCGGCTGCGGCTGTTCCCTCGGCTGAGTCAGCCTGCCCATATTATCTACCGCCTCGATTTTCATATTAAAAGGAGACTTACCAGCATGATAAGCAAAGCAAAATTCAATACCGTTGTCGGCAGCATAGGAGCGGCAATAGGTATTTTCGTATTTGTCGCCTATATCCCCCAAATTATCGCCAATATGCAAGGGGCAAAGGCGCGGCCGTGGCAACCCCTGTTTGCAGCAGTATCCTGTCTGATTTGGGTTTTGTACGGTTGGAGCAAAGAACCCCGGAAAGACTGGATTCTGATTATACCCAACGCAGTCGGCGTGATATTGGGATTTCTGACTTTTCTGACTTCGCTTTAAACAAGGGGCTAATCTACGTCAGCCCCAAAACTAAACGCCCTCATGATGTAAAGCTTTAAAAAACAGCAAAGGCCGTCTGAAAATTGAAATTTCAGACGGCCTTTTAAACGGTTTGAAAAGGACGTATCGAACACGTCTTTTTTTTCCTATTACAACAGGAACATGGTTGCTAATCCCAAGAAAATCAGGAAGCCGCCGGAGTCGGTAACCGCGGTAATCAGCACCGAGCTGCCCAATGCCGGGTCGCGTCCGGCTTTGTCCATCATGACGGGAATGAGGACGCCGACGGTCGCGGCCAGCAAAAGGTTCAAGGTCATCGCGGCCACCATGACCAAACCGATGCCGATGTTGCCGTAGAGCAGCCATGAAATCACGCCCATTACCGTGCCCCAAATAATGCCGTTGACGAGGGCGACGCCGACTTCTTTTTTCAGCAGGCGGCCTGCCTGCGTACTGGTCATTTGTCCCATTGCCATGGCGCGGACGATCATGGTGATGGTTTGGTTGCCGGAGTTGCCGCCGATGCCGGCGACGATGGGCATCAGCGCAGCCAGTGCGACGATTTTCTCGATACTGCCTTCAAATGCGCCAATTACGCGGCTGGCGATAAAGGCGGTACACAGGTTGATGGCAAGCCACATCCAGCGGTTTTTCACCGAGTCCCAAATCGGGGCGAACAAGTCCTCTTCTTCTTGCAAACCGGCCATGTTAAACATGTCGGCTTCGGATTCTTCACGGATCACGTCCACCATTTCGTCAATGGTGATCCTGCCGATCAGCTTTTTGTTTTCATCGACAACCGGCGCGGTGACCAAGTCATAACGTTCAAACGCCTGTGCCGCTTCTTCCACGTCGTCTTCGGGACGGAAGCGCACGACATCGGTGGCCATCACGTCCGCCACCATGTCTTCGGGGTCGGCGACCAAGAGTTTGCGGATGGGCAACACGCCTTGCAACACGTCGTTTTCATCAACCACGAAAATCTTGTCGGTATGGTCGGGCAGGCTGTCGAAACGGCGCAAGTAGCGCAACACGACTTCACACGCCACATCGGCGCGGATGCTGACCAATTCAAAGTCCATAATCGCGCCGACTTGGTTATCTTCGTAAGACATCGCCGCTTTGACCTGCTCGCGTTCTTCTTCATCACGCGTTTGCAGCGCTTCGTACACCACTTGGTGCGGCAGGTCGTCTGCCAGTTCTGCCAATTCGTCTGCGTCCAAATCATCGACGGCGGCCAACAGCTCGTCTTTGTCCATGGACTCGATCAGCGTTTCGCGTACGGCGTCGGATACTTCCAGCAACACTTCGCCGTCGTCTTCAGGGGCGACCAAAAGCCAAACGATGTTACGCTCGCGCGGCGGCAGGGATTCCAAGACGGCGGCCACGTCGGCAGGGTGCAACTCGGCCAAGAGGACGGTCAGCTCGGTGAACTTGTCGCGCAGGCTTGCGTCTTCAATCGGCACGCCTGCTTCGATTTGTTCGAAGGACGGCTCGAGGATTTCGCATAAGGCGTGGATGCGGTCGATATCGTCAGAGATGCGATCGTCAGAAATGCGGTCTTCCACCGCTTCATTGTCGGGGGTATGGTCGAGATTCGGAGGGGTTTGTTCGATGCTCATAAATGCTCCGCCCGCCGGACGCGGGGAGGCATTTCGGCGGGATGATTATGGTTGTTGTGTGTCTGATGGGAAGTTCAAAGGCGAACTGGGAAGGTCCATAATTCGAGCCTGCTGAGAGGCGCAGAGTTGTAAACGGTGCATATTCTACTCTTTTTTAGGCCGTTTTACCATTTTTAACGGGAAAGGCCGTCTGAAACCGGGTGATAACGACACCCCTTTTTTTCAGACGGCCTGATGATTTGATTTTATTTGTTTCGCCTGCCGAACGCTTCCCTGACCACGTCCAACCAAGCCCTTAAGGCCGGCGTCGGGCGTTGGTGTTTTTTCCATGCCATGGTGAGCTGCCAGCGGATTTCGGGTTCGACCAAAGGAATGGCGGCAAAGACATCGGGATTGATTTTTCGGGCATAGTATTCGGGCAGCAGGGCAATGCCCATATTGTGCGCCACCATGTCGGCAACCAAATTCCATTGTCCGGTACGGCAGACAACGTTGGGCGTAAAACCTTGATTGCGGCAGGCCGTCTGAATGGTTTCGTTGAGGGAAAAGCCGGCGCCGAACAGAATGAAGGGCTCGTGTTGCAGGCTTTTGAGCGTCAGCGCATCGTGTCTCGCCCGATTTTTCGGCATCAAGACCACCAGCGGATAGTCGCACAAGGTAATGCTGTCGAAGTCTTCGTGAACCGGCGCGAGCAGCTGTCCGGCATCGAGTTCGTTGTTGCGCAATGATTGCTCGATGGCGAGCGAGCCTTGTTCCAAAAACGACAATTCGATGTCCGGCCATTTTTGGTGGAAATCAAACAGCGCATGACTGAGCAAATCGCTGCCAAACAAAGCCAAACCCAAACGCAGCGTCCCGCTTTTGACATGGCGGTAATCGTCAATGCGGGCCAGCAGCAAATCGCGTTCGTGTAAAAGGTTTAACGCGTGGCGATAGACTTCTTCGCCGATTGCGGTCGGCTGCACCTGCCGCTTTTTGCGTCCGTTTTCTTTGCACAACAGCGGCACGCCCAATTCTTCTTCCAAAGCCTGAATGATTTTGCTGACCGTCGGCTGCGTCAAATTCAACGCGGAAGCCGTGGCCGAAAAACTTTGCAGGCGGATGAGTTCGGCAAAACAATACAGGCTTTTGAAGTCCATTATTCCTCTAAGGCATGATTATTCGTTTAATAATTCATATTATGCAGAAACCAGGTTTCTATAATCAAGCCTTTCATTCAACACACACCCATATCATGGACTCTCTCAACAGATTTTTTCAGACGGCCTTGCAGCTTGCCATCATCGGCGCAGTATGGGGCGTTTCCGACCTTATCGTCCGCTTCACGCATCTGCCTATTTCTTCAGGCGTATTGGGCTTGTTCCTCATGCTCGCCCTTTTGGGGCTCGGCATCATCCGCCCGGGCATGGTTGACCGCGGCGCAAAATGGGCATTGGGCGAACTCGTCTTTTTCTTCATCCCCATCATGGTTTCCGTCTTGCAATATCAAGACCTGCTGATGTCCGAAGGTTGGCAGCTGATTTTGACCATCGCCGTCGGCACTGCGCTCGTGATGATCAGCACCGCCCTGACCCTCGATTTCTGCTACCGCTGGAAACGCCGCCTCTACAAAAAACTCCACTCCTAAAAATAGAGAATAAAAATGGACTACACCGCCCTCGCCTGTTTCATCTGGACTTGCTTTGCCTATGTCGTTGCCAAAAAAATCCACCGCAAAAAACCCTTAATGATTTTCTCCCCCGTCGTTACCGTCTCCGTCAGCACCATCCTCCTGCTGCTGGCATTCGGCGTCAATTACGACACCTACCACAAATATACCCAAGGCATCGTCTTCCTGCTCACTCCGGTTACCGTTGCCTTTGCCGTCCCCATTTATGAAAACCGCGAAGTCATCCGCCGCCAACTACCCATCCTCTCCATCGCCATTATGGTGGGCATGTTTGTCGGCGTAGTCAGCGCATTCCTCATGAGCCATATGTTCCACTTCAACAACGAAGTGACCAACAGCCTGATGGCGCGTTCTATCTCCACCCCGTTTGCCGTCGTCCTCGCCAGCGAAATCCACGGCTCCGCCTCGCTCGTTTCCCTGTTCACCATCATCACCGGCTTTGTCGGCATGATATTTGGCGACCTGTTTTTGGCCTTTACCCGCATCCGTTTCCACACCGCCAACGGCGTGGCATTCGGCAATGCCGCCCACGGCTTCGGCACATCGCGTGCCGGACAACGCCACGAAACCGAAGGCGTGATGGCCAGCCTGACCATGATTTTAGCCGGACTGTTTATGGTATTGTTTGGTCCGACCATGGTGCATTTGGTAATCTGGATGATGAGTTAGGCCCCGTCCTGATGACCATACACAAAAGGCCGTCTGAAACATATATCGGTTTCAGACGGCCTTTTATATTATGGAACGATTACAGTTTGAAAATAGAAGCTTCTGCTAAATCATGAATGGTATCCAACGCAGATGAACCTGTACCATTGCTTGAATAGGTCGCATTGTCTGAGGAAAGACCGGCAGAAGAATCAAGAGGATCAGCCTCACCAAAGGCACGGCTCAAAAGTTCATCACCATCGAAAGCTTTGGATTCCAATATCGGCTTCGCGGCCGGCTGCGCAGGCTCGAAACCTTCCCATTCGCGCGGATCGAGGCGGATGATATGGTCATCATCATAGCTGTCATTAGGTCCTTTGCCTTCTCCTGAAAAAGTACCGTCCCACTCGCGCGGATCAAGGCGGATAGTATGATCATCGTCATAGCCGTCATTAGGACCTTTGCCTTCTCCTGAAAAAGTACCGTCCCACTCGCGCGGATCGAGGCGGATAACAAAATCTTCGGAATCACCTTCTTTACTTGGTTGATGTACTTTAGCCATGAAATTCTCCTTAACAAATAAACGGATACTGTACCTAATGCCTTATAAAAGGCATTGCAGACTTTATTCTAGAACAAAGAAAACAGTGGGCAAAGATTGAAGGGAACAACGGTTTATTAACACGATAATCGGATTTAAATCCTTTTAAAACAAATAGATATAATTTATACATCATACCCGGTCATCCATTATTAAAAATCTCGCCCATGCCTTCCACCAAGATGATTCACCCTCTTCCGTCCCCTTGCTGTGTGGCAAAAAGGCCGTCTGAAAAATGACTTTCAGACGGCCCTTTCATTTGCTCAAGCCTTATTCTTTAGGCAGGCGCAAGACGGAGACGATGAATCCGCCCCAAATGACAATCAGTGCGACAAGCATCATGACAATAGCTGAAGTACTCATTATTCTTCTCCTTCACGTTCGTGTTCATGTTCGTCTTTGACGTTGAAGCCCTGACCGTGTTTCCACGGCAAGAACGACAGCAAGACCGACAATATGAGGATGGCGCCTACCATGCCCCAGCCGAAGATATTGAGGAAGCTGTCAGGGTAGCCGCTGTAATTCTCTTTTAAGAGGCCGGCAGTATCCTGATAAAGCATATAGCCGAGCATGGCGACAGTAACCACCACGCTGGCTGTCCACACTTTGCCGACACGGATGGAAGACAGCGCGTTCAAGTGATTACGCAGTTCCGGCAGCTTGTTCAACAAGACAATTGCCAAAACGTAAACAAAACCGGCAGCCACAATGCCGTAGGTGTTGATGAATTTGTCCAATACATCCAACACAGGCAGGCCAGTGGTCGTACCAAACAGCAAGGTGGAAATAATCGCCATAGGAACGCCTGCAATCATCGTTGCGCTGACACGGCCGATGTTCATTTTGTCTTGAATCGCGGCCACAATCACTTCAACGATGGAAATCATGGAAGTTACCCCCGCAAACACCAGCGAGCCGAAGAACAACACGCCGATCAACGCGCCCATAGGGGCTTGGTTGATGATGGTCGGGAACGCGATAAACGCCAAGCCGATACCGCTGGATGCCACTTCGCTGACTTCCTTGCCTGCGGCTTGAGCCATAAAGCCCAATGCGGCAAATACGCCGATACCGGCGAGCAACTCGAAGCTACTGTTGGCAAAGCCGACAACCAAGCCTGTGCCGCCCAAGTCGGTTTTTTTCTTCAGGTAAGAAGAATAAGTAATCATGATGCCGAAGCAGATGGAGAGCGAGAAGAAAATTTGACCATATGCGGCTACCCAGACTTTCGGATCGGACAATCGGCTCCAATCAGGCGTAAACAAAGCGTCCAAACCTTTTGCTGCGCCCGGCAAGGTCAGCGCAATGCCCACCATGATGACAAACATCACCACCAACAAAGGCATGAAGAATGTGGACGCACCGGCCACGCCTTTTTGCACGCCCAAAGCCATAATCGCCAGCGTAAACACCCACACGGCAATCAACGGACCGGCCACTTTGCCGACAAAGTCCAAGCCCAAGTCTTTGGCATCGGCCATTTGCAGGAAGTCTTTGAAGAAGAATGCCTGCGGATCCGCACCCCACGCCGAAGTCAAAGAATAATAGGCATAGCTTGCCGCCCAGCCGACAATCACGGCGTAGTAGATACAGATGATGACGTTGGTCAGGAAGTTCCACCAACCCACCGGCTCAAACCAACGGCCGAGGCGGCGGAAGGCCAAAGGAGGCGAACCGCGGTAACGGTGGCCGATGGCATAGTCAAGCAGCAACAGCGGAATACCTGCCGTCAACAGCGCAACCAAATAAGGGAGGACGAAAGCACCGCCACCGTTGTCGAAGGCGATGTAAGGGAAACGCCAAATGTTGCCTAAGCCCACGGCCGAGCCGATGGCGGCAAACATAAAGGCACGGCGACTGCTAAACGTCGCGCGTTCGCTGGATTGAGAATTTGACACAATGAACCTCTTAAAAATCGAGTGTCGTCAAGGCCTCCCGGCCTTGCGCGTATATATTTAGAAATCAGGCCGGACAAAGCGGCCGGTTAAAATAGATATTCGGACAAGGATAATATCCGGTATTTAAAGAATGCACCGCTTATGGCCATGCAAACATAATCTGACCTTATCGTAAAAAAATTTAACACTGTTGGCAAGTCAGTATTGCATTAAAATCGCAAGGAAAATCTTCATGCACTACGACTAAAATCTTCATACACTTCTTTATATACAAGCCAAACGCAACACTCAAGCCCCGTTTTTTCCTCCCCTTCCCACTGACAACCACCCTTGCCGCAAACCGCCTTCCCCTTATCCCGTAGGGAAAAGCGGCAACCCAACGCATTCAAATCCCCGTCATCAAAATGTTTCAGACGGCCTGTTTTCCTTCCGTCCCATCCGGGCCGTCTGAAAATTTCACTGTTGCATGTTGTAATCAAGAAACCGTCCTCAAATTCTGTTTAATATAAACAAAAACAATCCACCTTTTTCTGCGCCCTTCATCACCATCATTTAAAATAAGCATAAAATATCAAAAATAAAATGAATAAAAAATAAAATAATAAAAAATCCAAAATAATATTAATTTTAAACCCGTATTTCTACTCTAATTATCCACAATCAAAAATAATCGAATCAAAAAATTTCAATAAAACATTAATTACACAGCACTACATTTTTGCTATAATTGCCGCCATTCAATCCACAACCCAAACCCAAAAGAAGAGGAAAAGCCATGGGTATCAAAGTTGCCATCAACGGTTACGGCCGCATCGGCCGCCAAGTAGTGCGCGCTATTTTCGACTACAAACTGCAAGACCAACTTGACATCGTTGCCATCAACGCCAGCGGCAGCATCGAGACCAATGCTCACCTGACCAAATTCGACACTGTTCACGGCCGCTTCAACTCTGAAGTTTCCCACGATGAGAAACACCTCATCATCGACGGTAAAAAAATCCCTTACTTCTCCACCCGCAATCCTGCCGAATTGCCATGGGGCGAATTGGGCGTTGACCTGGTCATGGAATGTACCGGCGCGTTCACCAGCAAAGAGAAAGCCAAAATCCACTTGGAAAGCGGCGCGAAAAAAGTACTGATTTCCGCTCCCGGCGGCGATGACGTTGACGCAACCATCGTTTACGGCGTAAACGACGACGTGATTACCGGCGACATGACCGTTATCTCCAACGCGTCTTGTACCACCAACTGCCTGGCGCCCGTGGCCAAAGTGTTGAACGAAAACATCGGCATCGTAAACGGCGTGATGACCACCATCCACGCGCTGACCAACGACCAAACCGTCACCGACGTACGCCACAAAGACCTGCGCCGTGCGCGTAGCGGCGTGGAAAACATGATTCCGACCAAAACCGGCGCGGCAAAAGCCGTCGGCTTGGTATTGCCAGCCCTGAAAGGCAAACTCGACGGCCTCGCCATCCGCGTACCGACCGTCAACGTTTCCCTGGTTGACCTGAGCTTCCAGGCAAGCCGTGAGACTTCTGTCGAAGAAATCAACGCGCTGATGAAAGCCGCTTCCGAAGAAGGCCGTCTGAAAGGCGTTTTGGGTTACAACACCCTGCCGCTGGTTTCTATGGACTTCAACCACACCACCCAAGCCAGCACATTCGACTCTACGCTGACCAAAGTAACCGAAGGCAAAATGGTTAAAGTGTTCGCATGGTACGACAACGAGTGGGGCTTCAGCTGCCAAATGCTGAACACCGCGCGCCGTATGTTCGGTTTGGAAGTACGTCCGTTCTAATCGGCTTCCAACGCAAAGGCCGTCTGAAACATCTTTTCAGACGGCCTTTTGTATTTCCTTTAAAATATCGCATTCCCATTTATTTTCAGACGGCCTCTTCATGTTTCCTAACGAATCCGCCCCCAATCTGCTGCAAGGCTTAAACCCCGAACACCTCTCCGCCGTAACCTGGCCGCCGCAATCCGCCCTCGTTTTGGCAGGCGCGGGCAGCGGCAAGACGCGCGTGCTGACCACGCGCATCGCATGGCTTTTGCAAAGCGGGCAAGCCAGCGTACACAGCATTATGGCGGTAACATTTACCAACAAAGCCGCCAAAGAAATGCAAACCCGTTTGGGCGCGATGATTCCCGTCAACGTCCGCGCCATGTGGCTCGGTACGTTCCACGGTCTCTGCCACCGCTTTCTACGCCTGCACCACCGCGATGCCGGCCTGCCCTCTTCCTTTCAAATCCTCGACAGCGGCGACCAGCTTTCCCTGATCAAACGCCTGCTCAAAAACCTCAACATCGCCGAAGAAATCATCGCGCCGCGTTCATTGCAAGGCTTTATCAACGCGCAAAAAGAATCCGGTTTGCGCGCTTCCGTGTTGAGCGCGCCCGATCCGCACACGCGCCGCATGATTGAGTGCTACGCCGAATACGACAAAATCTGCCAACGCGAAGGCGTGGTCGATTTTGCCGAACTCATGCTCCGCAGCTACGAAATGCTGCAAAGCAACGAAATCCTGCGCCAACACTACCAAAACCGCTTCAACCACATTCTGGTCGACGAGTTCCAAGACACCAACAAGCTGCAATACGCCTGGCTGAAACTGATTGCCGGCAACAACGCCGCCATTTTTGCCGTCGGTGACGACGACCAAAGCATTTACCGGTTCCGCGGCGCAAACGTCGGCAACATGACCGCGCTGATGGAAGAGTTCCACATTGATGCGCCCGTCAAACTCGAACAAAACTACCGCTCCGTCGGCAATATCCTCGCCGCCGCCAACGCCGTCATCGAAAACAACGACGAACGCCTCGGCAAAAACCTGCGCACCGACGCCGAAGCAGGCGACAAAATCCGCTACTACTCCGCCTTTACCGACCTCGAAGAAGCCCAATTCATCGTTGACGAAACCAAAGCCCTCGAACGCGAAGGCTGGAATTTGGACGAAATCGCCGTCCTCTACCGCAGCAACGCCCAATCGCGCGTTATCGAACAAAGCCTGTTTCGCAGCGGCATCCCCTACAAAATCTACGGCGGCCTGCGCTTTTACGAACGCCAAGAAATCAAACACGCCCTCGCCTACCTGCGCCTCGCCGTCAATCCCGACGATGACAACGCCCTCTTGCGCGTGATTAACTTCCCACCGCGCGGCATCGGCGCACGCACCATTGAAAACCTTCAGACGGCCTCAAACGAACAAGGCATCACCCTTTGGCAGGCAGCCTGCAATGCCGGCGCAAAAGCCACCAAAATCGCCGCCTTCGTCCGCCTGATTGAAGCCCTGCGCAACCAAGTCGGACAAATGCCCCTATCCGAAATCATCGTCGGCATCCTCAAAGACAGCGGCCTGACCGAACACTACAAAACCCAAAAAGGCGACAACCAAGACCGCCTCGACAACCTTGACGAACTCGTCAACGCCGCCATCGAGTTCAAACCCGAAGACAGCAACTTTGAAACCCTGCCCGAAAACATTTCAGACGACCCCGCCTTCCCCATCCTCGCCTTCCTCAGCAACGCCGCCCTCGAATCCGGCGAAAACCAAGCAGGCGCAGGCGAAAAAGCCGTCCAACTCATGACCGTCCACGCAGCCAAAGGCTTGGAATTCAACGCCGTCTTCCTCACCGGCATGGAAGAAGGCCGCTTCCCCAGCGAAATGAGCCTTGCCGAACGCGGCGGCCTCGAAGAAGAACGCCGCCTCATGTACGTCGCTATCACCCGCGCCCGAAAACGCCTCTACATCACCATGGCGCAACAACGCATGCTGCACGGACAAACCCAATTCGGCATCGTCTCCCGCTTCGTCGAAGAAATCCCACCCGAAGTATTGCACTACCTGTCCGTCAAAAAACCCGCCTTCGACAGCTACGGCAACACACGCCAAACCACCGTACAACGGGACAAAATCATCGACGACTTCAAACAGCCCCAAACCTACGCAGGCTTCCGTATCGGCCAAAACGTCCGCCACGCCAAATTCGGCACCGGCGTCATCATCGATGCCGTAGACAAAGGCGAATCCGCCCGACTGACCATCAACTTCGGCAAACAGGGCGTGAAAGAGTTGGACACCAAGTTTGCGAAATTGGAAGAGATGTAGAAATTAGAAAGCTTGGAATGATAAAGGCCGTCTGAAAACGGGAGGAGCAATTTTGCCGAAACCTCCGCCGTCATTCCCTCGCAGGCGGGAATCCAGAAGTAGAAATGTAGGTTGGATACTCGTATCCAACAAAAACATTGACGCGTCTATCGTTTCCGAAAAAAACGCTGTTGGAAAATGTCGGATTCGAGAATCCGACCTACGGCTGCTGCTTTTGGGGTGATGAAAAAGCAGCCTGCACTTTAAATTTCACTCGTTTCCCTGCTCATAAGATTTCAAACAATTGTGCCAACAGCACATCCTGCAGCACCACCCGCGTTTCGGCCTGCCGAAGCAGCCGTGCGAGTAGTGCATCGATTTCTACGCCCGAAACAGTTTGACGCAGGCTGGATAAAGCCTTCATGCGGTTTTTTTGTTCGAATGCATCTTCCATACCAGGTTTGACACAAAAATACCAAAACGGCTCGGTCCTCATGTGGTAGAGCGGCATGCCGAAATTTTCTTGGTGGTATGCGTTTGCCACCCACCGCTGCCATTGCTGTCTGAATATTGCCTGCCATTCTTCCAAAAGCGTATCCGAAAAATCAATTTTTTCTGTGTGCAGGCTGCCTGATTCATACAGCAGGCATAAACTGTATAGAAGGATGAATTTATGCGGGGCACGGTTGTTTGCTTGTGTAAAACTTGTATGCAGGCTGCGGAATTGTTCCGCATATTTTAATAATGCTGCCAAATCTTTCATACCGCTTCCTTCTGCAAACTTTGCAATACCTCCTCCGGTTGCCAATTCAATGCGCGGCAATAATCAATAAACTCAAAGATATCCAGCCGCCTGTCACCTGTTTCCACTTTTCCTACGAACGAATGCACCACATTCATCCGTTCCGCCAATGCACGCTGCGACAACCCCAAATCCAATCTTCTGCGGATAAGGAGTTGTCGCAAATAGGTGTGTTCGGCAGAGTGTACCGACAAACGAATATTTCTCATGCGCTCCGATTTTAGGTACAATCACGCATGCACCTGTTTTAGGTGCAAATAAGAAATATGTATAAAAATGACCGTAATACCCATACACCCTGCCAACCCGTTCGACGCTATACGCCAAAACATCACTGAAGAATATTTGAGCGAAACGCAGCACTACCCTTGGATTGTTACCTTTTCAGGCGGCAAGGACAGCACCCTTGTCGCCCATTTGGTGTTTGACATGCTGCTTTCGCTGCCGCCGATGCTGCGGACGCGGCAGGTGTTCTTCATTTCCAACGACACGCTGGTGGAAAGCCCGCTGGTAGTGAAACACATGCGCCAATCTTTGGCAGAAATTCTGCGTGCCGCTGAAATTTTCAGGCTGCCCGTCAGCGGCGAAATCACCGTGCCGAAATTGCAGGACACCTTTTGGACGCTACTCATTGGCAAAGGCTACCCCACGCCCAACCGCTCAATGCGCTGGTGCACCGACCGCCTGAAAATCCAGCCTACTAGCGGCTACATCCTGCAAAAAGTAAACGAAAACGGCAAAGCCATCATCGTACTGGGCGTGCGCAAAGACGAATCTGCCACCCGCAAAGCAAGTATCGAAAGCCACCAAAACTTGGAAAACAGCAATCTGACTCCGCACAGTGATTTGAAAAACGCGTTGGTGTACCGACCGATTGTCGATTTGAGTACCGACGACGTGTGGGAATTCCTTGCTGCCAACGACCCGCCCTGGGGAGGCGCACACAGCGATTTAATCAAGCTCTACCGCGAAGCCGCTGGCGGCGAATGCCCGATTGTACTGTCGCAGGAAGAAGCCCCTGGCTGTGGCACCAACTCTAGCCGTTTCGGCTGTTGGACGTGTACGGTGGTCAATAAAGATAGAAGCCTGCAAGGATTTGTGGATGCGGGGAAAACCGAATTCACACCGTTAATCGAATACCGCGACTGGCTGGTGGACATCCGCAACAAACCCGAATACCGCCAGGCCGAACGGCGCAACGGAAAACTTACGTTCAAAGGCGGCAAACACATCCCCGGCCCGTTCACCATCAAGGCGCGGCAGGAAATGCTGGCGAAGCTGCTAAAAGTGCAGGCTGCTTTCGGCGAAGAACTGATTTCGCAGGACGAAATCGACCTAATCAAACAGATTTGGACGGAAGATATTTTGAAACAAGGAGACAGACGATGAACCCGGAAACCGAAGCACAAATTGCCGACCTACTGCTGTGGCGCGACCACGACGCGCGCCATTTGCTGGAAGTGGCCGCCAAAAAACACAATGTCAAAATGGAAGCGGCGGCGGAGCTTCTTGCTTGGGCGCGTCAGGTGCGGCGCAAGGGTGACAAATACGGCGGCATGAAGCAGAAGCTGGACAAAATCTTCGAACAACAGGATTTATGGGGGGAATAAGGTGTATATCAAACGGATAAAACTGAAAAATTTCAAATCCTACGCCGAAGCCGAATTTGAATTTCCCCCACCTGAAAAAGGGCGAAACCTGATTTTGGTCGGGGCGGAAAACGGGCACGGTAAAACCACGCTGCTGGAAGCGATTTACCTGTGCCTGTACGACAAAGACGCGATTGCCAATTTCCAACGCGCCGGACTGGGCGACAGCAAATTCAAATACCATGACTTCATCAGTCAGTCGCTGTACAAGGAAGCCGCCGCCCAAATGGCTAGATCCTACGAGATGGTGTTAGAAATGGATTTGATGAAAACCGGCACGTTCGACGAACAGGGCATCCGCATCGTCCGCAAATGGCATTTCGACCATCACGGCCGTTATCGGGAAGAGTTTAACGAACTGATGCTGTATTCGTCCGACAAAGGCAGCCTGCACCCCATTTCGGGCGAAGAAATCCAAGACTATCTGGAAGATTACGGCCTGCCGTCCGAATATTCCACGTTTTTCTTTTTTGACGGGGAACAGCTGGTCAATATCGCCAAACAGTTCGGCGCAGGCGGCTGGATGAGCAGTGCGCTGAACAAACTTTTGGGCATCGACCTGCTTAAAGTCTTGCAGGCAGACGTGAGGGAATACGGGCAGAAGCTATACAGCGAAAAGGCGGGTGGCAGGCAGAAAGAGCAGCTTTCTGAAGCCGAACGCCGTTTTCAGGCTGCCTCTGAAGAGTTGGCGCGTCATACCGAAACCCTGCAACAGTGGCAGCGGCAGAAGCAGGAAGCCGAAACTCGGCAGGACGACTTGCAGATGCGGTTGCGGGGCGCGGGCAGCACGCAGCATTCCAAAGAGCTGATTGCCCAAATCGAACAGTGCGAAACCGAAACCACCCAACTGAACCAAAGCATTCAGGCAGCCTTGTTAGCCTTGCCGCTTGCCCTACTGCCTGAAAACGATATCGCTGCCCTGAAAACGCAGCTTCACGGTGATTACCGCCGCCTGCTGCACGAGCAGGGCAAAGAGCAGAACGCGCACCGGTTGGAAGAATTCTGGCAAGCGTTTTCCACCAATCCCAACACGCTGGAACTACTGACGCCGAAAATCCTGAAAGACGAACTGCTCAAACGTGCTCTGAACGAATCATGGAACGTTCTGTTCGATAAACTGCCGCCAGATGCATCTGACCCCATGCAGCATAATTACTTGGACGATGCAGGCTTTCAGGCGGCCTCCGACAACATCGCCCGCATCACATCGCCTGACAACGACCTCGGCAGCCTAAACAAAGAGAAAAACCGTCAGGAAACCAAACTGGCCGAGCTGAAACGCCGCTACGAACAGCAGGAAGACAGCCTTGCCGATTCCGACCGCCTGCGCGAAGAATTGGAGCGCGTTCAGAAAGAGCTGGCCGAAGCCAACCAAAAACTCGGCGGCGCGCAAAACAGCATCGAGCGCAGCCAAACCGAAGCCAACCGCCTGAAAACCGAATGGGAAACCCTGCAACAGGCACTGATAGACAGCCTGCCCAAACAACAAAAGGCCGAGCGCGCCGAAGCCGTATGCCGTCTGATAGACGACTTGGCCGTGCAACTGCGCCGCAGCAAACTGGATGCATTCCGCAAAACCGTAAGCAGCCTGCACAAGAAAATCGCCCATGACAAACAAATCGGCGACATCGAAATCGGCGAAGACGGCAGCCTGTCTCTGTACAGCCAAAACGGTACGGCTATCGACTTCCAGCCGCTTTCGCACGGTGAAAAGAAAATACTGGTGCTGACCCTGATTGCCGCACTGGCCGAAATTACCGACTACCAGGTCCCCTTCGTGGTCGACACCCCGCTCACATCTTTGGACACGCGCCATTGCAACAACCTGGTGCAATACTGGATGAATCTGAACCGCCAAGTGATTATTCTGGTGCAGAGTGCCGAAATCGGTTCCGAAGCCTATCAAAAGCTCAACGCACAGGGGCGCATCGGCAAAAGCTACCTTATCCGTTCGCAAAGCCTGCAAGGTGGCGGAAAATGCGCCACCGTTACCCCGCACGCCTATTTTGAATAAAGGGAAACGCCATGTACGAATTGGACGACGACAAAATCTGCAACGACAAATACTGGGTAACGCTGACCGAAAACACCCACATCAAATCCAGCGGCGAAGCAGCCAAAATCCTAAAACAGCTCGAAAGCGACGGCGTGCTGCCTAAAATGCAGAACCATGAATGGGCGCGGCTGTGCATCGCCTTCTGCTTTGCCAAAACCAAAAATATCAAAGATTGGGAACAGAAACCCAGCATGGACGGTGGTTTGGAAATCGCATCGTTCAACACCTGCTTTAATCAAAACGGCAAAAAAGGCGAAGAAAAATTTTGGCTAGCCTACATCAGCCAGCGCATGTTTGACGAAGTGCCAGAACGGAAATTCACCAAAAAACACTTGTTTGCCTATATCCAACTGGCGTGGCACAACGGCGCGAAACTGCTGGAGGAACGTTACCGGAAAGCCTTGGACTACTGTGACGGCAGCATCGTGGAAGCCAAAAAAATATTCTTTGACGAACTGGCCGGCTTGGCGGCGCAACACCGGGGCAGTGGTTCGGACGGTGCTGCCCCTGCCGTTTCAGGCAGCCTGCACCCGGCCGCTTCCGGCACGGAAGAACAAACCTGCATCAAACTCAAAACCGCACTGGACAAAACAGTCGGCAAAGGCGGTACGATACAGCCTGAATACGGCGGCGTGCGCTATGACTGCTTGCGCGTGCAGTTTGACCGCTATGTGGATTTGGAAAAATACCACAGCCAAATTTGCTCCGAATTGGGCATCGGCGATGACGAAATGCGCTGCGGACGCACCACTCACGGGGAATCCAACACTTGGCACATCAATATCTTGCGCCCGAAAGATACTTGGCGGCAATATGGACAAGATGAGTTTCAGACGGCCTTGCAGCAATACCGCACATCGGCACGGCAGTTCAGATTGCCCGTGTGTATCGGCTTGGATGAACGCGGCGAACCCGTGTTTCAAGATTTTGCCACCGCGCCGCATGTGATGGTAGGCGGGGAACGGGGGCTGGGAAATCGGTACTGGTGCGCTCAATGCTGGCTTCCCTGTTCGAACTCGCTCCTCAGAATGAAACGGAAATCGTCGTGTGTTATTGCAAAGTTTCTGCGGATTTCGCCGCCTTCAAAGACCGTCCGAATTTATGGCAGGGGCGCATAGTCAGCGATGCGGAAGAAGCTGCTGAAATATTGTCGTCTTTTGCTGACGAGATGGATAAACGATACCGCCTGATGGACGAATACGCTGCAAAGGATATTGCAGAAGTCCCACAGCACGCCCGTCCAAAATATGTTGTTATCGTGATTGACGAACTGGCCGACCTTATCGATGTCAGCAGTGACGCAGAAGGGCATTTGGTACGGCTGGCACAAAAAGCGCGCTCCGCAGGAATGTATCTGTTATTGGCAACGCAACGCCCCGATGCGAAAACACTCAGCGGCCGCCTACGTGACAACCTGCCGACCAAAATTGCGTTGAAAACAGGCAAACGCCAGTCTTCCGAGATTATCTTGGGCGAGCGCGGTGCTGAAAACCTGACGGCCAAAGGCGATCATTTGGTCAAATGGAACAATGAAGCAGCACGTTTTCTGCACGGGTATAATGTATAATTTGTTCAACCATCCTTTGCAAAGGTCTCAGGCCGTCTGAAACTTAAATGGGGTTTCAGACGGCCTTTTCCTTTGGGGATTAATGATTAGGCTTTAGGTTTGCCATCATTCTCTGCTTTGGGCGGAACGGGTGCAAACCAGCCGACCAGAAGCAGCAGCAAGCCGACGATGATGAAGGAGGCAATACGCTCGATACCGCCGCTGTTGGAAAGCTCGATCAGGAAGAGTTTGACGACCACGATGCCCATCAGCGTCGCGCCTGTCATCCAGTAGGAACGCTGTTTGTGGCGGTTGCCGAGTACCATCAAGATGATGGCGGTTACTGCCCAAACGACGGAGAGGCTAGCTTGCAGACCGAAGGATTGGAGCATGATGTCGAGTCGCCAAGTAATGCCGTCGTAGAAATGCCATACGCGCATCACGCCTGCGCTGATCAGCATAAATGCCAAGGCGGAGACAGTGGTCGCTGTAGTACGGCGAAGGTCGGGCGGCAAGGCTTCAGGCAGGGATTTCAGGGCAAACCAAAGCATGCCGGCGCTGGCAAGTTCCACTGGATTGAGCACGGGAATATACGGCAACGGCGAAGGTTGGAACGGCGTGGAAAAGTTAGTCCACAACATCCAACAGGCAGCGGCAAGGGCGCACAACGGCATAGCAAAATACTGATAAATGGCTTGATGCCGTCTGAAAAATTCGCGGTGGCGTTGCGTATGGAAAACAATCCACATCGCCAGCGGCACGACAAGCCATGAGAGCTGCGCCCAAACGCCGTAAAAACGCTCGCTGACATACAGCGCCGTCCAAAGCGTCCACAGCACGCCAAGTATCGTGATATTGAGTTTGTGCAACCAAGACAGATCATGGCGCGGATAGTTGTTCAAAATAATGAAGTTCAACACGGTGGCGGCGACAAGCGGCAAGGATGCGGCGGCCGTCACCGCATGTTCGGTATGGTAGGAGAGGAAATGCAGGCCAAACAATGGCAAGAATGCCAAATTGGTTTGCAGAAGCTCTTCCCATTTCAGACGTTTGGCAAACAACAGTAAGCTGGCAAATATCGGCCACAACCACAACTGGGTAAACAGGGTTTCCTCGCCTGTCCATTGCATATAAAGGGCGTAGCTGCCTGTTGCCAACGCAGTAAGCAGGATGATCCAGCCTGCAACCTGCGCAAAGTAAACCTCGTTTCCTTCCGGCTTTTCGCTTGCAACCGGCACGCGCGGATATTGCAGCGCGTAGGCAGCCGCAAACAGCAAAGGTGTAGCGGCAACAAGGTACAGATGGGTCAGGAAGCCTTTGGATTCATAAATAATGCTGCTTTGCAACAACAGGGCGAACAATACATTGCCCAAAGTAAAAGTGATGAACACATTCGGCTCGTGTTTGCGCCGGCAGAATGCCCACGCCGCCGCCAAAGCGGAAAGAGCAACAATGCTGCCGCGGTTGGCCAAGAAGAGCAAAGGCAAAATAGAGATGTACAGCAAGGCGGCAGACAACACGGCCGTCTGAACGGATTTTTCCCATTGCGCCGAACCTTCGCGACGCGAGAAATACCACAGCAAATAAATCGCCGCACCGCCAAGCAACACCACAACCGTCGTAAACCACTGCCCTTCCAGAACGGTATCGGTGCCGAAGCCCTGATAATTGCCCAGCTGAATCAGCGCCGCCAAGAGATAAACAATCAGCGCACCCAAACGGATATGCGGACGCTGTTGGCGCAGACCGAAGAAATAAACCAGTGCAGATTCGGCACTCCACAAAATGACCGTATTGCTCGGTTCAAAATAAAGCGGAACGGCAATCGTGAGGAACAACACCGCCAACGCAAAAAACGCCTGACGCAAAATATACAAACCCTGCTGACGTTTCAGCAGCAGCGCCGCCAATCCGTAAACAGCGGCAAAACCCAATGCAGAAAGCGCATCTGCAGACGGCCAATGCTCTACCATGCGGTATTGCAGGCCGAACGCCGCCGCCATCGTGCCAAACAATAAAGTATGGTCGAGGACATGCACGCGCAGGCCGTGTGTATAAATACTGTTGCCAATCTCCTCCAAAGTCGCATTGTCGGCAATCGGCGTAACGCTGTCTTTGCTGTTTTCCATCAGCTTACGACGTGCAAACAGATAAGCGATAAAGGTATAGAGCAGCCAGTGGTAAATCAGGAAAGGCTCGGTAGTGGCGAAATGTTGCGGCGTATAACTTCGCATGCCCCACAGCGCGGCAATGGCAAAAGTAGCGACAAAACCCGTCAGATTCAGCGGACGCCATGCCTTAAACCAAGCAATCGCGGCCACACCGCCGTTGAGCAGGGCAAGATAAGAAAACAGCACCAAATAATTGCCGCTGCCGTCTGAAGTCAGCAAAGGCGCGGCCATACCGCCGATTAAAGCAACCTGCGCCATAATTTGCGCATTCTGCCTTACCGCCAGCCACGCCATCAGCACAACCATCGCCACCATCAGCCCGAACACGACCGACACAGGCAGCAGCGGATGCAGTTTCAACGCCGCCAACGCCGTCAAATACATCACCGCCACGCCGAAACCCTGCAACACCAAGCCATATTCACGCTTACGGCTTTGCAGCTTCCAGCCACCGACCACCGCCGCCAAACCCGCGCCAGCCACAGTCAAATAACGCAACTCCACCGGCACATGAACCCGCTCGGAGGCATAGCGCAGCAAAAACGCCAAGCCGAGGAACAGCACCACAATACCGGTTTTCAACAGCGGATTGCCGCGCAAGAACCAAGCAACAATCGGATTGTCGGAAAACTTATACTCTCCGCCTTCCGACTGAGCTTTATGGATAACGAATTGACGCGATGGCGCTTCTTCTTTTTCAGACGGCATCGAAGCAACAACAACCTCTTCCTTAGGCAGCCCTGCTTGTTCAGCAACAACCGGAGCGACCACCCCGACAACTTCTTCCGCAACAGGCTCAGACGAAGCAGCAGCC
Organism: Neisseria sp. HMSC066H01; assembly: GCF_001837375.1. Classification (NCBI taxonomy): domain Bacteria; kingdom Pseudomonadati; phylum Pseudomonadota; class Betaproteobacteria; order Neisseriales; family Neisseriaceae; genus Neisseria; species Neisseria sp. HMSC066H01. Next base: position 111,363 of record NZ_KV832193.1, read on the forward strand.
TTGGCAGAAACAGGATTAATAGGTATAGAAAAAGAAGGGGCAAACGCCTCTTCAATTTTCTGCTTAACAGGCGCAGCTTCCGCCTCAGGCTCAACCTGGACATGACGTGGCTCAGAGGCCGTCTGAACATCGGCAACAGGCCGAACCTCAAGCCCCTGCCCTACCTTCGCCTCATCACGGACAGCCTCATGTTCCAACACCGACAAACGCCGTTTCAGCAGCTCGATTTCCTGCTCCAGCTTCTGCATCCTCTCGCCTGCCGTAGCAGATTCAGCCAAACGCTCTTCTTGACGCTGTTTGGCAATCGACCAAGCAACCAGCCAAAACAACGACCCAATAATCACGCCCGTGGCCATCTCATCAAGAAAATAGCCGATAATAATAGGAATAAGCAGGCCGAAAAACTGCATAAAACACCTGTTTGATAACAATAAGAATATGCCGATTGTAACACCGGCAACATTATTCATGAAAAAAAGAGACAAAAGGCCGAGAATAAAAGCATACGGCAAATAGAATATAGATAATCGACATAGAAAAAGGCCGTCTGAAAATGTTTAGAAGGTTTTCAGACGGCCTAATATTATTGAGCAACTACTTATTGAACCTTAAGACTCTTCACGAGGATACCCGTTGCTATAAGCCTTCTCAAACCATTCCTGAGCCAGCGTGTCATCCTGTTGAAAACCTTGGCCAAGTTTATACTTAATGCCCAAACAAAACTGAGCTGATGCAACCCCCTGCTCTGCTGCTTTACGATACCAATAAATCGCCAATACATCATTTTGCGTCACGCCTACTCCATCATTGTACATCTGAGCCAATTGAAACTGAGCATCGGCATGTCCTTGTTCCGCCGATTTACGAAATAAAGACAGTGCCTGCTTATAATCAATACCAAAAGAAGGATCCCATTGATCTACACTTCCACCGTATCGATACTGCAAACCCAATTTATATTGAGCCTCTATATCTCCTTCATTTGCCATATGCTCATACATCGTCAACAGATGCCACTGAGCATCGCCATATGGCCCGCCTTTAATAAACCATTCTTCTGCCTGTTTATAGTCTTGCGCAACACCCGTTCCATTCTCATACATCTGCCCCAATCGGCACATAGCAGGACCATATCCCTGATTACCAGCTAAACGATACCAATACAATGCCTGCTCATAATCTGACAGTTGGAAATACAGCTCACCCAAATAGAATTTGGCTTGAACAATACCCTCCTCTGCCTTCACATGCAGCCACTGTTTCAACTGCTCATAGTCCCTGTTAGTCAGAAAACTAGAATACTCCTTTATTAAAAGGTATTGCGCATCAAGATGCCCCTGCTCTGCCGCCTTCATATACCAATGCACTGCCTTTCGATAATCTTTAGGCTCTTTATTACAACATAACCCAGCTAATTTATATTGGGCATGGACATTCCCTTCTTCTGCCAACTGAGTAATAGCTTGAATAGGATCAGGAGTATGGACAGGAGCATATTCCTTAGCCGTACTTCGCCTCATAAGCTTGAAAAGGAAAATCGCGACAGCTATTAAAAAACAAGCAAGTAACAATTTCATCTTATATTCCCAGTCTTATTTATTTTTTATTTTCGATACCATAACTATTTTTTAATTACACCCATTGAAATAGTGGCTGCCATTAAATCAAATTCTTAAAATCTAGTAATGCTGAATATAACGTCGTCCGAAAACCTTGAAAGGCTTTCAGACGACCTTGGATATATTTTGAATTCAATCTACAACTACTTAATCAATACACGTTTATCTGCCAATCCTGTCAATCTTGAAAAATTTTCTTTTTGTTTCAACTCACTCCAAGAAAACTTATGCAATCGCTCCCACTTAAAGTCATCTTGCCGAGTTGAAATCCATACCCCTTCAAGCGCAACCAAGCCAAAGCCATCACACCCCAAACGCAAAGCATAAGACTTTGCCTGCAGGAAGGCATCTTTTAACTGTCTTTCATTAGCAATACGATATTTGGCTTCCCAAATAAATCGAGCATTCTCTTCTCCACGTCGATCATTTGCAAATAGGGCATAATCAGGAAAAACACGATCATTACGCCCCATTCTTAAAGTCATCTGCCTCAGCCAATCATCTTCATCAAAACCTAATTGTTTCAATAATGGTTCAAGTAAAGTAATTTCTACATCCCGCTCATTACTTAAATTGCCAAAATCAGGCTCGTCTAAAAATGGTAATTTTGGCAGTATAGAAACATCAAAGTCTTTAGATTTTAAAATCTCTATGATTGCATTGTATTCATCTGATGTACATTCCCTTCCATTCACTCCTTGCATATTGGCTTTAACCAAACCTTTTTCTTTCCAAACTGGATTATTTTTCAATTCAGATAAATAAATCGTCGGAATGACTATGGGAAAGCCTACCCAAACTCGTTCAGGATAGTAACTAAATGGATCATAGTAGGTAGGAGATACCGCACGGAAGATAGCCGTCAATCCACTATACGGGGACAAACTATACAATAAAATAATATCCCCTATTTTTGTTTGCGGATTTCCCTGCCAAAAAGTTTGATATTTTTCTCCATTCTTACTTAATAGATCCGTATCCTCTTTGGTTCCTCCGCTGATATAAATATTGATCGCATCAGGCAATTCATCGGTATTGATAAATTCAGGTAGGGTTTTTAACGAAAAATCATATAGAAAACAATTTAATTCTATATAGTCTAATGAATATTTTTTCCGAAATTCGTAAATATCTCGGCATAAATTTCCATAGTAAAAGAAACGATCACGGTATTTTTGTTTACTTGGCAGTATTGGCAAAGGTATATCAAATGACTGGAAAACTCTTTCCAACAAGAAAAACCGGTTAGTAAAAAAGTACGGAATATAATGTTCAGGGTCTTTTAGATACAAAAAAAATGAAATTCTATCTAACCATGCCAATTTGTTCCTACATTCCTTTTTATCACTTTCAGCAAGAAAAGAATCAACAAATCCTTCAAACTTTTCAATTGCCTGCTCAATATTCTCAGCACGTTCCCAATCTGAAAAATTTTCTAATAGGTTTTGTATAAAGACAAAAGTTTCTATCCAATAACCTTCGCTTTCCTGTGTATATCCTTGCTTAAATAAATAAGAGTATATTTCCTTCCATTTTTCTTCTTTTACCCATACAGATAAATTCTCAAAAAAGTTTTTAGTTTCTCTTGCTGAATCAGTTTGCAGATAACAATCAAAAATATAGCGATTAAAATACATACTACTTCCTCAATGCGCCTCTTCCCAATTCATCCCCACGCCCACTTCCGCCACCAGCGGCACGTTCAACATCCCTTCGTCCACTTTCGCCATAATCTGCGGCAATTTTTCTTTCACTAAATCCAGTTCGGCTTCGGGTACTTCCAACACCAATTCGTCATGCACCTGCATAATCAGTTTGCTTTGCATGAGGTCGCCTGAAAGCCAGTGGGATACGTCTATCATGGCGCGTTTGATGAGGTCGGACGCGGTGCCTTGCATGGGGGCGTTGATGGCGGCGCGTTCGGCTCCGGCGCGGGCGTTGGCGTTTTTGTTGTGGATGTCGGGCAGGTAGAGGCGGCGGCCGAACAGGGTTTCAACGAAGCCTTGTGCGGCGGCTTGTTCTTTGGTGCGCTGCATGTATTCGGCGACGCCGGGGTAGCGGGCAAAGTAGCGGTCGATAAAGTTTTTAGCGGAGATGTTGTCAATGCCCAATGATTTGGCGAGGCCGTATTGACCCATGCCGTAAATGAGGCCGAAGTTGATGGTTTTGGCGTAGCGGCGCTGTTCGGACGAGACGTTTTCGGGGGCGATGCCGAATACTTCGGCGGCGGTGCGGCGGTGTACGTCTTCGCCGTTTTGGAACGCAGCGATGAGGGTTTTGTCGCCGGAGAGGTGCGCCATGATGCGCAGCTCGATTTGGGAATAGTCGGCGGAAATGATGACGCTGCCTTGCGGTGCGGTGAAGGCGCGGCGCACGCGGCGGCCTTCGGCGGTGCGGATGGGGATGTTTTGCAGGTTGGGGTTGTTGCTGGCGAGGCGGCCGGTAATGGCGACGGCTTGGGCGTAGGTGGTATGCACGCGTCCGTCTTTGGGCGAAATCATTTCGGGCAGTTTGTCGGTGTAGGTGGATTTGAGTTTCGCCAGGCTGCGGTTTTGCAGGATGATTTTGGGCAGGGGGTAGTCGGGCGCGAGCTGTTCGAGCACGGCTTCGTTGGTGGAAATGCCGCCTTTAGCGGTTTTTTTCAGGCCTTTGGTGGGGATGCCCATTTTGTCGAACAGGATTTCTTGCAGCTGTTTGGGCGAGTTGAGGTTGAACGGCTGGCCTGCGGCGGCGTAGGCTTCTTGTTCGAGCTTCATCAGTTCGGCGCCGAGTTCTGCGCTTTGGCGGGCGAGTTCGGCGCGGTCGATTTGTACGCCGTTGCGTTCCATTTCAAACAATACCTGCGCGACGGGCAGCTCCATTTTTTCATACATTTCAAGCTGCTTGGTATCCATTTGCGCGCGCAGGTGCGCTTCGAGGCGCAGGGCGAAATCGGCGTCTTGGGCGGCGTATTCGGTTGCCTGCCCGATGGCGACGTCGGCAAAACCGATCTGCTTCGCGCCTTTGCCGCACAGCGATTCGTAGGTAATGGTTTCCAAGCCGAGCCAGCGTTCGGACAACTCGTCCAAGCTGTGTCCGAGATGGCTCTCAATAATATAGGAAGCGAGCATGGAATCGCCGGCAATGCCGTTCAAGGCGATGTCGTAATTGGCGAAAACGTGTTGGTCGTATTTGAGGTTTTGCCCGATTTTTTTCAGGGCGGGGTTTTCCAAATGCGGTTTCAGACGACCTAATACGTCTTGCAAATCAAGCTGTTCGGGCGCGGCAGTCAGGCTGTGTCCTACGGGGATGTAAACCGCCTCCCCTGCTTGGAACGCGATGCTGATGCCGACCAGCGCGGCGTTCATCGCGTCTAAGGATGTGGTTTCCGTGTCGATGCCGATTTTGTCCGTCTGAGACAGTTTGTCCAACAAGGCGGCAAACTGCGCTTCGGTGGTAACGGCTTGATAATCCAGCTTTTTGGGGGCGGGGGCATGTTCTATGATTTTTTCAGACGACGTTTCCATGTCCAACGCCGCCTGTTCGCCTATCGTATCGCTGCCGAACAAATCGCCGTCCGCCGCTTCGTGCATACGGCTTTCCGCTTCTTTCAGCCAAGTGCGGAAGCCCCAGCGTTTGAAATCGACAGCAAGCTGCGACCATTTCGGCGAAGTGCGGCGCAGGCTTTCGAGGCCGTCTGAAAGCTCCGAGTGCAAGTCCACATCGGTTTTAATCGTCACCAAATCATACGAAAGCGGCAGTTGGGGCAGCGCAGCTTGCAGGTTTTCGCCGACCTTGCCCTTGATTTCCGCAGCGTGTTCCATCACACCGGCCAGCGAGCCGTAGGCTTCCAGCCACTTCACCGCCGTTTTCGGGCCGCACTTCTCCACGCCCGGCACATTGTCCACCTTGTCGCCCATCAGCGCGAGATAATCGCGGATTTGGTCGGGGCGCACGCCGAATTTTTCCTTCACGCCTTCAATGTCGAGCGTTTCGCCACTCATCGTGTTCACCAGCGTCACGCGCTCATTCACCAACTGCGCCATGTCCTTATCGCCGGTGGACACCACCACGTTCCACCCTGCTTCGCCAGCCATCTTAGCCAAAGTGCCGATAACGTCGTCCGCTTCCACCTGCGGAATCACCAACACCGGCCAGCCCATCAGGCGCACCAAATCCGGCAAAGCTTCCGCCTGCGGGCGCAAATCGTCCGGCATCGGTGGGCGCGTCGCCTTATAGTCGGGGAACATCTCGTGGCGGAAATTTTTGCCCTTAGCGTCAAACACCACTGCGCAATAGTCATGCACATAATCCGCACGCAGCCGGCGCAGCATGTTCAACACGCCATACATCGCCCCTGTCGGCGCACCGTCGGGCGCGGACAAATTCTGCCCCATAGCATGATAGGCGCGGTAAAGATAAGAAGAACCGTCAACGAGAAGGAGAGTGGGTTTGTTGGACATGGAGAACCTGCTGTGTGTATGAAAATAATGTACGGATTATAAAGGAAAAGGCCGTCTGAAAACCGAAAATCAAGTTTCAGACGGCCTGATGTTTACATAAATATACGGTTTCAGGTATTGCGCCTCAGAATCCCATCTTGTATATTTGTATTCAAATGAATACAAACCAAAGCAAACGAATATGAATGCAACGAACCGTATCCCAATTAGTGTGCGCATCACTCAGGAAGATGCTGATTTTATTGCTGAACTCAAAATCGAAGGTGCGAATACGCCGTCTGAAAAAATCCGCGAACTGCTCAAACTGGCGCGCTTGGCGCATACGCAGACACGCGATTACAGCTCCGCACTGACGGCGCAGGAGCAATTTTTCCAAGCGGCGAAACACGAAATCTTGCACGCTGAAAAACAGGCCGGAGTGCATTCGCATATCGTGGCGAGGTTGTTTGAACAGCTTCCCGACTTAGGCGCAACGCTCGCCGCCGACCTGCCCGAAGAAGCCGACCTCGACGATTTGAAAAAATACGAACGCGAACTGATGTGGCGCATCGTCCGCCTCACCGACAGCATCTTGCAACTCGCCGTAACCGGCAAAGGCGCGGCATATGACGACACCGTGCTGCAACAGCTTGAAAATACTTTGAAACTGGCGAAGATTGTGCAGCAGGCAAATGAAGTTTAAGACTGCCGCCATACCAAATGAAACAAACACATTTTAGTGAAAGGAAAATCCAAATGAGCGAAACCCTATCCCGCCGAGTAGGCCGTCTGGTAAGCGGCGGTTTTCATGCCCTGATTGATGCGGCGGAAAACCTTGCACCCGAAGCGGTCATGAACGAGAGCATCCGCGAAATCGAGCGGGCGGTGGACGAAGTACGCGCCGAGTTGGGCAAAGTGTTGGCGCAGAAACACCTTGCCGCCAAGAAAATGGCGGATGAGAGCAACCGCCACGAAGCCATCGATGCCAACCTGCAAGCCGCCGTAGTCGCGGGACGCGACGATCTTGCCGAGGCAGGCATCGCCGAACAGATGGACATCGAAGCGCGTCTGCCCATCTTAGAAAACACCATTGCCGATTGTGCCGCACAAGAAAAAGAGCTCGAAGGCTTTATCGCCGCCCTGCAGGCAAAAAAACGTGAGATGCAGCAGCAGTTGCAAGACTGGCGCGCCGCGCAGCAGAACGCTGGCGCAGGCAAAGCTTCAGGCGGCAACGACCTCAACCGCATCGCCCGTGATGCTGAAAAAAGCGGCAACGCTTTCGACCGCGTGATGGGTCGCCAAAACTCGGTACACAGCAGCACCGATGCGGCGCAGTTGGCAAAATTGAAGGAATTGGAAGACTTGAGCCGTAACAACCGTATTGCCGAACGATTGGCGGCGTTGAAAGCGAAATCATAAGCCATATTGAGAAAATCGCGGTTTCAGACGGCCTTTATCTTCACGGGGCCGTCTGAAAAAAGAAAACCATACATGCTTCAATAACAAAAAGATGCCGGATTGGGAAAAATCCTGTCAGTTACGACAAATTAATAAAAATATCCATATCCAACCGGCTTAACTTTAAAATAAAATATATGCCGTCTGAAAATTAAAAAGAATAAGGAAATGCAATATGTGGAATCTAATCAACGCCCCCGAAACTGAAATCTTCGGCATTGCCATTGCACTGATGGTTTTGCTCGGTGTGTTTGAAGTCATTTCCATGCTGGCAGGCGGTATTAGCGACTGGTTGGACAACCTGTTGCCCGACAGCCTGACCGAAACCGCGCACGCCGAGGTCGGATTAGATGTGGCGGACGCAGGCATATTCGTGCGTTTCCTGAGCTGGCTGTATGTCGGACGTATCCCGGTGTTGATGTTGATGGTGGTGTTTCTTGCCGTATACGGATTGACGGGTTATCTGTTTCAGACGGCCTTTGCCACTGTATTCGGCAGTTATCTGAATGGCACGCTGGCAGCAGTCATCGTTTGGTTTCTTTCCCTACCCTTAGTGCGGGTAACAGCTAGCGGTTTGTACAAAATTATGCCGAAAGATGAAACCACTGCCGTTTCGCAGGAAAGTTTAATCGGCCGCGTCGGCACGGTGGTGTTGGGCGAAGCTCGGGTAGGCAATGCGGCGCAGGTGCGCGTGAAAGATGCTTACGGCCAACAGCATTATGTGATGGTAGAGCCTGACTCTGAAGATGTATTAAAACAAGGAGATGCGGTATTACTGGTGTCGTTGGACGGAAATACATTTAAAGCGATTTTGAATCCGAGCGGCAGCTTGGTAGATTAAGGCCGTCTGAAACCGCTGATTTATCGATACGGGAAAAATAGATACTTTACCGCTCTATCCTCACTATCTAGAAATTTGAAATAACAATTAGCCCCCCTATTATTTCAACCCATATTTTTAACCCTTTCAGACGGCCTCTTTCCCTCAAAGCCTTCTGAATCCACCGCCCTCAAAGGCATATTAACAAGAAGAAAGGAAAAACCATGAACTTGGTCTCCATCGGCACCATCGCCGGCGTCATACTCGTCGCGCTAATTGTACTCGGCCTCATCCTGACCCGTCTGTACCGCCGCGCCAGCAAAGAAGTCTCATTTGTCCGTACCGGTTTCGGTGGCGAAAAAGTCATCATGAACGGCGGCGCGATGGTGCTGCCCGTGCTGCACGAAATCATCCCCGTCAACATGAACACATTGCGCCTCGAAGTGCGCCGCGCTGCCCAACAAGCATTGATTACCCGCGACCGTATGCGCGTTGACGTGATGGCTGAATTTTACGTCCGCGTCAAACCCAGCGCCGAGAGCATTGCGACCGCCGCACAAACGCTGGGTATGAAAACCATGTCCCCCGATGAGCTGAAAGACCTCGTCGAAGGTAAATTCGTTGATGCCCTGCGTGCTGTTGCCGCCGAAATGGCCATGGAAGAACTGCATGAAAAACGTGTTGATTTCGTTCAGAAAGTGCAACAAGTCGTGAGCGAAGACTTGTTTAAAAACGGCCTCGAACTCGAAACCGTCTCCCTGACCGGCCTCGACCAAACCAGCTTTGAGTTCTTCAACCCTCAAAACGCCTTTGACGCGGAAGGTTTGACCAAACTGACCGAAACCATCGAAGGCCGCCGCAAAAAACGCAACGAAATCGAACAAGACACCGACTTGGCGATTAAAACCAAAAACCTCGAAGCCGAGCAGCAACGCCTGAAAATCTCGCGCGAAGAAGAATACGCCAAACTCGAACAAGAGCGTGAAATTGCCGTCCGCCGCGCCGAACAAGAGGCCAGCATTGCCGAACAAGAATCTCAGAAAAAACGCGAGGCGGAAGAAGCGAAAATTGCCGCCGAACGCGAAGTGGATTTGAAACGCATTGCCGCCGAACGCGACATTAAAAACGAAGACATCCGCAAAGCCCAAGCCGTCGAGCAGGCAGAGGTTGAACGCCGCAAAGCCATCGAGTTGGCCGAGCAAGACCGCGCTATCGCCGTTGCCGAGAAATCGCGTGCCGAATCCGAAGCCAAAGCAGAGGCCGACAAAGCCCGCGCCGCCGCCGTTCGCGAAGAAGAGAGCGTGATTACCGTACGCGAAACCGAACGCGCCGAGCGTGCCAAAGCGGTCGAGTTGATTGCCGCCGAAGAAGCCGCACAAAAAGACGCGATTTCGCTCACCGTCGCCGCTGAAGCCGAAAAACAAGCTGCACAAGACCGAGCTGAAGCCGTGCGTATCGCCGCCGAAGCCGAAGCCGAGAAACAACGCCTGCAAGCCAAAGGTGAAGCCGATGCCAAAATTCTGTTGGCGCAAGCGCAAGAGCAACAATACAAGGTTGACGCCGAAGGTACCCGCGCCGTCAACGAAGCCGCCAACGTGCTGAGCGTCGAGCAGGTTGAAATGCAAGTCCGCCTTGCCCTCTTGAAACACCTGCCCGACATCATCCGCGAATCCGTCCGCCCAATGGAAAAAATCGAAGACATCAAGATTTTGCAAGTCAATGGTCTGGGTGGCTTTGCCGGTGGTGCAAACGGCGCGGAAGGTGCTTCAGACGGCCAAACCACACAAGCCAGCCTTGCAGACCAAATGGTCAACAGCGCCCTGCGCTACCGCAGCCAAGCCCCGCTGGTTGACGGCCTCTTGAAAGAGTTGGGACTGAATGGTGGCGACATCAACGGTCTGACCCAAGGACTGGATAAAAGCATCGACCAATCATAAACAGATACCGTCATAATGGTTTAAAGGCCGTCTGAAACAGGTTTTCAGACGGCCTTTTGTTTAGACAAGAACTTCCACAAATTCTAATATTTTCAATACTGACCAATTCAGATCTGTTGCGGTTGCAATTAATTAGGAATCATCCAACCTGCTTTTTGTGGTTAAAAAAGATTGAGTGGGCTATTTTTAGCCAAATAACAAGACTAACTGCTTTGACAATGATCCACCAACAATTGAGTCATAAAAACCAATTCTAGCGTTTCGATTTCAAACTTGCCATCTACTCGTCTATCGACATTTCAATATCAAGCCGCTTATCTTCAGGCAAATAAAAAAGCACAACATTTCGTTGTGCTTTTTCTTGATGAACCCACATTACTTGTTTTTTTGCGAACGAAGGTAGTCCAAAGTTTTCAGCTGGGCAATGGCTGCTGCCAATGCTTTGTGCGCTTCGGCCAGAGATTTATCATCTTTGGCTGCAGAAACACCTGCCTCGGCTGCTTTCTTAGCTTCTTCAGCACGCGCCTGATCCATTTCGGTACTGCGGACGGCGACGTCTGCCAATACGGTAATCTTATCAGGCTGTACTTCTAAAACACCGCCGGAAACGGCAACCAGCACTTCTTCAGCTTCACCCGGAACAGTCAAACGCAATGCGCCGGGGCGTACCAAACTCATAATCGGCTCGTGTCGTGGATAAATACCAAGCTCACCTTGAACGGTCGGAACCACCACGAAGCTGGCTTCGCCCGAATAGATGTTTTGCTCGCTACTGACCACTTCAACTTGCATGACGCTCATGCCGACCTCCTTAGTTTAAGGTTTTCGCTTTCTCAACTGCTTCTTCGATGCCGCCTACCATGTAGAACGCTTGTTCAGGCAGATGGTCGTATTCGCCGTTCAAGATGGCTTTAAAGCCGGCAATGGTATCGCGCAGGGCGACATATTTGCCTGGAGAACCTGTAAACACTTCTGCAACGTGGAACGGTTGAGACAGGAAGCGTTGGATTTTACGGGCACGCATTACAGTCAGTTTGTCTTCGTCAGACAATTCGTCCATACCCAGAATGGCAATAATGTCGCGCAATTCTTTGTATTTTTGCAGAGTGGACTGTACACCGCGCGCTACGTCGTAGTGCTCTTGACCCAATACCATCGGATCCAATTGGCGTGAAGTAGAATCAAGCGGGTCAACTGCCGGGTAAATACCCAAAGAGGCAATATCACGGCTCAATACGACGGTTGCGTCCAAGTGGGCGAAAGTTGTCGCTGGAGACGGGTCAGTCAAGTCATCCGCAGGTACATATACGGCTTGGATGGAAGTAATGGAACCGGTTTGGGTAGAGGTAATACGCTCTTGCAAACGACCCATTTCTTCAGCCAATGTCGGTTGGTAACCCACTGCAGAAGGCATACGGCCCAACAGTGCGGATACTTCGGTACCGGCCAAAGTGTAACGGTAGATGTTGTCAACGAAGAACAATACGTCGCGACCTTTACCGTTTTCGTCTTTTTCGTCACGGAAGTATTCGGCCATGGTCAAACCGGTCAAAGCAACGCGCAGACGGTTGCCCGGAGGTTCGTTCATCTGGCCATACACCATGGCTACTTTATCCAATACGTTGGAATCTTTCATCTCGTGGTAGAAGTCGTTACCTTCACGGGTACGCTCACCCACACCTGCGAACACGGACAGACCGCTGTGCGCTTTGGCGATGTTGTTGATCAATTCCATCATGTTTACGGTTTTGCCCACACCGGCACCACCGAACAGACCTACTTTACCGCCCTTAGCAAACGGACACAGCAAGTCGATCACTTTAATACCGGTTTCCAGCAATTCGGTAGTTGAAGACAACTCGTCGAATTTCGGAGCAGTTTGGTGAATGGCACGGCTCTTGTCGGTATCGATCGGACCTGCTTCATCAACAGGCGTACCCAATACGTCGACAATACGACCCAATGTACCTTTACCTACCGGCACAGTGATTGGCGCACCAGTATTGCTTACAGACATGCCGCGTTTCAGGCCGTCTGAACTACCCATTGCAATAGTACGGACAACGCCGTCGCCCAGAAGCTGTTGAACTTCCAGAGTCAGACCGTTCTCGTCCAATTTCAGGGCATCGTAAACATGCGGGATAGCGTCGCGTGGAAATTCCACGTCAACCACCGCACCAATAACTTGTACGATTTTGCCTTGGCTCATTATCGTATCCTAATTTCCTGTTCAGGCTTCAGACGGCATTAAACTGCCGCTGCACCTGCTACAATTTCTGACAATTCTGTGGTAATCGCGGCTTGACGCGATTTGTTGTACACCAAGCGCAATTCTTTGATGGCATTGCCTGCGTTGTCGGTTGCGGCTTTCATCGCTACCATACGCGCGGCTTGTTCAGATGCCATGTTGTCGCTCAATGCCTGATAAACCACAGACTCTAAATAGCGGCGAACCAAATATTCCAATACGGCGATAGGGCTCGGCTCGTAGAGGTATTCCCAAGTAAATGAAGAATGACCTGTTCCGTCGTCAATAACGTTTTCACCGATAGGCAGCAAAACTTCCATACGCGGCTCTTGGCGCATTGTGTTGATAAAACGTGAGTAAACCATATGGATACGGTCTAATTCATGTTTCTCATAACGTTGGAAGATTTCGGTCAAAGGGCCAAGCAACGCTTCCATTTTCGGGGTATCGCCCAAATTGGTTGCACTGGCAATAACGTTCAAACCGATGCTTTGGCATGCAGCCAAACCTTTACTACCCAGGCACACGACTTCGACTTCGATGCCTTGTTCCTGATACTCTTGAACTTGCGCCAAAAACTTTTTCAGTACGTTTGCATTCAAGCCGCCGCACAAACCTTTGTCCGAGGTAATCAAAATGAAACCGGCACGACGCACTTCGCGGTGTGGCTCCAACAATTTGATACCATGATCGGCATTGGTCTGTGCAAGATGGCTCATCACTGTACGCACTTTTTCGGCGTACGGACGCGCTAAGCGCATCCGGTCTTGAGTCTTCCGCATTTTAGAGGTCGACACCATTTGCATCGCTTTAGTGATCTTTTGGGTATTTTGAACACTACGGATTTTGGTGAGAATCTCTTTTCCGACTGCCATTTCAGACTCCTTTCATCTCAATACTTATGCTTGGTAAGCGTAAGAAGATTTGAAAGATTTCATGGCTTCGGTCAATGCTTTTTCGCTTTCGTCAGACATTGCGCCTGATGCATTAATCGCATCCAGAACCTCAGGATGTTGCGTACGTACGAAACTCAGGAATTCTGCTTCGAAAGCCAAGGCTTTGGATACCGGAACATCTGCGTAAGAACCGTTGTTGATCGCCCACAAAGTCAATGCCATTTCGGCAGTGTTCAATGTGCTGAATTGTTTTTGTTTCATCAATTCAGTAACCACTTCACCATGTTGCAGCTGTTTGCGTGTTGCTTCGTCCAAATCGGAAGCAAATTGGGAGAACGCCGCCAATTCACGGTACTGTGCCAACGCCAAACGGATACCGCCACCCAGTTTTTTGATGACTTTAGTTTGTGCCGCACCACCTACGCGCGATACGGAAATACCGGCATTGATTGCAGGACGGATACCGGCGTTGAACAAGTCGGTTTCCAAGAAGATTTGGCCGTCTGTAATCGAAATTACGTTGGTTGGTACGAATGCTGATACGTCACCGGCTTGGGTTTCAATAATCGGCAACGCAGTCAGAGAACCGGTTTTGCCTTTTACTTCGCCATTGGTCAGTTTTTCAACTTCGTTTTCGCTGACGCGGGCTGCACGTTCCAACAGACGGGAGTGCAGGTAGAATACGTCACCAGGATAGGCTTCACGGCCAGGAGGACGGCGCAGCAGCAGGGAAATTTGACGGTATGCAACGGCTTGTTTAGACAAGTCATCGTATACGATCAATGCATCTTCACCGCGGTCACGGAAGAATTCACCCATGGTACAACCGGAGTAAGGAGCAATGTATTGCAGCGCAGCGGCTTCAGAAGCAGTCGCAGCAACCACGATGGTATGTTCCATCGCGCCATGCTCTTCCAATTTGCGCACTACGTTGGCAATAGAAGATGCTTTTTGACCGATAGCCACATAGATACAGATAACGCCTGTACCTTTTTGGTTAACGATGGCATCCAGTGCTACGGCAGTTTTACCGGTTTGACGGTCACCAATGATCAGCTCACGTTGGCCACGACCAACCGGAACCATAGAGTCAATGGCTTTCAGGCCGGTTTGCATGGGTTGGTCAACCGATTTACGCGCAATCACACCCGGTGCGATTTTTTCAATTGGAGCAGTCAAAGTTGTATTGATTGGACCTTTACCGTCGATAGGACGACCCAATGCATCAACTACGCGGCCAACCAATTCGCGACCGATCGGCACTTCCAAAATACGGCCGGTACAGGTAACTGTATCGCCTTCTTTAATGTGTTCGTACTCACCCAACACTACGGCACCGACGGAGTCGCGCTCCAAGTTCATGGCCAGACCGAAAGTGTTACCGGGGAATTCGAGCATCTCACCTTGCATCGCGTCTGACAAGCCATGAATGCGCACAATGCCGTCTGTAACAGAAACAACGGTACCACGGGTACGCACTTCTGTATTGACGGACAGATTTTCGATTTTGGCTTTAATCAAATCGCTAATTTCAGCAGGATTAAGCTGCATGAAAACTCTCCTAATTTGTCATAGTCGCATACAAAGCATTCAGTTTGCCTTGTACGGACAAATCCAAGACCTGATCACCCACTTCTACTTTGATGCCGCCGATTAATTCAGGGGCAACTTTAGTTACCACATCCAATTTGCTGTTGAAGCGTTTTGTCAGGATATCGGTAACATCGGCCAGCTGCTGAGAACTGAGCTCATACGCGCTGTAAATTACTGCCGATTTCGTATTGTTGTGTATCAAGGTCAAATCTTGATATTGGGCATAAATTTCCGGCAATACCAGCAAACGCTTTTGCTCGGCCAAAACGGTAATAAAATTTGCCAATTCGACATTTTTGATACCTACAAGACCTTTGAGCGTTTCTGCCTTTTCGGAAGCTCCCGTTTCCGGCTGCTCGATGAAAGCAATGACTTTCTCATCCTGAACAACCGCTGCGAGTTCTTTCAGTTCGCCCAACCAAGACTCGATTTGGTTTTTTTCCTGAGCCAGACTAAACAATGCTTTCGCATAAGGTCTGGCAATCGTTGCGAACTCTGCCATAAGATTACAGCTCCTGTTTTAAGGCACTGAGCAGATCTGCATGTTTGGAAGCATCGACTTCTTTACGCAGGATAGATTCCGCACCTTTAACAGCCAATGAAGCGACCTGTTCGCGCAACACTTCGCGTGCACGGTTAACTTCTTGCTCTACATCAGCTTTTGCTTGGGCTGCAATGCGTGCTGCTTCATGAGAAGCTTGCTCTTTGGCTTCTTCTACAATTTTTGCAGCACGTTTTTCGGCGTTGGCAACCATTTCGGTTACCTGATTACGCCCTTCGGCCATAAGTTCTGCAACTTTTTTCTCTGCCTGCTCAAAATCGCTCTTACCGCGCTCGGCGGCAGCCAAGCCCTCGGCGATTTTTGCGGCACGCTCATCCAATGCTTTGGCAATCGGAGGCCATACGAATTTCATCGTAAACCAAACCAAGCCAAAGAAAACTAGGATTTGCGCAAATAAGGTTGCATTAATATTCACGTTACTTAACCTTCGTATCTGGGTTAATCAAACAGACGGCAAGCCTGTATCTGAACGGATCGCTCCGTCTTGATTACGCACCACTAAACGGGTTAACGAAGGCGAACAACAGGGCAATAGCCACACCGATCAAGAAAGCCGCATCGATCAGACCAGCGATCAAGAACAGTTTGGTTTGCAGCGGACCGATCAGCTCAGGTTGGCGAGCAGAAGATTCCAAGTATTTAGAACCAACCATTGCGATACCGATAGAGGCACCCAATGCGCCCAAGGCAACGATCAAACCACATGCGATAGCAATCAAACCCATTTTTAAACTCCTTAAAATAGTAAAGGTTAAACTACAAAAAACAAACTACGAAAAAACTACTTGATTAGTGTGCATCATGCGCCTGTCCGATATATACGAACGCCAACGCCATGAAAATAAATGCCTGCAAGGTGATGACCAAAATGTGGAAAATCGCCCAAGCCAAACCAGCAATCAGGTGGAACACAAATAAAATCGGATCCAAAGTTTCGACACTGCCGGTTGACGCCCATGCACCACCCAACAGAGCGATCAACAGGAACACCAGCTCGCCAGCATACATATTACCAAACAACCGCATACCGTGGGATACAGTTTTGGACAAAAACTCTACCAAGTTCAGCAGGAAATTGGCCGGAGCAAGCCACGGACCGAAAGGTGCGCAGAACAACTCGTGAATCCAACCGCCAAGGCCTTTGATTTTGACATTGTAGTAAATACAGATCAGCAATACGCCAATCGCCAGAGCCAAAGTCGTATTCAAGTCAGCAGTCGGTACGACGCGCAACAGGGCATGATGATTACCGGTAATGCCTTGCCATGCCATCGGCAGCAAATCAACCGGCAGCATATCCATGGCATTCATCAAGAGAATCCAGACAAACAAGGTCAGACCCAACGGGGCAACGGCTTTACGCGATTGTTCGTTATGGATAATGCTTTTACACATGTCATCCACGAATTCGAACAGAATTTCAACAGCCGCTTGGAAACGACCGGGAACACCGGCCGTCGCTTTTTTAGCGCCGCGCCACAAAAGGAAGCTGCCGATTACGCCCAACAGAACGGCAAAAAAGATTGCATCAAGGTTAATGAACGAAAAATCAGCAATGTTTTTCAGTCCTTGACCCTGAGTAACATCCGACATACTGGTCAAGCTTTGCAAGTGGTGCTTGATGTAGTCGGCAGCGGTCATAGTTTCACCTGCCATAGTGTTTTACTCTCAACAATACTAAAAAAACCAAATGACTGACGCCAAGAAACGCCAATAAAAATGGGTAAAATACCAGTGATCGATGCCATATCGCAAAAACGACCAACATAGATACCAGCGACAGCACTACTTTTAAAACCTCTCCGCCGATAAACATCGAACTTTGCAGATCGGGATTTCGTCGGGAAAACTTTAAAAGTAAAACTGCAACCAGGGTAGGCAAAATATACGAAAATCCTCCCGCCAAAGCAGAGAGGAAGCCGGGCAATCCGGAGAATAATGCACAAACAACTGAAATTATTAATAATACAATCACTTGCAATGGGACTATCTGATTCATTGTACTTTGTACCCCAAAAAGCAAGGCAGGCTAATATAATCAAGAAGTTTGTTAACGTCAAGCAATATGTTAATCTTTGTGAACCTTTCACAAGTAAATGATTAACACATATAAAACAAATCTTTGCTGGAATGGAGTTTAACACAAATTACATGTTGTTACATAGATTTTACAGAAGATTTTGATTTGTATTGTAAACATTTATACGCTCTACGCTTTTTCAAAAATTGAGGCCGTCTGAAAAGCTTTTTTCAGACGGCCTGTTCTGTTTATAAAGCCGTTAGAACGCTTGATTGATACCTAACTGCTTCAGCAAATATTCGAATGTTTCCGGCGTATCAAAATGCAGCACGATTTTGCCTTTTTTCTGATTGCTGGTTTTGACTTCGGCATTAACGCCCAAATGCTCGGTCAATGCATCATTGATGCGGCGGATATCCGGGCTGATGGTTTTGGCTGCTTCAGGCTTGGCTTTTTGATGCGCCAATTGGCTGCGGCGTTCTACTTCGCGCACCGACCAGCCGTTTTTGACGGCTTTTTGCGCCAATTCCAATTGGTCAACTACATGCAAGGTCAGCAACGCACGGGCATGACCCATTTCCAGACGGCGTTGGTAAAGCATTTCTTGAACCGGCTCAGGCAGGCTCAACAGGCGCAGGCTGTTGGAGATGGCGCTACGGCTTTTACCGACGGCTTTTGCAATGGTTTCGTGGGTTAGACCGAATTCGTCGGCGAGGCGTTTCAAACCTTGTGCCTCTTCAATCGGATTGAGGTTTTCGCGTTGCAGGTTTTCAATCAAACCCATGGCCAACGCGGTTTCGTCGCTGATGGTTTTGATGACGACGGGAATTTCGGTCAAACCGGCCAACTGGGAAGCGCGCCAACGGCGTTCGCCGGCAATCAATTCATATTGAGACAGACCACGTTCGCGTACGATAACCGGCTGGATAATGCCTTGTGCCTTAATAGAATCGGCCAATTCCTGCAAGGCTTCGTCATCCATTTGCACACGCGCCTGATAGCGGCCGGGCTGAATATCGGTGATGGCAACCGTTGTCAGGCGGTCGCTACTGCTGCTGTCCACCGCATTGGATATCAGCGAATCCAAACCGCGTCCCAATCCTTTTGCTTTTGCCATATTGTTTTCCCTTTCAGACGGCCTCAGTGTTGAAATGACGTATTCTATCGGATATTGCCGCTTTACGACAATTTGAATCACGATGATTTGACCCTTGCCGTTTATCTACGGAGCGAAACCGCAAACACACCCCTTAAAGCATTACTTAAGCGGATTTCTTCCGCATTTTCCAACATAGAACGCGTGATGCGGGTTTCTTTGATTGTATCCGCACCTAAAAGCCGCGGCTGCTTCAATACCGCTTGGCGCATCACTCCGTTCAAAATATCCAAATCCAAAGACGGCGTAAGCCATTGTCCCTGATATTTGATAAACACATTGCTTCTTCCACCCTCTAACAACAGGCCGTCTGAATTGAAAAACAAGGTGTCAAATGCGCCCTGCCCTTCTGCCGTTTTCCATGCTTGGTCAAAAATTTCACGGCGTGTGGTTTTGAAACGGCGCAAATAATCGCGTTGGCTTAATGTGTGTTCACTCAGGATGACGTATTGTTGTTCATCCAATTCAGAAACAGCCGCATGGCTCAATACAAGGCCGTCTGAAAACAAGGCTGCTTTGACTCTAAACAACCCATTTGGCAATGCATCTATATAATGTTGGATTTGCTCTATTGCATTTTGAGGCCAAGGCAGGTTAAGCGCTTGCGCCGAGCTGTTCAGACGGCCCAAATGCAAATCAAGCAAACGGCATTGTTTGTCTTCCACGCGCATGGTTTCAAAAATACCGAAATCAGGCCGTAATTCATTGATGAAGCGCGCCTTCCAACCGCACTCGCGATATTCGGCCTCAGGATCGCTATCAATCACAATCCCCGAACCTACGCCATAAACACCTTGATAAAGGCCGTCTGAAACCGGCTTCAGGGATAAGGTGCGGATCACGACATTAAATACGCCTTCAAACCCCAAACCCGTATCACACGGATGCAAAAAACCGATGCTGCCTGTGTACAAACCGCGCGGTTCGGATTCAAGGGACTCAATAATCTGCATACTCATGCGTTTGGGTGCGCCGGTGATACTGCCGCACGGGAAGGCTGCGCGGATAATATCGGCAACCGAAACATCAGCCAGCGCCTGCGCTTCGATGGCACTGGTCATCTGCCAAACACTGCCGAAACGGGAAACTTTAAACGGTTCAGGCACGCGTACTTTGCCTGTTTGCGCGATTTTGCCGAGGTCGTTGCGCAACAAATCGACAATCATCACATTTTCTGCGCGGTTTTTCGGGTCGTTTCGCAACTCAACCGCGCGGCGTTCATCTTGCCCATCGTGAAGAATCGGCGCAGTGCCCTTCATCGGCTCAGTTGTAATCAGGCCGTCTGAATCGATTTTGAGGAAAAGTTCGGGAGAGAAACACAAAGTCCACGCTTCCTGCCCTACCCCGTCGGGCAAACAAGACAAAACAGCATACGGCACAGGCTGGCGCAAGCGGCGGTAAAGTTGAATCGGATTGCCGTAAGTTTGCAGGTGCAGGCGTGCGGTGTAATTGATTTGATAGGTATCGCCGCGGCGGATGGCTTCGTGGATTTGACGGATATGCTCGAGATAATCGGCTTCGGATACGGAGAATCGGGGAGTGGAAATACCTGCCTCAAGGCCGTCTGAATGATTGGCCAGCCAGTTTTCGGCATCGATTTCGGAATAATCGGCAAACCAGTGTAAACGCAGACTGCCACTGCGGCCAGACGGAATATCCATCAGCGGCAACCCGAATTCGTAGTCTGCAAACAACACTGCATGCAAACCCTTTTTCCAGCCGGCTTGCAAAATACTTGTTAACGAATCCAGTTCGTTATGATAAAACCGATGGCTTTCTACATGATTTTGATAGAGTTTTGCTCGGCCGCTCACGGCATCGTCAAACAGGGCGAAATAAGGCATGATTGCTGTACAAATAGGCTGATTATACGCTGCTTTTACATAAGTTAGCAGACAAATTCAAAAAAAGCACTCAAATGTAATTTTATGTAGTCGAACGAGGCATAAAAGGGTAGAATCAAACCATACCACACTATATCATTTAAAACTTAATCGATAAGGAGACTTTATGGCAGACCACCAACTAGAACCGTTCGAAAATGTTGAACTGGGCGAGAAACAAGACCAGCTGCAAGTATTCGAAAAGGCTGTTTTGGAACACGAAGGACGCGGCACTGACGAGGATTCCAGCAGCGCACCGCTTCCTGCCAACTACCCGTACAAACAACGTATGCGCCGTTCTGTTTACGAAAAAGAAAAACAGAAGCTGCAAATCGAATTATTAAAAGTACAAAGCTGGGTCAAAGATTCCGGTCAGCGTATCGTCAGCCTGTTTGAAGGCCGCGATGCAGCCGGTAAAGGCGGTACCATCAAACGCTTTATGGAACATTTGAACCCCCGCGGCGCACGCGTTGTCGCACTGGAAAAACCGACCACTACCGAACGCGGCCAATGGTATTTCCAACGCTACATCCAAAACCTGCCGACCGCAGGCGAAATGGTATTCTTCGACCGCTCATGGTACAACCGTGCCGGCGTAGAACGCGTCATGGGCTTCTGCGAACCTAACGAATACCTGCTCTTCATGCGTCAAACTCCTGAATTGGAACGCATGCTTGTTGCCAGCGGCATCCATCTGTTCAAATTCTGGTTCTCCGTATCCCGTGAAGAACAACTCCGCCGCTTCATCTCCCGCCGTGACGACCCCCTGAAACACTGGAAACTGTCCCCTGTGGACATCCAGTCGCTCGACCGATGGGACGACTACACCGAAGCCAAAAACGCCATGTTCTTCCACACCCACACCGGCGACGCGCCTTGGGTCATCATCCGCTCCGACGACAAAAAACGCGCACGTTTGAACTGTATCCGCTACTTCCTGCACCAGCTGGACTATCCGGGCAAAGACGTGAAAGCCATCGGTAAAGTGGACGATAAAATTGTTTTGATTCCCGACACACGTTACAAAGAAAAAACCGTAGACATCGGACACGATTAATTCTTAAAGCATCAAAGGCCGTCTGAAATTTCATCTTTCAGACGGCCTTTTCTTAATCCTCGCGATTCCAGTACGTTTTTTGTGCGAATACCAATTTATTGTCAGTGAATTTCACACTGTCCAAATTCAACGCCCAGACATCACTTTTCATCACCCTGGCGGCAGGATGCGCTTTGTAAAATAAAGACTGCGCCGCTTTCAAATCCGCTTCATCTTCAATCAAAGCGGCAGTCGCCGCAAACTGAACACCGCTGATTTTCGTGATACTGTCAGGCTGACCGGCGATGGTGCCGGCTACTTTGACAGAACGGCTCATCAGTCCGCCATGCTTTGTTTTCAAAGAAGTCAGCACAATCAGGCGGGCATTGGCTTCATCAAACACATAAAAACAACAAGCCGCCCAAACTTCGCCGTCTGCCGCAGCAGCAATACTAACGACATGATGATTGCTCAAAAATTTAACGATATTGGCAGGAATCGCTTGCATGATTTTTATCTTCTTTCTCAGTGTATTAATTTATTTTCAGGCCGTCTGAAACATCAGCCCTGCCAGCGCGGCGCATCGGTTTGAACAATACCGAACAAGTCCAAAGCATGAGACACGCTGTGCGTAATCATATCATCAATGGATTCGGGCTTCTGATACAGAGCCGGAACGGGAGGAAACACTATGCCGCCCATCTCTGTTACACGGCGCATATTGTCGATGTGTGCCAAGTTTAACGGCGCTTCACGCACCATCAACACCAGCCTGCGCCGCTCTTTCAACGTTACATCCGCCGCACGGCTGAGCAAATTATCGGCAAACCCATGAGCAACCGAAGCCAAAGTTTTCATTGAACACGGCGCAATCAACATTCCGTCCGTCAAAAACGAACCGCTGGCAATACTTGCCCCGACATTACGGACAGAATGCACGACATCCGCCAAAGCATAAACGTCTTCTTTGGTGTAATCCGTTTCCAAAGCACGGGTCATCTCCGCCCCTTGCGAAACCACCAAATGCGTTTCTACCTGATGCTCGCGCAAAAGCTGTAAAGCCTTCACGCCATACTGAAAACCGCTGGCACCGCTGATGCCGACAACCAAACGCTTCATTGTATTTCCCTGTCTCGGCCTAAAAATAAAGGAAAGGCAGATTCTCAAGACGAAAAAATAACCGCTAAAAAGCGGTTAGATTTTCTAATGTGGTGCCGACAGCGAGATTTGAACTCGCACAGCCTACGGCCACTACCCCCTCAAGATAGCGTGTCTACCAATTCCACCATGTCGGCATAAATCAAATTGTCTTACTGCTGCTGAGGATTCGGAGCAACAGGAGTTGTATTGTTTTGTGCAGGCGTTGCAGGCTTAGGAGCCTGTTGGGTCTGCTTCACATCGCTGAAGTCTAAACCGTGCTTATTGGAGTGGGTGTGAATATACACCATTGCCATGCAGGTCGCAAAGAAAAATGTTGCAGCAACGGCAGTCGAGCGGCTGAGGAAGTTGGCATTACCGGCAGAACCGAATACGCCTTGCGCGCTACCGCTGCCGGAACCGAATGTTGCGCCGGCATCCGCACCTTTACCGTGTTGCAGCAATACTAACACGATTACGAATAGAGCGGAAATAATATTAATAATCCAGATAAGGGTTTTAAAGGCTTCCATATGTTTTCTACGAGGCTTGTGCTGCGTTGATGATGGCGGTAAAGGAGTCATATGATAATGACGCGCCACCAACCAATGCGCCGTCTACATGAGGTACTGCGAAGATGTCGGCTGCGTTATCCGCTTTCACACTTCCGCCGTAAAGAACGCGGATTTTAACATCGCTTCCGCACAAAGACAAGATTTCTTTGTAGATAAATGCGTGCATGTCGGCGATTTGTTCGACGGTGGCGACTTTGCCTGTACCGATCGCCCAAACCGGCTCATAGGCAACGGCGATGTTTTGGGTGTTCAGACCTTGCAGGATGGAAAGCTGGTGGGCAATGACTTCGTGTTCTTTACCGGCTTCGCGCTCTTCCAGGCTTTCGCCGACGCACAACAATGGAATCAGGCCGACGTTGAGGACGTTTTCCATTTTGCGGCGTTGGATTTCGTTTTTCTCGCCGAAATAAAGGCTGCGCTCGGAGTGGCCGATGAGGACGATGTCTGTACCGATGTCGGCAAGCATTTCGGCGGACACTTCGCCGGTGTACGCGCCGTTATTCGGAAAACGGCTCACGTCTTGCGCACAAGTCAAGATGCGGTTGTTCAAAACGATTTGCATGGCGTTGTGCAGTTGCAACAGATACACGGTCGGAGCGGCCAGGCCGATTAATACGCGCTCGGCGGTTGGCATGACGCGGAAGCGGTGCATAAGTGCATTGTTGTTTTGGAGTCGGCCGTTCATTTTCCAGTTGCCGATAACCCATTTTTGATCCCACATTCCGATTTGGTGATACATCTTTATTGCTCCGTGTGTTGGTTGTTGCTTGTTGTAGCGTGGTGTAATGTGAAAGTTTAGTGGATATATGTGCGCTTGGCAATTATTAACAAGCCTCGGGGCCGTCTGAAAGATGGCACACTCTCCGACAAGGATTTATAATGTATGTTTCGATAAAATTAAGAATTGAACGGAGCACAAATATGGACTTTGAAAAAGCGCGTTTCAATATGGTTGAACAGCAGATTCGTCCGTGGGATGTCTTGGATTTCGACATTTTGGATGCTTTGGAGGAAATCGGGCGCGAACATTTCGTCGGCGAGGCTTTTCAAGGCTTGGCCTATGCGGATATGGAGCTGCCGCTGGCCAACGGCCATAAGATGTTGGAACCCAAAGTCGTTGCCCGCCTGGCTCAAGGTTTGAAACTGAAAAAAGACGAAACCGTCTTAGAAATCGGTACAGGCTCAGGCTATGCAACCGCCCTACTGTCCAAACTGGCCGGCAAAGTCGTCACCGACGACATCGATACCGAGCAGCAGCAACGCGCCAAAAAAGTCTTGGACGAATTGGGCTTTGCCAACGTCGATTATGTGCAAAACAACGGTCTGACCGAAGCATCGCAAGGCGCGCCTTTTGATGCGATTTATGTGGGCGGCGCAGTAGACAGCGTGCCTGAAATCTTAAAAGAGCAATTGAAAGACGGCGGTCGCATGGTCATCATTGTCGGCCGCAAACCGGTACAACACGCGCTTTTGCTGACACGCAACGGCAATGAGTTTTCCGAAAAAGTATTGTTCGACACCGTCGTGGCCCACTTGGAAGACAAATCGGCCAATCCGTTCGGCGATTTCGATTTTTAAACAACAGGCCGTCTGAAAATTCAGACGGCCTCATGCTTTCATACCCTACCCTATGACCGACATCATCCAACTCTCGCCTACCGAATTGAAGCAATGGCAGGACGAAGGCCGCGCATTTCATCTGCTCGACGTCCGCACCGATGAAGAACGCGCCATCTGCACCCTGCCCGCTGCCATTCATATTCCGATGAACCTCATCCCCCTGCGCCAAAACGAGCTGCCCGACGATGATTTACCCATCGTCGTCTATTGCCACCACGGCATCCGCAGCCTGCACACGGCAATGTATTTGGAAGACGCCGGATTTGAAAACCTCTACAACCTGCAAGGCGGTATTGATGCTTGGGCGGAGCAAATCGATGCCAAGATGATGCGGTATTAAATTGCTTTTATGAATAAAAGGCCGTCTGAAATTGGGTTTCAGACGGCCTTTGCGATTATTTCACAAACCGTGCATCTGCCATAAACGGCCGTGTAGCGGCTGGCTTGGCCGAATAGAAGCGGGAGAAAGTGCTGTCGATTTTGGTTTGTATCGGTTTACCGTCCAATGTTGCCGACGCTTCCAATTTCACGCCACCGCCACTGGTTTCGCCCAATTTCATATTTGGGAACGTCAGTTTGGCAATATTGAGTTTCACATTTTCCACTTTGGTATCGGGAGACATCAGCTGCTTGCCGACCGGACGGATTTTTTCACCCTCATCATGAGGCGCGGCACCACCGTTATCGTCAACCACGCCGATATTAATTAATCGGGCAGCTGCCAAATCCATCTTGCCGTTTTTAACCGGAATACCGACAAACAGTTTTACACCGCGATGAATGAACGTATTGTCCCGCCACTGAGTTTGGCCCTCTCTCGGCGGTTTGGTTTCCGCCGCCACCGAATAAGTACGGCCCATAATCATCAATTTATAGCCCGGAATTTTTTTCGAACCCAATCCATCGGCAATATCTTCAACCAACTGCGGCGCAGTCAAATCTTCATTTGCCAAAATACGGGCCGATGTTTCTGCCAGATAAGCAGGTTTGCCGTCTATGGCCAATGCTTGTTCATGGCCGAAATCAGCTGCAAATGCAGGTATGGCAGCTAAGGCGGCCAATGTCAAAATACCGATGCGTTTCATCGCTTACTCCTGATGTAGAATATGGTTAAACTATTTATCCGAAAAACTCGGACAAATTTTAAACAAGACCATATTATTCTATAAATGATATAGATTATCAACAATATTTATAATACGGACAATATAAAGGCCGTCTGAAAACCAAGTTTCAGACGGCCTTTTAATCTACTTACAACCTTCTATCAGCCTGTAAAGCGTTTGAATACCAATGTGCCGTTGGTACCGCCAAAACCGAAGGAATTAGAGATGGCAACGTCGATTTTCGCGTCGCGCGCTTCGTTGGCGCAGTAATCCAAATCGCAACCGGCTTCAACGTCTTGTTCAAAAATATTGATGGTCGGTGGAGATTTTTGCTCGTGTACCGCCAACACGCTGTACAACGCTTCCACGCCGCCTGCCGCGCCGAGCAAGTGTCCGGTCATGGATTTGGTAGAGTTGACGATGACTTTGTGCGCGTGATCGCCCAGTGCGCGCTTGAGGGCTTTGGTTTCGTTGGCATCGCCCAGCGGAGTGGACGTACCGTGTGCGTTGACGTAATTAACGTCTTCGGGATTCAGTCCGGCATCTTTCAGCGCGCGGGTAACCGCCAATGCAGGGCCTTCTTCGTTAGGCGCGGTAATGTGGTAGGCATCGGAGCTCATACCAAAGCCGACGATTTCGGCGTAGATTTTCGCACCGCGTTTTTTCGCGTGTTCCAATTCTTCCAACACCAGCACGCCAGCGCCTTCGCCGATAACAAAACCGTCACGGCCTTTGTCCCACGGACGGGAAGCGGTGGCAGGGTCGTCGTTGCGGGTGGAAAGGGCTTTCATCGCAGCAAAACCGCCCACGCCCAAAGTGCTGATCGCGCCTTCCGCACCGCCGGCAATCATCACATCCGCATCGCCGTATTTAATCAGTCGTGCAGAGTCGCCGATGGAGTGTGCGCCGGTTGTACAGGCAGAAACCATGCCGTAGCTCGGGCCGCGGTAGCCTTTGAGAATGGTGACGTGGCCGGAAATCAGGTTAATCAGCGAACCCGGAATAAAGAAAGGATTGATTTTGCGCGCGCCGCCTTCGATAACGGCTTTGCCGGTCGCTTCGATGCTCGGCAGGCCGCCGATACCGGAGCCAATGTTGACACCGACGCGGTCTTTGTCGAGGGTTTCCAAATCATCCAAGCCTGAATCGTTGATGGCTTGCAGGGCGGCGGCGATACCGTAGTGGATAAACACGTCCATACGGCGCGCTTCTTTCGCGCTGATGTATTGGCCGATGTCGAAATCGCGCACTTCGCCGGCGATTTGGCTGTTGATGTCGGATGCGTCAAAGCGGGTAATCCGTCCGATGCCGCTTTTGCCTGCGAGCAGATTGCTCCATGCGGTGGCGACGTCGTTGCCGACCGGTGATACTTGGCCAAGACCTGTGATGACTACTCTTCTCTGACTCATGATAATCTCGCTGTTGGTTGTCGGGATTTTCGCGGCAGCCTTGCTCTTTTTCTTCGTGAAACGGGCAAAACTCATGCCGTCTGAAATTTCAGGGGTTTAATAATAAGGTAAAAGCCTCTATTGCGATAGCGCAGCAGAGGCTGGATGTTTGGTGCGACCGATTAGCCTTGGTGGGCGTTGATGTAGTCGATAGCCAATTGTACGGTAGTGATTTTTTCAGCGTCTTCGTCAGGGATTTCGCAGCCGAAAGCTTCTTCCAAAGCCATCACCAGTTCTACGGTGTCCAGAGAGTCGGCACCCAAATCGTCTTGGAAAGAAGATTCGTTTTTCACTTCGGCTTCGTTTACGCCCAGTTGTTCAGCAACAATTTTTTTAACTTGTTGTTCGATGTTTGACATGTCAGTCGTTCCTTTTCGCCTTGCGGCAGGTTGTTTAAGAGAAATAATTCGTCGGTATTGTACCGAATTCGGATAGAGTTTTCCATCTAATCCTGCATTTTAGCACAGATTATTCAGTAAAAACCTGTTGTTGCGCATATTAGCATAGGCTGATTTTAACCTACAAGCAGGAAATTGTTTTTATTTGATATCATAGGGTTAAGTTTTATTATCATGAGTCGCGGCCGTCTAAAAATCCTAATTTCGGCTTCTCAAACGGCTTTAATGCAATTTCAAATATTTCCTCCAATTATTTTTCCAAACTGCCCACATCATCCGTCTCACGATATTCCAGCCCGTCCAATGCCGCAAAATGCCGCTTGCCGCATTCGATTTTCAGCCTCTCATTTTGGCGTAGTTTGTCCGTATCCACACCAGCCTGAATGCCTTTGCCAGTATTTTTAGTTTCTGCAACAAAGTACACTTTGCCCTGAACCTGTTTTACCACTGCCCAATCGGGATTGTAATTGCCCAGTGGGGTAGGGATTTTGAACCAGCCTGGCAGTTTGAAATAAAACGCTACACCGCCTTCATGGTCAGCATCATAATGCTCGCAATCGGCGGCAAAGTTTTTTTCCGTTCCGGAATCCAATGGGATATAGTTTTCGCAAATGGTTTTTTGCGGATTACTTACTGCAAATGTAAAGCTGTTCTCATAAAACTCAATACCTTCACGCACCATATTTTCCAACAGCTTTTGGTCATACACTTTGCCGGTTTGTTCATACTCGATTCCTGCCGCCATCAATGCGTACAGGCTGCGGTTTACCGCTTCGGCAGCAAGGTCGATGAAGCGTTGCGGATTACCAGCTACATCTTTCAGACGGCCTGACTGTGTGATGATTTCGTACACCGTGCGCCGCGTCAGCCCCGTCTTTTTTTGAATCTCGCCGAGTATGTCCGGAATCTCCCATTGAACGTCCATTTCACGGCTGCGGCTGGCAATTTCAACTGTTTCGATACCGTAGGTTTGTGATTGTTTTAATTGCGCCTTGCGGACGCGGATTCTCGGCTTTTGGATTTCTGGCAAGTTTGCTACTGCCTCCGAAGCTTGTTTAATCAATTCTTCCGTATCAAAGCGCACGCGGTAGCGCGTTTTGTATTTCAACCTCTCCCAAATTGCCTGAAATTCAGGATCGAGCGGAAAATCTTTGCGGAATAGCTGTTTTTTCTTCTTATTGCCGTCCTTGATGTTTTCGGCGGCAAATTTAATACCGCATTCATCTTCGTATTCCTTTTGCAGGTTGGCGGCAAACGATTCGTAGCTTTCGTTCGGCACCACAGTCAGTATGTTCACTTTTTCATCGCGCACGCGCCGTCCTTCCTGATTGACTGCTATACGCAGCCCGCGCCCGATTTCCTGCCGCTTTTTCAGCGGCGAGCGGGTTTCGTTGAGCGTGCAGATTTGGAATACATTGGGGTTGTCCCAACCTTCTTTCAGCGCGGAATGGGAAAAGATAAAGCGCAGCGGGCTATCAAAGGAAAGCAGGGTTTCCTTGTCTCGCATAATGAGGCGGTAGGTATCGTTGTCCGCCTGCGTTGTGCCGTCGGTGTTTTTCAGACGGCCTTTCTTGTCTTGCGAGAAATAGCCGTCGTGTACACCTGCCGTATCGGTATTGCCTGCAAGCTCTCGATAGATTTCTTCAAACCAAAGGGCAAACTTGCCTGCTGTTCCATCTGCTGTGCGGTAATTCTCCACACGATCGATGAAAAACAGCGACAACACCTTAATCCCCAGCGGATTCAGCCGTTTCTCCTTCGCCAAATGCTCCCTTACCGTTTCGCGGATTTGGTTTTTCATGATTTCATCGCGCACCGCATCGCCGTCTCCGCCTCGCGTAATGGTTTTACCGCTTGAGAACGCCAATTCCTGCTTATCGAAATCCATGCCGTCAATGATGAAACCGTGGCGGTAGGCTTCGTTGCCGCCCGATTTTTCAAACAAATCGTCTCCCGATTTGACGGATACCTTTTTCTTCTTGGTTTCCTTTTTATCCTGATAATGAATGTTCAAATCGGCTTTCAGACGGCCTTTGGCCGCCTGCTTTACTTCCAGCAGCTCCGCAAATGCGCCGTTCACATCGTTTTCCGCCAATACCGGCAAAACTTCGATTTGCTTTACCAGCTTCAAATTGTATGCCTGCACGGGATTCAGACTATAAACCTTGTGGTACGGTTTTTTATGCGTTGCCGAATAGCGCAGGGTAAAAAGCGGATTGAGCGATGCCAAAGCTTTCAGACGGCCTTCCGTTTCCATATTTTGCGGCTCGTCGATAATGACGATAGGACACGTTTCCTGAATAAACTTAATCGGTGCTTCCCCGCTTTCGTTTACCTTGTTGATAACGTTTCCATCTTTTTCAAACGACTGGATGTTGATAACTAAAATCTCGATGTGGTCGTTTACCGCAAAAGCGCGCAAGTCCGACAGCCGGCCGCTTGAATATTCCGAATAACGCATCACGGGCCTGTCGAACACCCCGTCAAAATGTGCCTTCATAATTTCCAGGCTTTTCAATACGCCTTCGCGTATCGGTACGCTCGGTACGACAATGACAAATTTTTTCCAGCCGTAGAGCTTGTTCAATTCGTAAACCGTACGCAGATAGACATAGGTTTTGCCTGTACCCGTTTCCATTTCCAGGGAAAAATTCAGCCCGTGCGCGCCAATTTCCGTTTCAGGCTGTCCGTTTTGCTTTTGTACTGCATTCAAATTTCGGCCTAGCGTTTCCCCATCCAAATCCAAGCCGTTTCCTACAAACCGCCCCGTCCCCTGACTGGTCAAATCAAATGTCCGGGCATGGTTCGGCTGCCCTGCAAAAAGATTCGCAACGGCATTTACCGCATTAAGCTGATAGGGCAGTTCTTCAAATTTCAGTTCCATCGTTTTCTCCCTACACACACTCGAACATCACGCCCGCGTCCTTCATCTGCAACACAGTATTGCTTTTGAGCGCGTCGTCGTCCTCAAACAGCCTGTCCAAAACCGCCACCTTGACGGGGTGCTTCTCCAGCACGGCATCAATCAAACCCTGATCCACGCGTTCCAGCAGGAAAGCGTACAGCCCGCCCGTATCCTCGTCTTCCACGAAATACACGTCGTCTGAAAGCGAAACCTTGCAAGTCAGCTTCAAGCCCATACGCAGCATCAATTCGTAGAGCAGGTTTTCAGACGATGTTTCAGACAGCACGGAATCGATATTCAACAACAATTCACCTTGTAGGCTTTCGGCATCGGTGCCGGCGGGCTGCCGCCATTGTTTGAAACCGCTTTCGGCAAGTTTGAAGACTTTAAAGCCCGTATCTATTTTCGATCCGTCTTGAAGGCCGTCTGAAATCTGCCTGCCCGCGCGGCGGATACGCTCTTTGCCGATTTCGGCAATCGTGTTGAAACCCGCCTTGCGCGCTTCGGACTTTTCGTCGGTTTCTTCGGGAAGCTGGACACAGATGAAACGGCGGCTACCGCCGTCTTCGGCATTAAGCTGCATCACAGCATGGGCGGTAGTGCCGCTGCCGGAGAAGAAGTCTAGGATTAGGTCATTTTGATTAGCTGTAAAAGCAAAAAAATGGCACAATAATTCAACAGGTTTTGGATTGGTAAAAAGTTGTGTTAATTCAAATAATTCCTTTAAATCATATGCTCCTATCCTTCCATCCAAATCAAATACGCTTGATAACTTTTCTGAAAATTCATGAGCATATACTTTTAATTCAATAATCTTATTGTGATCTTTACCAAAAAGGATTTTATTGTTTTTTAATAGTGAGTCCATTGTGTCTTTGGGAAAACGGTATCCCATTAACGGTTGTTTACACGGTAAGCCAGTTTCAGGATGAATCACATCATATCTATAGCCTTCTTTGCCAGGGTTATGTACACTTTGGCTTCCTGTGTAAACTCCTTGTTCGTCAATATATTTATACCTGTCTAATTTACCTAATTGGTGTTTATTATCTTTAAACCATATCTGATATGCCTTTTTCGCCTCTTCTAGATTAGAAGAATTAGATAAGATTTCATGTCCAGTGTAAACTAATTTTTCTTTTATATCAGATAGTTGACTTTTCCAGACACTGTTAATAGACACTCTATTTTTACAATATGCAACGATAAATTCATGTTCAATAGCTATATTTGTTGGGTTGTTATCAGTGGCATTTTTCCAAATAACTCCACCTAAAAAATTCTCCGCCCCAAACACTTCATCACATAACAATTTCAACTGCGCCTGTTCATTGTCGTCTATCGAGATAAAGATTACGCCGTCTTCGCGCAGCAGGGTTTTCGCCAGATGCAGGCGCGGCAGCATCATGGAGAGCCAGTTGCTGTGGTAATGGCCGCTGTCTTTGCCGTTTTTGCGCCACGCGCCTTGGAATACGCCGTCGCGCTTCAGGTAGCCTGCGTCGTCGGTATCGCCCACGCGGCGGGCGTATTCTTCGCGGCTTTCGGAGAATTTGTCGGGATAAATAAAGGAATCGCTGCCGGTGTTGTAGGGCGGGTCGATGTAAATCATCTTCACGCTGCCGGCGTAGGCTTTTTGCAGGATTTTCAGGGCTTCGAGGTTTTCGGCTTCGATAAACACGTTTTGCGTGCTGTCGAAATCTGTAGATTCTTCTTTACAGGGAACGAGCGTGCGGGAAGTGGGGCTTTGCAGGTTGAGATAGGCGGCGGTTTTGCCCGCCCAATCGAGTTGATAACGTTCGCCCGCACCGGCAAGGTTTTCGGCGCCGAGAACGAGTTTGAGCTTTTCAAAGTCGACTTGGTCTTCGCAAAAGACTTCGGGAAAGATTTGTTTGAGTTTTAATATGTTGTTTTGTTTGAAATTATTTTCTAAATCGTGTATAATTTCGGTTCGGTTCGGTTCGGTTCGGTTCGGTTGCCATAATTACGTCTTCCATCAATGATTACTTACGAAGTATCCATTTTATCGGGATATGTTGAAAGTTAAAAGAAAAGAAGGCCGTCTGGAAAACTTTAATATTCGTTTTTCAGACGGCCTTCTTTTCACTTGCCGAAACAAGAGTATTTTGTTTCTCAACTTTACAAAACGGTCAGTCCTGCTGCTTGCTTCTACCCCAAAAACTCTTTCAAAAACAGCAAGACGCAGGCGAGTTCGTCGGCGGATTCGCGTTGGGTGCCGTTGCCGGTATGGCCGCCGCCGTCAGGCGAGTAGAGCCAAGATTGCGGCGAGGTTTCGCGCAGTTTGGCGTAGAACTTGAGCGCGTGGGCGGGATGGACGCGGTCGTCGCTGAGGCTGGTGGTAATGAGCGCAGGCGGATAATTGATGCCGTCTGAAAGATTGTGATACGGCGACAATTCGCCCAGCCAGCGTTTGCAGACTTCGTATTTCTGCGGATTGCCGTATTCGTCCGTCCAGCTTGAACCGGCGGAGAGCAGCGGATAACGGATCATGTCGGTCAGCGGCACTTCGCACACCAGCGCGCCTATGCTTTGCGGTGCACGCACGAAGGCGGCGGCGGTAATCAGGCCGCCGTTGCTGCCGCCCTGCAAACCGATGTGTTTGGGCGAACTCATGCCGCGTTCGGACAAATCGCGCACGACTGCCAATAAATCATCAACGCTTTTATGTTTGCTGATTCCCTGCGCCGCCTGATGCCACCGCGGGCCGAATTCGCCGCCGCCGCGGATGTTCGCCAACACAAAGGCATTGCCCTCTTCCAACCAATATTTGCCGATGCTACCCAGATAATGCGGCAATTCGGGAATGCCGAAACCGCCGTATGCATAAACCAAAGTCGGCGTATCGGGGGCGGCGTTTTTGCCGACGTGGAAATAAGGAATGCGCTCGCCGTCGGCTGAAGTCGTCCAAAACTGCTGCACGTTGATGCCGTCTGAATCAAACTGCTGCGGCTGACGGCGCATGACGGTCAGTTCCATCACGTTCAAATCCAATGCAAAAAGCGTCAACGGCGTGGTGAAATCGCTGGCGGCAAGGTAAACCACGTCGCCGCCCCACGGCTGGTCGGTCATTTCCAACGCACCCGAAGGCAGGCGCGGCAGTTCGACTTCCTGCCATTTGCCGTCGGTAAAGCGCCATGCTTTCAGACGGCCTTGTACGTTCTCCAGCAGGCTTGCCACCACAAAACGCTTGGTCGTTTCCACGCTTTCCAATGCCTGCGTTTCATCGGGCGCAAACAAAAGCTGCGCCGCGCCCAATTCGCCACGGTTTAATTTTACTGCCACCAATGCGCCGCTCGGATAGCTTTGATTCGCGCGATTCCAGTCTTTGCGCAGCGTCAGCAAAAGATGTCCGGCCAGATAGCCGACTACGTCGCAATCGTTGGGCAGGTTTAACGGTTTCGCTTCGCCTTCGGCTGAGACCTGCAAATAAGTTTTGGTGTAAAAACCGTCCGACGCTTCAATCAAATCAATCGGCGAACCCTGCGGATCGAGATAACGCCACGCGTTCACCATCATGCCGTCTTCGGCAATTTGATACACCGGCAGGCTTTCCTCGAAACTCTTGCCGCGCTCCACCAGCCACACTTCGCGCGGATAGCCCGATTCGGTCAACTGGCGTTCGTCCCAAGCCGGACACACCCATACGCTGTTTTCATCGCGCCACGACACATGGTTTTTGCCTGCTGGAAAGTGAAAACCGCCTTCTACCAACTCCCCTGCTTCCAAATCCACTTCCAGCGTGTACGCCGTATCGCCGCCCGATTTGCTCAATGTTAACAACGCGCGGTTGGGCTTTTCCACCAAGTGCGACACGCCGCCTAGATATACATCGTCGCCGAGCAGCTCGTCGAAATCCGCCACCGAAAACAGGATTTTCCACTCGGGATAGCCGGAACGGTAAGTCGCCGCGGTACATACGCGGTACACACCTTTTGGATATTCCGCATCCTGATGGAAATGGTACATCCGCGCGCGGTGTTCCTGACAAAACGGAATCTGCCGCGTGTCCTGCAACTGCGCCAAAATACCGTCCGACAATGCGCGTGCTTTGTCGTTTTCTAAAAAACGGGCGCGCGTTTCGACATGCGCCGCAGCGGCAAACTCTTGCGTTTCGGGAGATTCGAGGTTTTCAAAATGGAGATAGGAATCGGGGTAGGATTTCATAAAAAAAGGCCGTCTGAAAGATTGGGAAACGGAATTATAACGGCAAAATCAAAAAAGGCCGTCTGAAACCTGCGTTTCAGACGGCCTGAGACATTATTCAATTTAACGTCCGTATATTTTCCACAAACCTTCCTGCGAACCAAACGCAGGCTCGCCGTCTTGCGGCTGGGTGCGGACGTAGCTGCCGTCAGGCTGCATCAGCCAAGCCTGGGTATTGTCCTCCAAGGCCATTTCCAAACCTTCGCGGATCACGCGTTCTTTGAGTTCGGGCGTGGTAATCGGCGTGGC
The DNA here is from genome assembly GCF_001837375.1 of Neisseria sp. HMSC066H01. Lineage (NCBI taxonomy): Bacteria > Pseudomonadati > Pseudomonadota > Betaproteobacteria > Neisseriales > Neisseriaceae > Neisseria > Neisseria sp. HMSC066H01. Next base: position 146,671 of record NZ_KV832193.1, read on the forward strand.
GACTTCAATGCGGCGGAAGAAGTTGCGACCCATCCAGTCGGCGCTGGAGATAAAGGTATCGTCTGCACCATTGTTATGGAAGCAATACACGCGCGAGTGTTCGAGTTGGCGGCCGATGATGGAGCGGACGCGGATGTTTTCGGACAAGCCTTTGACACCCGGGCGCAAGGTACACATACCGCGCACAATCAGGTCGATTTGTACGCCTGCCGCGCTGGCTTGATACAGCGCATCAATCACACTCGGCTCGATGAGTGAATTCATCTTGGCGGTAATCCGCGCCGGTTTACCGGCTTTGGCGTGGTCGGTTTCCTGCTTGATGCGGTCGATGACCATTTTGTGCAGGGTAAACGGACTTTGATAGAGCTTGTTCAGACGGCCCGGCTTGCCCAAGCCTGTGATTTCCATAAACAAAGTATTCACATCGGCAGTGATTTGTTCGTCGGCGGTAATGATGCCGAAGTCGGTGTAAATGCGCGATGTGCCTTGGTGGTAGTTGCCGGTACCGAGGTGTGCATAACGCTTGAGCACGCCGTCTTCGCGACGGATAACCAAAGCCATTTTGGCGTGGACTTTGTAGCCGAATACGCCGTACACGACGTGCGCGCCCGCCTCTTCCAGCTGCTTCGCCCAATTGACGTTGTTGGCTTCGTCAAAACGCGCCATCAGTTCGACCACGACGGTAACTTGCTTGCCCGCCAGTGCGGCCTTCATCAATGCGCGCACAAGCTCGGAATTGCTGCCGGTGCGGTAGATGGTCATTTTGACGGCCAACACATCCGGATCGGCCGCAGCCTCGCGTATCATTTGGACAACCGGATCGAACGACTGATACGGGTGGTGCAGCAAAATCGGCGACTGTTTGACCAGTTTGAACACGGAGCCGTTTTTGCGCAAGGCTTTCAGACGGCCTGCGTTGCGCGGTGGAAACTTCAAATCCGGCCTGTCCACCAAATCGGGGACGGCATTGAGGCGCACCAAATTGACCGGCCCTTTGACCTGATACAGCTCGGTAGAAGTCAGCTTGAACTGGGCAAGCAGGAAGTCGTGAATATGCGCCGGACAAGTATCCGCCACTTCCAAGCGCACGCCGTCGCCGTATTCGCGGTCGTGCAATTCGTTTTGAATCGCGGCACGCAGGTTTTTCAAATCTTCTTCATCAACCGTCAAATCGCTGTCGCGCGTGAGGCGGAACTGATGGCAGTCTTTAACCTTCATGCCGGGAAAGAGTTTGCCGACATGGGCGTGCAAAATCGAAGACAAGAACACAAAGCCTGCATCGCCGCCGCAAATTTCAGACGGCATGGGGACCACGCGCGGCAAAATGCGCGGAGCCTGAACAATCGCCATTCCGGACGGACGGCCGAACGCATCCGTACCTTCTAGTTCGACGGCAAAGTTGAGCGATTTGTTTAACGGGCGTGGGAACGGGTGTGACGGATCAAGGCCGATGGGCGTGAGAATGGGCAACAGCTCGTTGTCAAAATAATTTTCAATCCATTTTTTCTGCGCGGCCGTCCATTTGTGGCGGCGATAGAAATGAATGCCGGCGCGACTGAGTGCAGGCTGCAATACTTTGTTAAACAGATCGTACTGCTCGCGAATCAAGGCCTGTGCCTCTTTTGCCACCGCTTCGATGGTTTCGGCCGCGGTTTTGCCGTTGTCGAGCGGCTGATGCGGGCGCAATTTGTTTTCGCGTTTCAACCACGCCATGCGCACTTCAAAAAATTCGTCCAAATTGGAAGACACGATGCACAAAAAACGCAAACGCTCCAACAAAGGAACTTTCGTATCCTGCACCTGAGCCAGTACACGGCGGTTAAACGCCAACAGGCTGAGTTCTCGGCAGAGAATGCGGTTTTGCTCGGGCATGGTTTACTCCTGAAACATCGGTCATTAAGACTATCAAGTATAACGTTTTGACGCTGTTCCGTCAGGTTTCAGACGGCCTTGACAGAAAACCTTATCCCTATTTGAGGCAAGACAAAGGGTTATCCGTTTTTTTCTATGCCGAAACAGCGGTTTTTGCTATAATGCGCAGTTTAATGCAACCGCAATACCACTGCTAAAGGATAAGAAAATGGGCTTTTTGCAAGGCAAAAAAATTCTGATTACCGGCATGATCTCCGAGCGTTCCATCGCTTACGGCATCGCCAAAGCCTGCCGCGAACAAGGCGCGGAATTGGCATTTACTTATGTTGTCGACAAACTGGAAGAGCGCGTCCGTAAAATGGCGGCCGAACTCGGCTCCGAACTCGTGTTCCGCTGCGACGTTGCCAGCGATGACGAAATCAACCAAGTTTTCGTTGATTTGGGCAAACACTGGGACGGCTTGGACGGCCTCGTCCACTCCATCGGCTTCGCCCCCAAGGAAGCCTTGAGCGGCGACTTCCTCGACAGCATCAGCCGCGAAGCGTTCAACACCGCTCACGAAATCTCCGCATACAGCCTGCCTGCGCTGGCCAAAGCCGCACGTCCGATAATGCAGGGGCGCAACGCCGCAATCGTTGCACTGAGCTACTTGGGCGCCGTTCGTGCCATTCCTAACTACAACGTTATGGGCATGGCCAAAGCCAGCCTTGAAGCCGGCATCCGCTTCACCGCCGCCTGCCTGGGCAAAGAAGGCATCCGCTGCAACGGCATCTCCGCAGGCCCGATCAAAACCCTGGCCGCTTCCGGCATCGCCGATCTCAGCAAACTCTTGGGCCACGTCGCTTCCCACAACCCATTGGGCCGCAACGTTACCACTGAAGAAGTCGGCAATACAGCCGCCTTCCTGCTGTCCGACCTCGCTTCCGGCATCACCGGCGAGATTACATACGTTGACGGCGGTTACAGCATCAACGCGCTGAACGACGAAGAGAACTAAACAGTTTTCACTCCAAACGCACTTTCATGATGAAAGTGCGTTTTTTTATGGTCATTACATTATGGTTTGAATAACTGCATGACAAAAAAGGCCGTCTGAAAGTCAAATACGGATACGAAACATTACCTTTACAGGCTTTCAATGATTATGTTTTCAACATTATTATATTATCATTCTACCTCAATTTAAAATTCCGATAGAGCATTGATTCTAAAGATAACATTCATGTTATCTGATACTTAGCTACTGATAAAAAGTGGTGTAAAAAAGTAACAGAAAAAATTCAGACGGCCTGTTTTTCATACAGAAGGCATAGAAGCAGGGCATTTTTAGCATGAAATACAAAATTTAACATTATTGAATTCTTCTTAACTAATAAAGCGTTAAGATGCCTGCCGATTAACTGAATCACATCTGATTTTGACTCAAACACATACAGGAGATTAATTATGTCAATCGCTTCAGAATTTAAAGAATTTATTATGCGTGGCAACGTTGTCGACCTCGCAGTCGGTATGGTTGTCGGTACAGCATTCAGCGGCATCGTCAAATCATTGGTTGACGATGTAATCATGCCTCCTATCGGTCTGTTGATCGGCGGCGTTGATTTCTCCAACCTGTTCATCACCCTGAAAAACGGCGCACAAACCGCTCCTGCAGAAGGTTACGCCAACCTGGCAGCCGCCCAAGCAGCCGGTGCCGTTACCCTGAACATCGGTCTGTTCATCAACACCGTAATCAGCTTCCTGATCATCGCCGCTGCCATCTTCTGCGTGGTTAAAGCCATCAACTCTGTGAAAAAAGCCGAAGCTCCTGCTGAAGAAGCACCGGCAGAGCCTAGCGAAGAAGTTCTGTTGTTGCGCGAAATCCGTGACTCCCTGAACAAAAAATAATCACAATACCCAAACATACACACAAACTAAGGCCGTCTGAAACCATTTCAGACGGCCTTTTTTCATACCGATCTATTTATCGTCAAGCCTTTCCCTTTGAGAAAATAACGCCCCTCCCTTTCTCAGCAAGCTATCCTGCTTTTTAACCATGAAGCAACCGCTCATGGCAAATATAGTGGATTAAATTTAAATCAGGACAAGGCGACGAAGCCGCAGACAGTACAGATAGTACGGCAAGGCGAGGCAACGCCGTACTGGTTTAAAGTTAATCCACTATACAAAAAATAAGTGGCTCACTCCCTCTCAACCAATAAAAAGCCCGATGTGTTCAACATCGGGCTTTTAACTGGAAAACCAATCTTAGTCTTTGCGTGTTTCCACCAAAATCATTTCGACTGCTACGTCTTCCACTTCTACTTTAGGCACATCCGAACGGCGTGTTTTAGCAACTGGTTCAGGTTGTGGCTGCGCTGCAAAAGCGGCAACGGCTTGCGGATCGGTTTCAACGAAGATCAAATCGCCTAAGCTCTCAGGTACAACGATTGCAACAGGCGCTACTTCAGCGACGGTTTCAGTTTGTGTGGCAATAGCTTCGGTTGGTACTTCAACCGGTGCAACAGTAGTCGTTGCATTCGGAGACAATACTGCAGAAATAGCTTCTTTGACGTTGCTGACAGCAGAAGCAAGCAGGGCTTGTTCGGCATCCGCGCCTTCAGTTTGCGCTACGGCAGGCTCGTCTTCGCTTTCAATGGCAAATACGAATGGCTCTGCGCTGGTCACTTCAGGCTCGGATACCACAATCACCAGCGGCTCGGCTTGATCGCTTTCAGAAGACAATGTCGCATTTGCAGCTTCAACCATTTCATTCAAACCCAAAACATGCGCTACAGCAAAGAGGACTTTGTCGGCGGTATCGGTAATGTTCAGGTATTGCTCGATTTTTGCTGAAGACGGGATATTGCGTTTTTTGCTGTTGGAACGGCGGTCGTTGCGGTTGTTGCGCTGACGGTTGTTGCGGTCGCGTCCTTGACGGCCATTGTTTTTCACGCCCTCTTCGTTGCGGGCGTTGTCGTCCGCTTCGACTTGCGCCTGTTCGCCATCGGCTTGAACGTTCACGTCCTCAACACGGTTTTCCGCAGGTTGATGACGGTTGCGCTCGTTGCGACTGTTGTTGCGGCGGCGTTTATTGCCGTTTTGTTCCGCTTGGTTTTCAGACGGCATCTCAGCCAGTGCAGCCACTTCTTGAACGTTTACGTCCTCAACCACTTCCTCAACACGGTTGCGCTCGTTGTTGCGATCATCGCGGCGGTTGTTGTTACGGTTGCGGTTGCGGCGGCTGTCTTTACGCTCGTCGTTGCGGCTTTCGCTTGATTTGTTTTCTTCAAACTTGCTGTCGGCAGCTTCGGCATTCACTTCGCGCACTTCGACTTTGCTGCCGTCGTGTTTGTTGTTGCGGCGTGGATTTTGACGGCGGCTGTTTGAACGGCGGTTACTGTTTTGGCTGCGGTTGGTTGTAGTGCGTTTTTCGGCAGGCTCTTGAGCAACTGCGGCAGGTGCAGGCTCACCGCCGAAAATGCGTTTCAACCAAGCTTTGAAGCTGTCCCACCAAGAGGCTTTTTTCTCAGGGGCGACAGTCGGTGCAGGCTGTGTATGGCGCACGCCTTTGACAGCTGGCTCAGGACGGGAAGCTTTGGCTTTTTCGCTGCCAAAAGGTTTGGCGGATTCGTCTTCTTCCGGCTCAGCGACGCGTTTGTAGCTCGGTTCGCCGTCTTCTTCTACGTCATCGATGCGGATGCGGTTGATTTCGTAATGCGGATTTTCCAAGTGGATATTTGGAATCAGGACGACGTTCACATCCAAGCGCTCTTCCATCGCAAACAGCTCGGCGCGTTTTTCGTTCAACAGGAAGGTGGCAACATCGACAGGCACTTGTGCGTGTACTTCGCCGGTGTTGTCTTTCATTGCTTCTTCTTGAATGATGCGCAAAACGTGCAGGGCGGTGGATTCGATGCCGCGGATGACGCCTGTACCGGCACAGCGCGGACACGCAACATGGCTGCTTTCGCCCAGAGCCGGTTTCAAACGTTGGCGACTCAACTCCAAAAGGCCGAACCGCGAAAGTTTGCCCATTTGCACGCGGGCGCGGTCTTTTTTGAGCGCGTCGCGCAGGACGTTTTCAACATCGCGTTGGTGTTTCGGATTTTCCATGTCGATGAAGTCGATCACGACCAAACCCCCCAAGTCGCGCAGGCGCATTTGACGGGCAACCTCTTCGGCAGCTTCCATATTGGTTTTAAACGCGGTGTCTTCAATATCCGAGCCGCGTGTGGCACGCGCAGAGTTGACGTCGATGGAAACCAAGGCTTCGGTGTGGTCGATCACAATCGCGCCGCCGGAAGGCAGGCTGACGCTGCGTGAGAATGCACTTTCGATTTGGTGTTCGATTTGGAAACGGGAGAACAGCGGCGTGTGGTCTTGATAGAGTTTCAGACGGCCTACATTGCTCGGCATGACATAGCTCATGAACTCGGCAACTTGGTCGTAAACTTCTTGATTATCCACTAGAATCTCGCCGATGTCGGGACGGAAATAGTCGCGAATCGCACGAATCAGCAGCGAGCTTTCCATAAAGAGCAGATAAGGGTCATGATGCGCTTTGCCTGCTTCTTCAATGGCTTGCCAGAGTTGCTTGAGGTAGTTCAAATCCCATTCCAACTCTTCCGCGCTGCGGCCGATGCCTGCGGTGCGGGCGATGATGCTCATGCCGTTTGGAATGTCGAGTTCGGCCATAGCGGCTTTCAACTCTTGACGCTCTTCGCCTTCGATGCGGCGGGATACGCCGCCGCCACGCGGGTTGTTCGGCATCAATACCAAATAGCGGCCGGCCAGGCTGATGAACGTGGTCAGTGCCGCGCCTTTGTTGCCTCGCTCGTCTTTTTCGACTTGGACGATGACTTCCATGCCCTCTTTGAGCACGTCCTGAATACGCGCCCTGCCGCCTTCGTAGTCGCGGAAATATGAACGCGACACTTCCTTAAACGGCAAAAAGCCGTGGCGGTCGGTTCCGTAATCGACGAAACACGCTTCCAGCGACGGCTCGATGCGGGTAATGATACCTTTGTAGATATTGCCTTTACGCTGTTCTTTGCCCAGCGTTTCGATGTCCAAGTCCAAAAGGTTTTGGCCATCGACAATGGCAACGCGCAGCTCTTCAGCCTGCGTTGCGTTGAATAACATTCTTTTCATAGTCACCTCGTGAACAGCGGCCGTTTGATTTGTGAATATCTTTTTCAGACGGCCTGTCTGTCCGGTTGGCACTCTTCAAAGGCAAGATGGGAAAATCCCCGTGTAACCAGTATTTGATTTGAAATCCGCAAGGTTGCATGCTTGAGCTCAAGCCATGTGCGGACGGATTCAGATAAAGAAGGAAATAAAGAACGATGCGGCGGAAAGGTTGATGGTTCCGCTGCCGTCCGAATGCTGATGCTTCGGACAAAATAAGGCAGCCTACATCTTCTTATTATCGTAGCGCCGGTAATTTCGGACGGTGCTGCGCAGACTGCGTCTTACGCCCGGCCGGACGGCAGGTTCAATTCAAACTTAATTACGGGATTGCGTTTGCCGGCTTTGAACAAACACAAGGAAATGCTTTGCGGAGTGCGTTTTTAATATAAAATCTCGTTTTAACAATAAATCCGTTTCAGACGGCCTGCAACGGCAGGTTCAAGTCCCGAAACGGACGTTTGGGATTATAGAGAAAATGCACGCAATACGCAAAGATTCAGTCAGCCTGATTGCCGTTGCCGAACACGAGGAAGGCCAACGCCTTGATAACTATCTGATAAAAATCCTCAAAGGCGTCCCGAAAAGCCATATCCACCGCATCATCCGCGCCGGCGAAGTGCGGCTGAACAAAAAACGCTGCAAACCCGACAACCGCATTCAGGCAGGCGATACCGTCCGCATTCCGCCGATACGCACCGCCGAAAAACAAAGGCCGTCTGAAAACCATGCCGCGCCCGCGCGCGAATTTGACATCGTTTACGAAGACGATGCGCTTTTGGTCATCAACAAACCTTCCGGCGTTGCCGTCCACGGCGGCAGCGGCGTGAGCTTCGGCGTCATCGAACAAATCCGCCGCGCCCGTCCCGAAGCGCGTTATCTCGAACTCGTCCACCGCCTCGACAAAGACACCAGCGGCCTTTTGATGATAGCCAAAAAACGCAGCGCATTAGTGAAGCTGCACGAAGCCATCCGCAACGACCATCCGAAAAAAATCTATCTCGCACTGGGTGTCGGCAGGCTGCCGAACGACCGCTTCCACGTCAAGCTCCCCCTGTTCAAATACACCGGCGCACAAGGCGAAAAAATGGTGCGCGTCAGCGAAGACGGCCAATCCGCCCACACCATCTTCCGCGTGTTAAACCGTTTTTCAGACAGCCTTTTACACCAAGTCGGCCTATCCGACCTGACCTTTGTCGAAGCCACCCTGAAAACCGGCCGCACCCACCAAATCCGCGTCCACCTGCAATCACAAGACTGCCCCATTGCCGGCGACGAACGCTACGGCGACTATCAAGCCAACAAACGCCTGCAGAAACTCGGTTTGAAAAGAATGTTCCTGCACGCCTCCGAGCTGCACCTCGCCCATCCGCTGACCGGCGAAAAACTGATTCTGAAAGCCCCCCTGCCGCAAGAATTGGCACAATTTGTTGTAATGTTGGAAAATCAGGAAAAGGCCGTCTGAAAGGAAACCCATGAAACCCAAACTCATCATTTTCGACTGGGACGGCACGCTTGCCGACACCACCAACCCCATCATCCACACCTTCCAGCAAAGCTTTGCCGATTGCGGCCTGCCCGTTCCCGAAGCCGACCAAATCCGCCCGCTCATTGGATACAGCCTCTCCGGCATCATCCGCCGCCTTGCCCACAACGTCAGCGAACACGTTCAGGAAACCCTGATTGAGACCTATGCCGCGCACTACCTCAATCCCAACAACCGCAACATGACCCTGTTCCCCGAAGCCCTGCCCTGCCTGCAACGCTTGAAGCAACAAGGTTATTGGCTTGCCGTAGCGACCGGCAAAGGCCGCAGCGGACTGGATAGGTCCATCGAGCAAACCGGCACCCAAGCCTTCTGGCTGGAAACCGCCTGCGCTAGCGAATATCCGTCCAAACCCGCGCCCGATATGGTACTCGCCCTCTGCGACCGACTGGGGGTCGAGCCGGAAGAGGCCGTCGTCGTCGGCGACACCACCCACGACCTAGAAATGGCCGCCAATGCCAAAATCCGTGCCATCGCAGTCACCACCGGCGCGCACACCGCCAAACAGCTTTCCGCCCTGCCCCATATCGCCATGCTCAACAGCTTGGCCGAATTGCCCGATGTATTGGAAACCTTATAAAGGACGGTGTGCACCAACTGACAAAGATTTAGATAACTAATAGATTGGATTTGAAATGAAAAAAATGCTTTTTGTGTTATTGGGGCTGGCAAGCCTTAATGTTTACGCCAATGGCTGTGGTGGAGAATACCAACCTGCAACTGGAACCTGCCGTATTATTGATAGCTCTGGCCGACAGATTCTATATAACGTTGGAAGACCTCAATCTTCCAATAGCGGTTCCACTCAACCCAAAATTATCAATATTGATGTTCCTTCAAAATATTTGGCACTGGCAGTTAATATTAAAACGGGTATTTCAGGTGGTGCACTCGATATGGATTCTCGTGCCGAAGCTGAAAAGGAAGCCATCAGGACCTGTGAACGAGGAGGAAGCAATGCCCCCTGTGTTATAGCAGCTTCAGTCAGAAACGGCTGCGTTGCAGTAGCTCAAGGAACATCCGGAAAAAAATTAAAAACATTTTATGGTATGGAAGCTCCCGGTCTTGCTGAACCTAAAGCTTTAAATAAATGTAATGCAGCTGGTGCTCTTAAATGCAAAATCGTTGTAAACGAAGCCTGCTCAATGCCTAGATTCTAAATAGACCAAAGGTCGTCTAAAACGTAAATAACCATTAAATAAGCCTTTCCCAGGAACACTCATGGCACTCCAATTTGAAATCAACGCCGTTACCCCCTTCCGTCAAAACTGCACGCTGATTTGGGATGACGAAACCAAAGAAGCTGTGTTGACCGATGTCGGCGGCGACGTACCCCATTTATTGCAACAAGTCCAAAACAAAGGCCTCAAGCTGACCGCGATTTGGCTGACCCATGGCCATCTTGACCACGCAGGCGGCGTGGTTGAACTTTTGAAAACCTGCGACGTACCTGTTCTCGGCCCGCACAAAGACGACGAATTCCTGCTCCAAGCCCTTCCACAAACGACGGCGCAATACGGTTTCCCCGTTTCTCCGTCATTCACGCCGACGCGCTGGCTGGAAGAAGGGGAAACGCTCAAGGTCGGCAACCACAGTTTCCAAGTCCTCCACATTCCCGGCCACACCCCCGGCCAAGTCGTTTTTTACAACGCTGAAAACGGACTTTTAGTCGCAGGCGATGTTTTATTTTATGAGACCGTTGGTCGCACAGATTTTCCGCGCGGCAATCATGATGACCTCATAAACAATATCCGCGCTAAACTATTAACCCTGCCCGAAACCACGCAAGTTATAGCCGGACACGGCCGTATGACCAGTATCGGGCATGAGAAAAGGTACAATCCGTTTCTGGTTCGTTAATATGAATGTTGTATAAAGCCAACATTCCGGCATACACAAATTATGCGCATCAAGGAAAACTGGCATACAATTTGCAGGGATAACACCCGAAAGATTAAGTACCTAATCTCCGGCAAATGCCAAAAAGAACTAAAGCACAAAGATAACAAGGTATTACGCAATACAACCTGATTTATCGAAAACCGAAAATCTCCAAACCCCAAGCCTGACTCGCAGTGAAATTGTTACAAAGTGACAATAAATGTCAGTCGGGCCGTCTGAACGGTTGTGCCGATTCAGGCGGATACAGCAGAGATGGGGCGCAATGCCCTCGGAATGTGCCGATGTTCTGTTTGTCAAACCGTCGGGTACATCTTTAAGAAGCACAACATTATTTGGGTAAACCGGCAAACTCGCTGCCGGCACTAACAGGCCGTCTGAAAAGTTCGGCTGGTAAAATCAATAAAAGGATTATCAAATGAAAAAAATCGCAAAAGTGGGCTTCGTCCTGCTGGCTACCGGCCTGCTGGCCGCCTGTGCTACTAAGAGCAAAATCACTCCTGAAGGCACTACAGACGAGCCACGCTTCCCTAAACCTTACTCCCTGACCTTCAACAAAGACCGCGGTACATTCCCGACTTTTGACGAGCTGGATCAAATGCGTCCCGGCCTGACCAAAGACGACATCTACAAAATCCTCGGCCGTCCTCACTACGACGAAGGCATGGTCGGCGTGCGTGAATGGGACTACCTGTTCCACTTCTACACCCCAGGCGTAGGTGTTGACCCTGAAAACACTTCCGGCGTTGAAGGCATCACTACTTGCCAATACAAAGTGATCTTCGACAAAGACAAATTTGCACGCAGCTTCTTCTGGAATCCAGTATTCCCTAAAGATGCTGTATGTCCTCCTCCAGCACCTACACCTAAACAAGAGCCTCAAGTGATCATCCGCGAGATCATTAAAGAAGCTCCTAAACGCATCCGTCAATAAGGACAAATTTGAAACGGATCCTATTGGGTATAGCCTTGGCAGCAGGTCTGAATTCTTTGGCCGCTGCCGATGCTGTCAGTGACTATATCCAGCGTAAAAAAGTTGTGGTCAATACAGCTAAGGCGGAGCTTTGCTTTGCCGATGACGGTCAGTGCCATCCGGTACTGATTGGCAAGACCACGCCGAAAGGCAAATTCAATATGACGCCGATGATGACCAGCAAACCGGGTTACGGTGGCGAAGTTATCGGCTTCAAAGAAGAAAATGACTTTCTGTTTGCGTTACACAGGGTATGGACGCTCAAGCCGCAGGAAAGACGCATGGAACGCATCGCCTCTCCCAATGTGGCCGACCGCATCATAACCAATGGTTGTATCAACGTACAAAATAATGTGTACGAAAAACTGCGTCAGTATTTCATTTTGGAAATCATCTGATGTAAGTCAGTCAAACAAAGGCCGTCTGAAACTTTTCAGACGGCCTTTCTTCTCAAACGGAAATTCAACGACAATTTGCTTGCTCCGTCAGCGCCAAACGAAGAATATTTGGCCGCTTCATCCTCAATTCATCCTCAAGCCATATCACTTTTTACCATATCCAAAGAACCAACGGTTATTTATGCCGTTTCTTGCCCAATGCTAGAATCGCGCGTTTATATATCGGCCCGCCGAGAAATCAAATAAATAATATAGTGGCAGGAATAGCTTTTATTCCCTGCCTATTACACACACAAACATCATGACCGATTCTTCTGCCAAATTACCCAATTTGTGGCTGCTGATTGCCGCTGCCGCCTCCATCCTGCTGATTACCATCGGCATGAGGATGACTTTAGGGCTTTTTGTCCTGCCCGTCGTCAACTCGACCGAGTTGAGCATGACCCAGTTCAGCCTGATTATTGCCGTGTTCCAATTGATGTGGGGCATATCGCAACCCTTGTCCGGCGCGTTGGCCGACCGTTTCGGCGCGTTTAAGGTTTTAGCCGGCGGTACGGTTCTGTTGATTGCCGCCTGTCTGATGGTGCCGCAAATGCCGACTTATTGGGGGCTGATGCTGGGTATCGGTTTATTGTTGGCATTCGGTACGGGTTCGGGCGGATTTTCCATCATTATGGGACAGGTTGCCGCCAAAACGCCGCCTCATCGGCGCGGCTTGGCTTCCGGCCTGGTCAATGCTGGCGGGTCCGCAGGGCAATTTTTGTTCGCGCCGCTGGTTCAAGGTTTGATTGCCCTGCCCCATGTCGGCTGGACGGGGACATTTTATGTTTGGGCAGTCATTGCCATCTTGATTTTGCCGATTTCTTGGTGGCTGGCCGGCGGCAAACATGCTGCTCATACCGTCCATACCGACGACGGCGGCCAAACCCTGAAGCAGGCCGTCTGCAAGGCTTTCGCCAACCGCAGCTATATCTTGCTGCATTTGGGTTTCTTTACCTGCGGTTTCCACATCGCCTTTTTGGTTACCCACCTGCCGACCGAAATTTCACTTTGCGGCCTCCCCGCTACGGTCGCTTCAACCTCCATTGCCATTATTGATTTGGCAAACATTGCCGGCTGTATTTTTTCAGGCTGGTGTACCGGCAGATTTTTGGGCAAATACGTCCTCTTCGGTTTATATGCTTCGCGTGTCGCCATGATATTGATTTATCTGGCCGCACCTAAAACCGATTTGAACTTCTATCTTTTCGCCGCCGGACTCGGTTTCACTTGGCTGGCAACCGTCGCCCCCACCGCCGCCATTACCGGCAAACTTTTCGGCACGCGCTACTTGGCCACCCTCTTCGGGTTGACCATGTTGAGCCACCAAATCGGCGGCTTTTTGGGTTCGTACATCGGCGGCATCGTCATCACGCGCTTCAACGATTACGGCTGGATGTGGTACGCCGACGCAGTCTTGGCAGGCGCGGCCGCCCTGTTGAATTTACTGATTCATGAACGGAAAGCGGCTGCCGCCTGACGCGAAAACCTTGACATTTTAAGGCCGTCTGAAACGTTTCAGACGGCCTTT
>NZ_KV832193.1:160200-223540 GCF_001837375.1 Neisseria sp. HMSC066H01
GGCCGTCTGAAACGTTTCAGACGGCCTTTGCCTTATTCCATTTTTTGTGTTTTATCCACAATCGATATTCCTATCCATTATTTAACACTCCCTTACAAACCCGTTAAAATACTGCCTTTATCATGCTGATTGTCTGACTCTGATGAACTGGTCTTATCTGATCGATGCCATCCCCAAATTCGTCGATGCGGCAAAGCTGACGCTGGAATTGTCGGTATATGGCGTCGTTTTGTCGTTGCTGTTCGGCCTGCCCGTTGCCGTGGTTACGGCATACCGCATCCGCCCCTTCTACGCATTGGCACGCGCCTATATCGAGCTGTCGCGCAATACGCCCCTGCTGATCCAATTGTTTTTCCTGTATTACGGCCTGCCGAAAATGGGCATTAAATGGGACGGTTTTACCTGCGGCGTAATCGCACTGGTTTTCTTGGGCGCAAGCTACATGGCGGAAGCCATCCGTGCCGGTATTCTGGCCGTCCCCAAAGGGCAGATCGAAGCGGGCAAGGCCATCGGTTTGAGCCGCTTTCAAGTGTTCCGCTATGTCGAATTGCCTCAGGCATGGGCGGTCGCCGTTCCCGCCATCAGCGCAAACGTATTGTTTTTGATGAAAGAAACATCTATCGTCAGCGCGGTCGGCATTGCGGAATTGCTGTTCGTTACCAAAGACATCATCGGCATGGACTACAAAACCAACGAAGCCTTGTTCCTGCTGTTTGCCAGCTACCTGATCATCCTTCTGCCCGTTTCGCTTCTGGCGCGCTGGGCAGAAAACCGCGTACGGAGTGCAAAATATGGTGTTTGACTGGCTGTTTGAAGGACAAAATGCGGCACGCTTGGGCGAAGGCTTGTTGCTGACGGCGCAGATTTCCCTGGTCTCCGTTGCCGCCTCCTGCGTATTGGGTACGCTGTTCGGCTTGGTTTTGCGTTCGCACAACCGGCTCATCCGCTTTATCGGACGGTTTTATCTCGAAACCATCCGAATCGTACCGATTTTGGTGTGGCTGTTCGGCCTGTATTTCGGCCTATCCGTCTGGACAGGCATCCACATCGACGGATTTTGGGTCTGCGTCTGGGTATTTACCATGTGGGGCATCGCCGAAATGGGCGATTTAGTCCGCGGCGCATTGGAATCGATTGAAAAACACCAAGTCGAATCAGGCCTGGCACTCGGCTTGAGCCGCGGGCAGGTATTCCGCTACATCGAGCTGCCGCAAAGCATCCGCCGCGTATTGCCCGGCGCCGTCAATCTGTTTACGCGCATGATCAAAACCAGCTCGCTCGCCTCCCTTATCGGCGTCATCGAAGTCGTCAAAGTCGGCCAGCAAATCATCGAAAACTCGCTGCTGACGCAACCCAATGCTTCATTTTGGGTTTACGGCCTGATTTTTATGCTGTATTTCTTCTGTTGCTGGCCGCTGTCGCTGCTGGCGGCAAAACTTGAACAAAAATGGGAACACTGACATGGCTTTACTGAGCATCCGCAACCTGCACAAACAATACGGCAACGTAACCGCCATTCAATCCTTAGACTTGGACTTGGAAAAAGGCGAAGTCATCGTACTGCTGGGCCCGTCCGGCTGCGGCAAATCCACCCTCCTGCGCTGCGTAAACGGTTTGGAGCCGCACCAAGGCGGCAGCATCGTGATGGACGGTGTCGGCGAATTCGGCAAAGACGTTTCCTGGCAAACTGCCCGGCAAAAAGTCGGCATGGTCTTTCAAAGCTATGAACTGTTTGCCCACATGACCGTCATCGAAAACATCCTCTTAGGCCCGGTGAAAGTACAAAACCGCAACCGTGCCGAAGCAGAGGCACAAGCCGACAAACTGTTGGAACGCGTCGGCCTGCTCGACCGCAAAAATGCCTATCCGCGCGAACTCTCCGGTGGCCAGAAACAACGCATCGCCATTGTCCGCGCCCTGTGCCTGAATCCGGAAGTCATCCTGCTGGACGAAATCACCGCCGCACTCGACCCCGAAATGGTGCGCGAAGTCTTGGAAGTGGTTTTAGAACTCGCCCATGAAGGCATGAGCATGCTCATCGTAACCCATGAAATGGGGTTTGCCCGCAAAGTTGCCGACCGCATCGTCTTCATGGACAAAGGCGGCATCGTCGAATCGTCCGACCCCGAAACCTTCTTCTCCGCCCCCAAAAGCGAACGCGCCCGCCAATTCTTGGCAGGCATGGACTACTGATTTTATTTTCAGGCCGTCCGAACCCTTTTTCAGACGGCCTCCACTTTCAACCAAACATTTGAAAAGGAAACACTCATGCAATTGAATGCCAAATTCAAAGCCCTCCTCGCCTCCGCCGCCATCGCCGTCGGCCTGACTGCTTGCGGGGGCGGCTCCGGCGATGCCCAATCTTCACAAAGTAGCGGCGCGGCAACCGTTGCCTCCATCAAAGAAAAAGGCGTCATCCGTATCGGCGTATTCGGCGACAAGCCTCCGTTCGGCTATGTTGACGCCAACGGTAAAAACCAAGGCTTTGACGTTGAAATCGCCAAAGACCTGGCCAAAGACCTGCTCGGCAGCCCTGACAAAGTCGAATTCGTCCTGACCGAGGCCGCAAACCGCGTCGAATACGTCCGTTCCGGCAAAGTCGACCTCATCCTCGCCAACTTCACCAAAACACCCGAACGCGCCGAAGCCGTCGATTTCGCCGATCCTTACATGAAAGTGGCCTTGGGCGTAGTTTCCCCCAAAGACAAACCGATTACTGACGTTGCGCAATTGAAAGACCAAACCCTTCTGGTCAACAAAGGCACCACCGCCGACGCCTTCTTCACCAAAAACCATCCTGAAGTCAAACTGCTGAAATTCGACCAAAATACCGAAACCTTCGACGCACTGAAAGACGGCCGCGGCGTAGCACTCGCCCACGACAACGCCCTGCTGTGGGCATGGGCAAAAGAAAACCCGAATTTTGAAGTCGCCATCGGCAACCTCGGCCCTGCCGAATTCATCGCCCCGGCTGTTCAAAAAGGCAACACCGACCTCCTGAACTGGGTCAACGGCGAAATCGCCGCCATGAAAAAAGACGGTCGTCTGAAAGCCGCCTATGAAAAAACCCTCTTGCCCGTGTATGGCGAGAAAGTCAAACCGGAAGAATTGTTGGCGGAATAAACCGACTATTTTCTCGGCAAAAAGTCACTTGGCCGTATTTCAGCCATCCGATTTGTGATTGATTTAAACAAATATCATACCTAACAACAGGCCATCTGAACGTATTATCGATATCTTCAGACGGCCTGTTGTTTAAAAACGAATAACATGATAACCTTTTAATAATGGATGAAATAATTCGTCCGATATTTCTACAAAGCAAAAAGGACTCTATCTTATGAACCGTCGTCAATTTATCGGCAGCGCTGCTGCTGTTTCCCTCACCGCCGCCGCTTCTTTCGCCCGTGCTCACGACCATGCAGGCCATGCACACCATGCTGGTCACGCGCATTCTGCACCGCGCGCCTACGAAGCTGCGCGCAAAGCGGCCGCACATTGCGTTGAAGCCGGTCAAATCTGTCTGGCACACTGCATCGCCCTGTTGAGCGAAGGCGATACCTCCATGAAAGACTGCGCAGCCGGCGCTAACCAAATGTTGGCACTGTGCGGCACATTGCAAAACCTCGCTGCCCAAAATTCACGCCTGACCCCGTCTTTGGCAAAAGTGTGCATCGAAGCCTGCAAACAATGTGCTGCCGCCTGCAAAGAACACGCCAGCCACCACGCTGAATGCAAAGCCTGCTACGAATCTTGCTTGGCTTGCATTAAAGAATGCGAAAAAATTGCCGCTTAAGCACTATTGAAAAAAGGCCGTCTGAAATCTTTCAGACGGCCTTTTGTTTATGGTTTCGTTCACGCTATTCAGCTGCAAGCTCTTGCTCATCCAACAGCTTTTTCTTCACAACCGCAGGATTGCCCGCGGCCACGCAATAAGGCGGCACATCTTTGGTAACCACCGAACCTGCGCCGATTACCGCGCCCTTGCCGATGGTAACGCCGCCCATGATAATCGCACGCCGGCCGATCCAAACATCGTCTTCAATCACAATCGGGCGGATGTCCGTATAGCCTTCAAAGCGGCGGGTTTCAGGGTTGAATTTGTGGTTGGTCGAATAAAACAGGCATTCCGGCCCCATCATCACGTTCTTGCCGAGGGTCAGGCCATGGCAGATTTCGCAATTGACTCCGATACCCGAATTGTCGCCGATTACCGTATCCGGAAAAACATATCCGCCTTTTTCGATATTGACGTTTTTGCCGATGTTTGGGGAAATGCACGCAGCCAAAGCGGCGCGGAATTTTTGCGCAATCCGGCCGAAGGGTTTGCAATAAGACGGAGGCAACATTCCTCCCCAGACACGCAAAATACGCGTCAATATCCTTTTTTGCATGGATTCCGTCTCCTGTTCGTAAAAGCGTAAATATTAATCAGACTATTATTTTTCTTAAAGTTTCACATCTAGAAGAGGTTTTACATCCTCTTTTCAGTTGAATTACAGCCCGATTACACAATATTTAGTTTGAAACTCTATTCTAAACTGTTCTCGCCTGTTGCGAAACTGCCCGCTATGCAAAATATCCGCTTGACGAAACAGCCAAAAATAGCGAAAATCCCACGCTTAACTGAAGTACAGGCAAAACCCCTGTGCCCGCTTAATCGAAAGGAAATCAAATGAAACAAGGTATTCACCCGAACTACCACGAAATCAACGTTACCTGCTCTTGCGGCAACAAATTCGTGACCAAATCCGCAATGGAAAAAGACAGCTTCAACGTTGAGGTTTGCTCTCTGTGCCACCCTTTCTACACCGGTACCCAAAAAATCGTCGACACTACCGGTCGCGTGGACAAATTCAACAACAAATTCGGCAACCTGTTCAAACGCTAATTGCCGCTTTGTCAAAAAGACTGCTTCGTGCAGTCTTTTTTGCATTCAGGCCGTCTGAAACCTTTCTTTCAGACGGCCTCGCCATATCGGATAAACATCCTTTCAAATACCCGAAAAAACCAGCGGTAAACATGATTTTTACAAAGCGCCCCGGTCCGGCATATCGCGCAAACCCGTCAAACCCTGTACCATTGCCATTCAAACCAACCGTTTTTTGACCTTCCATGCTGACTTACACACCGCCCGATCCGCGCCGCCCCCAAAAAACCCATGAAAAACCATGGCTCCTGCTGCTGATGGCCTTTGCCTGGCTGTGGCCGGGCGTGTTCTCGCATGACTTGTGGAACCCTGCCGAACCCTCTCTCTTTACCGCCTCCGAATCCATGAAAAACGGCGGCAGCCTGCTGGTTGCGCAAATCTTCGGCCAACCCGACTTTACTATCTCCCCGGCTTTTTTGTGGGCGGCAACCGCATTCCAAACCCTGTTTTCGCCTTGGGCGGCCGATGCCTATGATGCCGCACGTTTTGCCGGCGTGGTATTTACCGCCGTCGGACTGACCGCCTGCGGTTTTGCCGGTTTCAACTTTCTCGGCAGACACCACGGCCGCAGCGTTGTCTTAATCCTTATCGGCAGCATCGGTTTGCTGCCCATCGCCCACTTCCTCAACCTCATGTCGGCTGCTTTTGCCGCATTTGGATTGATTCTGTGCGGCTTTTCACTGGCACGCCGCCGCGTCATTATTGCCATTTTGCTGTTGTGCAGCGGCTGGGTTTTACTCTCCCTTTCCTCAGGCTATCTGCTGACCGCGGCCATGATGTTTTTGGCACTTGCCCTGTCGTTCCATTCCACTTGGCAAAGCAAACGCTATCTGCTGACTCTGATTGGCGCCATTGTCGTTTCCCTGCCCCTGCTGATTCTGTATCCGCTGGTTTTATCCAGAACCCATCCCGAATGGTTTGATATATGGTTCAACCATTATTCTTTAGGCGTATTCGGCGGCTTCCATCAAATTCAGACGGCCTTCAACCTGCCTTATTATCTGAAAAACCTGCTGTGGTTTGCTCTGCCTGCTTGGCCGCTGGCGGCATGGACGCTCAGCCGCACGCGTATCCACGATAAAAACTGGGGCATTCTGAGCCTGTCGTGGCTGGTTATCATGACAGCCCTACTCGCCATCAATCCGCAACGCCTGCAAGACAACCTCGTTTGGCTGCTGCCGCCACTCGCTCTGCTCGGCGCGGCACAACTGGACGGCCTGCGTCGCGGCGCGGCGGCATTTATCAACTGGTTCGGCATCATGGCATTCGGTTTGATTGCCGTGTTCCTGTGGCTGGGCTTCTTCGCCATGAACTACGGCTGGCCTGCCAAACTGGCCGAACGCTCCGCCTATTTCAGCCCGTATTACATCCCCGACATCGACCCGATTCCGATGGCCGTCGCCCTGCTGTTTACCCCGTTATGGCTTTGGGCGATTACGCGTAAAAACATCCGCGGCCGTCAAGCTGTCACCAACTGGGCGGCCGGCGTTACCTTGGCCTGGGCTTTGCTGATGACCCTGTTTTTACCGTGGCTCAACGCTGCAAAAAGCCATGCGCCGGTGGTACACCAAATGGAAGCCGCGCTTTCTGCCGAATTGAAACAGCAGCTTTCAGACGGCCTCGAATGTATCAACATCGACGGCCAAGACCAGCGCACACGCATTGCGTGGACACAATACAGCCATATTAAAACCACAACCGACAACCCGTCCTGCCGCTACCGCCTCATCCGCCAAGCCGCCAACATCGGCGCACCTTCGGGCTGGCAAACCTTGTGGCAAGGCGCAAGACCGCGCAACAAAGCCGAGACTTTCCTATTGCTGGAAAAAACTGCGGCGCAGTAAATCACACCAGCCTCAAAACCGGAAATTCTCCGTTCAACAAAGGCCGTCTGAAAGAACTTTTATCCTTTCAGACGGCCTTTGACTTACTTTAACACCGCTTCCCGTACAATGGCCCTTTTCCCTTATCTGCCTAAAAACATGAAACCCAACCGCCTTTTGCCCCTCGTCCTCTTATTGACCGCCCTCTCCGCCCATGCCAAAGATTTCATCATCTACGACCGCATGGACTACGTTGGCAAACCCGACCTGACCGCCGACAAACTCTCTAAAGTGTTCTTGGTTTACGAAAGCGAGCTGGTCAAACCCGATCCGACAGGCAAACGCAAACACGGCGTACTCAACGAAGCGCGTATCCGCGAATTGGCCAAACAATCGCGCCGCGAAGGCTACCGCATCATTTCCACCGACATCGAAAGCTGGTTTGCCGAAAAAGACGGCCAGCTGCTGACACCCGACGAATTGAGAACCGACTTCGCCCGGATGTACCAAATCTTCAGAGAAGAAAACCCGCGCGCCGTCATCAGCAACTACGGCATGCCTTCCGAACACCTGCACGGCATCCGCCACTACCGCCCCAACGTTGACAACGAAGCCATCTTGGCCAAATGGCGGCAAGTCAGCAAACGCCGTGCGCCCACCGCCGCCATCAGCGACTATGCCAATCCTGTGTTCTACATCACTTCCCCCGATTTGGTGCAATGGGAAAAAGACGTCAAAACCGCCGTTGACGACATCCATCAACGCTTTCCCAATAAAAAAATCATCGGCTACATCTGGCCGCAATATTATTCGGCCACCAACAGCCCTTATTTCAAACAGTTCATCGACCCCGTCCGCTGGCGCAAAATGCTTGAAATCAGCAAAAAATACACCGACGGCGTGATTATCTGGTCGGACAAGCGCGATGAAAACAACCAAATCGTGCGCTGGAACGATCCGCGCATCCAAGCCACGATGAAAGCGACTCAAGCCTTCATTCATGCTAATGCCAAAGACATCAAGGTAGAAGGTTTGTAGAAATATTAAAAACAAGGCGGGCATATTTACCCGCCTTTTTACTTACCTACACAACTGTCTGTATGTTTGACACAACATACAACAAACGACCGTAGCACCAACGCTTCTGCGTTCTTTCACACGTTTTTACCCGTTATTCCTAAACGCAGGTCGTCTGAAAATTGCCCGAATATCCAATACCCTTTACAATACCCGTAATTAAAATACATTTTCCGACACTCCCCTCCTGCATGAGTTCCACACCCTTCATCGAAATGAAAGACGTTGCCTTCGCATATGGCGACCGTCCTATTCTGAACAACATCAACTTCAGCATTCCACAAGGCAATTTCGCCGCCGTAATGGGTGGTTCGGGCAGCGGTAAAACCACGCTGATGCGCCTGATTACGGGTCAAACTCACCCACAATCGGGCAAAGTGCTGATTGAAGGGCGCGATTTGGCCGCATTTTCGGCGCAGGAGCTGTACGAACACCGCCGCCGCATGGGCGTTTTGTTCCAACACGGCGCATTGTTCACCGACTTATCCGTCTTCGACAACATCGCCTTCCCCATGCGCGAGCTGACGGATTTGCCCGAAGCAGTCATCCGCGACTTGGTGGTGTTGAAACTGAATGCAGTCGGTTTGCGCGGTGTTGAAAACCTGATGCCTTCGGAGCTTTCC
Source organism: Neisseria sp. HMSC066H01 (assembly GCF_001837375.1). Taxonomy (NCBI): domain Bacteria; kingdom Pseudomonadati; phylum Pseudomonadota; class Betaproteobacteria; order Neisseriales; family Neisseriaceae; genus Neisseria; species Neisseria sp. HMSC066H01. The sequence continues at coordinate 168,654 of NZ_KV832193.1, forward strand.
GGCGGTATGTCGCGCCGCGTCGCCCTCGCGCGTACAATTGCGCTCGACCCTGAAATCATGTTGTATGACGAACCTTTCACCGGCCTCGACCCGATTTCGCTGGGCGTCATCGCCCACCTCATCAGCCGTGCCAACAAAGCCCTGCGCTCAACCAGCGTGATGGTAACGCATGATATTGAAAGATCATTGGAAATTGTCGATCAAGTCATTTTCTTGGCACACGGCGAAATCATGTTCTCCGGCTCGCCCGAAGAAATGCGCGAACTCGATTCGCCTTGGGTACGCCAGTTTGTCGGCGGCTTGGCAGACGGCCCTGTCGCATACCGCTATCCGGCGCAAACGACTTTAAAACAAGACTTGCTGGGCTGATGTTCAGACGGCCTGAAACTTAAACAAGGCCGTCTGAAAACCATTTAACCAATCAACTGAAACCTATGAATTTTATCCGTTCTGTCGGGGCAAAAACCCTCGGCTTCATCCAATCGCTGGGCAGTATTACGCTGTTTTTCCTGCATATCCTGGCCAAATCAGGTACGGCATTTGCCCGCCCGCGCCTGAGCATCCGCCAGGTTTACTTTGCAGGCGTGTTGTCTGTCCTGATTGTTGCCGTGTCCGGCCTGTTTGTCGGCATGGTATTGGGCTTGCAAGGCTATACGCAGCTGGCAAAATTCAAATCCGCCGATATTTTGGGCTATATGGTTGCCGCTTCCCTGTTGCGCGAATTGGGTCCCGTATTGGCGGCTATTCTGTTTGCCAGCAGCGCGGGTGGTGCCATGACCAGCGAAATCGGCTTGATGAAAACCACCGAGCAGCTTGAAGCAATGAACGTGATGGCGGTCGACCCCGTGGCACGCGTGGTTGCACCGCGCTTTTGGGCAGGCGTGTTTTCCATGCCTTTGCTGGCTTCGATTTTCAATGTTGCCGGTATTTACGGCGCGTATTTGGTCGGCGTCGAATGGCTGGGTTTGGACGGCGGTATTTTCTGGTCGCAAATGCAAAACAACATTACCTTTCATTATGACGTACTCAACGGCTTAATCAAATCCGCCGCTTTCGGCGTAGCCGTTACGTTAATCGCCGTACATCAGGGCTTCCACTGCGTACCAACTTCCGAAGGTATTTTGCGCGCCAGTACACGCACCGTAGTGTCTTCCGCCCTGACCATCCTTGCCGTCGACTTTATGTTGACCGCGTGGATGTTTACCGACTAAAGGCCGTCTGAAACGACACTTAAAAAGAATGAAACAAGGACAATAGCACATGAAAAAAAATGCTTTGGAATTTTGGGTAGGACTGTTTGTCTTACTGGGCGCGGCCGCTATCGGCTTTCTCGCCTTCCGCGCCGCCGGCGGTCAATCGTTCGGCAAATCATCACAAACCTACACCGTCTATGCCGATTTCAGCGACATCGGCGGCTTGAAAACCAACGCTCCGGTCAAATCCGCAGGCGTACTGGTGGGCCGTGTTGCCTCCATTCAGCTCGATCCTAAATCCTATCAGGCAAAAGTCGCCCTCAATCTGGACAGCCAATATCAGTTCAGCAGCGACGTTTCCGCACAAATCCTGACTTCAGGCCTGTTGGGCGAACAATACATCGGCCTGCAACAAGGCGGCGATACTGATTCTTTGGCGGCAGGCGACACCATTACCGTCACCAGCTCCGCCATGGTTTTGGAAAACCTTATCGGCAAATTCATGACCAGCTTTGCCGAAAAAAACGCAGACAGTAAATCTGCCGGTCAAAACGAACAATAAACACATATCAACCCAATATTCAGGACACTCCCATGAAAAAAACTTCCTTCATCAGCGCATTGAGCATCGGCGTATTGAGCATCAGCATGGCATTTGCCTCTCCTGCCGACGCAGTCAACCAAGTCCGTGAAAACTCCGTTCAAGTGCTGAAAATCCTCAACAGCGGCGATGCCAACACCGCACGCCAAAAAGCTGAAGCCTACGCCATCCCTTACTTCGACTTCCAACGCATGACCGCTTTGGCCGTCGGCAACCCATGGCGTACTGCAACTGACGCACAAAAACAAGCGTTGACCAAAGAGTTCCAAACCCTGCTGATCCGCACCTACTCCGGCACCATGCTGAAATTCAAAAACGCCAAGGTCAACATCAAAGACAACCCTGTTGTAAACAAAGGCGGTAAAGAAATCGTTGTCCGCGCCGAAATCAACGTTTCCGGCCAAAAACCGGTCAACATGGACTTCACCACTTACCAAAGCGGCAACAAATACCGCGCATACAATGTCGCAGTAGAAGGCGCAAGCTTGGTTACCGTATACCGCAACCAATTCGGCGAAACCATCAAAGCCAAAGGCATCGACGGCCTGATTGCCGACTTGAAAGCCAAAAACGGCGGTAAATAATCCACCCCCGCACCATGCCGCCTGATGTTCAGACGGCATGGTGCCTTACATCATAAAGACACCATGCAAACAGAAATCCGCAACGGCACGCTCTACATCAGCGGCGACGTTACCGTCAAAACCCTGACTGCCTCCGCCTTTGCGCGCTACGAACAACAATGCCGTCTGAAAGAAACAGACAGCATAGACTTCAGCCAAGTAGGCAAAGCAGATTCAGCCTGCGTTTCCCTGCTGCTCAACGCTCTGCGCCGGACAGACAAAAAACCGACCATTCAAAACATTCCCGATTCCGTCCGCGCACTGGCCGAACTTTACGAAATCAAAGACTGGTTGCAATCATGAAAAAAACCACCGCTTCACTCTGCCTCCTCATCAGCATAGCCTCCGCTCCCGCACTTGCCGAACGCAATCCAGCCGACCCTTACGAAGGCTACAACCGTACCGTTTCCAAGTTCAACGACAAAGCAGACAAATACGTCCTTTCCCCTGTCGCACGCGGTTATCGCAAAATAACGCCCAAACCGGTGCGTACCGGCGTGAGCAACTTCTTCAACAACCTGCGCGATGTCGTCAGCTTCGGCAGCAATGTACTGCGCCTTGACGTCAAACGCGCCAGCGAAGACCTCGTCCGCGTCGGCATCAACACCACCTTCGGCCTTGGCGGTTTAATCGACGTAGCCGGTGCAGGCGGTGTGCCCAGCAATAAAAACACCCTCGGCGATACCTTCGCCTCATGGGGCTGGAAAAACAGCAACTACTTCGTTGTCCCCCTACTCGGCCCGTCTACCGTACGCGATACCGTCGGCAACGCCGTCACCACCGTCTATCCGGTTAAAAATGCCGTCTTCCACACCAGAGCAGGACGCTGGGGCACAACCGGCCAGCAAGCCATCAACACCCGTGAAGAACTGCTCGACCTGACCGACAGCCTCGAAGGTGCAGCCATCGACAAATACAGCTACACACGCGACCTTTACATGAAAGTCCGCACCCAACAAACCGGCGGCACGCTCCCTCAAAACGAAGACGACAACATCGACATCGATGACTTGGTGGACAGCAACACCACTTCCGAACCGGTAGCACCCCAATCCGCTCCGGCAGAAATCCCCGATACAGCCAATCCCCAAACCCTGTATCAAACACCATCAGAAAATCCCTGATTGTTCCCAAAAATAAAGGCCGTCTGAAATTCAGACGGCCTTTATCCCCCAAAAGATAGCCAGTCCCCCACCTTTGCTATATCATTCAACTATACAGAAACCAAGGAAAACACCATGTACGAAGTCAACCGCAGCGTCTTCCTGCTTATCCCCCTCGATCCTTTTTGGAACTGGCTGAAATCCCTGCCCGGCAATCACCTTGATGGCCTGACGCTTGAAGATATCCAAGCCGATGCCAACTCCTACCTCGTTCGCCCGTGCGAAACTGCCGACGAAGTATGGGATGAAATCGAAGCGCGCTTTGAAGACATTTTTGCTGCTGAATTGGCCGACTGGTGCGAAGACGAAAGCGAATGGCCGGATTTGGACGCCGACATTTTCAACGAATGGTTCGACATCCAACTCTCCACCGTGATTACCGACCTCGAACACGAACCCATCGCACGCGAAGAGTTCCAACCCATCAATCTCAACTGATGAAACTGACCGTCCGTAACTACCACCTCGACGGCTACGGCCACGTCAATAATGCGCGCTATCTCGAATTTCTCGAAGAAGCGCGCTGGACGTTTTTTCAAGAGCATGAGCTTCTGTCCGAACTCGAAGGCATCATGCTCGTTGTTGCACGCGTTGACATCCGCTATCGCCGTCCGTCGCTTGAAGGCGATGTTTTAACCTTTACAGGCCGTCTGAAAGACATCGGCACACGCCACATCATCCTCAGCCAAACCGCGACCCTGCCCAACGGCAAAGCCGCCATCGAAGCCGAAGTGACCCTTATGCCCGTCAGCAGCGAAAGCGGCCGCAGCATCAGCGTTCCCCAAACCTTAGCACACGCCATTCAAAACCTCGAATCATGAAAAAAATACTCACACTCCTTGTCGTTGCCACGATTGGCGCGCTTCTTGCCTTCGTCCTTATCCCCAGCAACAAAGCCGCCCCTGATTTCGCCCTGCCCGACCTGCAAGGCAAAACCATTACCAACGCTGATTTAAAAGACAAAGTTACCCTCATTAACTTCTGGTTTCCCTCCTGCCCCGGCTGCGTGAGCGAAATGCCTAAAATCATCAAAACCGCCCAAGATTATCAAGGCAAAAACTTCCAAGTCCTCGGCATTGCCCAACCCATCGACCCCATTGAAAGCGTCCATCAGTACGTCAAAGAATACGGCCTTCCTTTCACCGTCATGTACGATGCCGACAAAACTGCCGCAAAAGCCTTTGGCACACAGGTTTACCCGACTTCCGTCCTGATCGACAAAAACGGCAACATCCTCAAAACCTACGTTGGCGAACCCAATTTCACCCAACTCTACCAAGAAATTGACCAAGCCCTCGCCCAATAAATCCAAGGCCGTCTGAAACCACATTTCAGACGGCCTAAAACCGAAATATCCTTTATAATAAGCAACATTTTATCCGTTCAGACACCAAGCTCCTCTATTAACAAAGGCCGTCTGAAACAACCGAATACCCATAAGAGAACACCATGAAATTTATCGACGAAGCAAAAATCGAAGTCGCCGCAGGCAAAGGCGGTAATGGCGCAACCAGTTTCCGCCGCGAAAAATTCGTACCGCGCGGCGGTCCTGACGGCGGCGACGGCGGCAAAGGCGGCAGCGTATGGGCAGAAGCCGACGAAAACACCAACACCCTCGTCGAATACCGCTTCGTCAAACGCTACCAAGCCAAAAACGGCGAAAAAGGCCACGGCTCCGACCGCTACGGCGCAGGTGCGGACGACATCGTCCTCAAAATGCCCGTCGGCACCCTTATCCGCGACCTCGACACCGACGAAATCGTCGCCGACCTCACCTACCACGGCCAGCGCGTCTGCCTCGCCAAAGGCGGCAAAGGCGGCTTGGGCAACATCCACTTCAAATCCTCCGTCAACCGCGCGCCCAAACAATCCACCCCCGGCGAAGAAGGCGAAACCCGTTCCCTGCAACTCGAACTCAAAGTCCTCGCCGATGTCGGCTTGTTAGGTATGCCCAACGCCGGTAAATCCACCCTAATTACCGCCGTATCCGCCGCACGCCCCAAAATCGCCAACTACCCCTTCACCACCCTGCATCCGAATTTAGGCGTCGTGCGCATCGACGAAAACCACAGCTTCGTCATGGCCGACATCCCCGGCCTGATTGAAGGCGCAGCAGAAGGCGCAGGCCTCGGCCACCGCTTCCTCAAACACCTATCGCGCACCGGCCTGTTGCTGCACGTCGTCGATTTGGCACCCTTCGACGAAACCGTCAACCCCGCCGAAGAAGCACTCGCCATCATCAACGAATTACGCAAATACGACGAAGAGCTCTACGACAAACCGCGCTGGCTGGTGCTGAACAAACTCGACATGCTCGATGAAGAAGAAGCCCAAGAACGCACCACCGCCTTCCTCGAAGCCATCGGCTGGGACTATCCGAAACCAGACGACCGCTTCCAATTCGACATGGAAACCCCGCGCCTCTTCCAAATCAGCGCCCTGACCCACCAAGGCACGCAGGAATTGGTACACCAAATCAACCAATACCTGACCGAGAAAAAACGCATCGAAGCCGAAAAAGCAGAAGCGGAACAGGCAGCGGCAAATGTTGAGATTGCCGAGCAGCAGCCTAAAACAAATACAGATATTCTGAAGACTGAATAACTCTGTAGCGGCCTACATTTCGTTTATTCTATCGGAAAGATATATTTAACAAAATTATGAAATTAGGAAAGAATTTTAGCATGAGAAAAGTATTAACCCTAATAGGCTCAGCAATTCTGCTATCAGCCTGCAACTTGGAGGATGGAAAAATGTTTGATTCAGCTTATGACTTTCACGGACTACCCAAAGCAGAAAGTGACCCTGTTGTAACCGAGAATCCGAAAAAGCATCAAAAATACGAATTGACGGTTACGTTTAAAAATGCACCAGGAAAATTTGAAATTTCCAGACTGGTAGAAAACTATGATGCAAAGAATTGTATGATTACCACCAACCGTGCAGCTGGCGCAACCGCGTATGCAGTTTACCAACCTGAATTTACCTTAAAAAAAATCAGCGATACAGTTTATCAAGGGGAATTTTATACCGATAGGCCTTTGAATGAAGACTATTTTGGTCAGGGAGTGTGTTTGTGGGAAAATTATGGTGTTTCTCTAGAATTCAAAGCTGATAACAATAAAAAAAGTACCCTTTTTTCAGCATATATTGACGATACCGTATGGAAAAATATGGCAGAAAAAGGTACAACAGTAAACTTAATCTACTATCACCAAAAAGCAGATTATCCAATTGCTACTTGGTTAGATAGTGAAACTGGTCTTGTTTCCAGTGGAGTTACAGCAGAACAAGCGCAACAAAGAGGCATTGATTTAAAAGATGCATTTAGTATTGAACTTGAAATACGGAGAGCCTAAATATGAAAACGCAAAATTATCTTGCAACTGCTGATTTAGCTTATAAAAATCTAAAAGAAGGTCAACATATTCGAGGAATTGATAATGTAGAATATGAAGTTGTCAAATCTCTCCATACTAAATCTGGCTACGACGGCTATGTCCTGTACAGAAAAGACACCAATGAACTAGTTGTTACTCATAGAGGTACATGGCCCGAAAAAAATGCAAAAGCCACAGATATACTGACCGATTTAGGCATGGCAGTCAATCAAGGAAACAATCAATATCCCGATGCCAAGAAATTGACAGAAATAGCTATATCATTAACTCAAACGCGTTATCTAGGAGCCGTAATTCACCAGTCAGGACACTCTCTCGGCGGAGCTCTAGCACAATTGTGTGGCTACAATTATGGGCAACAAACTGAAACATTCAATGCCTATGGTGCAGCCAAGCTGAATGAGAAACAACCTGGTAAACAATCCAATGCCAAATTAATCACAAATCATGTCCGTGGTATCGATCCTGTTAGCTCTGCAAGTCCGCATTTAGGCAACGTTAAATATTATCTGCACGAGGGTGAAAAAGAGGCATTATATCTTCACGGTTTCGGACGCTTTAATATATCTCTAAATCGCACATGGTCACTTGCAATCTTAGGTGCCGCAGCAAGTCATGGACTTGACAATTTCAAAAACGGCGGACTATCAGCTCAAAGCCATTCTTTTGCCTCTGAGCATATAAATCTAATTAAAGAATTCCGTACAGAATTTGAAGCAGACGTACAAACAATAGGAAGAAATATTAGATTTATTAAAGATAGAATAAACGATGGAATTAGATGGGGCAAAGAAGCGCTTGATTGGGGGAAAGATGCGATTAATTGGGGGAAAGATGCATTTAACTGGGGAAAAAAAGCCTTGAATCTCTCAGCAAACGTCAATACCACTGAAAGCCAACTTGCCCAACTTATAACCGATAGTAATTTTCCACTAAAAGAGAATGACAATACAAATCGTCTTGTTGCAACCTCCTCCACTGCAGCACAAATCCCACAATCCAAATATGACGAAGTCAAAGGTATGCTGCGAGGACTTATCAATGATACTGATGGTTCATATGCTCAAAGGGTACTTGCAGAACATCCTGAGCAGGTTGCTCTTTTTGACGAAAAAATCCGTCAAAATGTAGCGCTAAACCAAGATAGACAACAAGAATTAGTAGCTGAGAAGAGTCAAGCGTTCCAGCATGAAGAGCAACAGAGAGTCTTTTCTCGATCATTCGGCTAATTTAATTTTCTACTAAACTTCCTTTAGAACTTTAATTTATCTTTTTCCTAAAAACCTCAAAAATCAAATGACCAAGGAAGAGGTTAAAATTTTAGTTCTATAGAAAGCCTAAAAATAAATTATTTAATTAATAAAACTCTCCCATGACCACCATCTACAACACCCTTACCCGTCAAAAAGAACCCTTCTCCCCCATCGATCCTAAAAACGTGCGTATGTACGTTTGCGGCATGACCGTTTACGACTATTGCCACTTAGGCCATGCCCGTGTGATGGTTGTATTCGACATGATTGCCCGCTGGTTGCGCGAGTGCGGTTATCCGCTCACTTATGTGCGTAACATTACCGACATCGACGACAAAATCATCGCACGCGCGGCTGAGAACGGCGAAACCATCGGCGAACTGACTGCGCGTTTCATTCAGGCTATGCACGAAGATGCCGATGCTCTGGGCGTATTGCGTCCCGACATCGAGCCGAAGGCGACAGAAAACATTCCGCAGATGATTGCCATGATTGAAACCCTGATTCAAAACGGCAAGGCATACCCTGCCGCAAACGGCGACGTTTACTACGCCGTGCGTGAGTTTACCGCTTACGGTCAATTGTCGGGCAAATCGTTGGACGACCTGCGCGCAGGCGAGCGTGTGGAAGTGGACGGTTTCAAACGTGATCCGCTTGATTTTGTGTTGTGGAAAGCCGCCAAAGCAGGCGAACCGGCATGGGAAAGCCCGTGGGGCAACGGCCGTCCGGGTTGGCATATTGAATGCTCTGCTATGAGTGAAAACCTGTTCGGCGATACTTTCGACATCCACGGCGGCGGCGCGGATTTGCAGTTCCCGCACCATGAAAACGAAATCGCTCAAAGCGTCGGCGCAAGCGGCCATACCTGCGGCCATGACCATGCGCAAACCCATCACGGTAAAAGTATCGCCAGCCACGTCAAATACTGGCTGCACAACGGCTTCATCCGTGTGGACGGAGAAAAAATGTCCAAATCGTTGGGCAACTTCTTCACCATCCGCGAAGTGTTGAAACAATACGATCCGGAAGTCGTGCGTTTCTTTATCCTGCGCGCCCACTACCGCAGCCCGCTGAACTACTCCGACGCGCATTTAGACGACGCAAAAGGCGCGCTGACACGCCTGTACACCACCTTGAAAAACACGCCAGCGGCTGAGTTTGATTTATCTGAAAACGCCAACGACTACACCCGCCGCTTCTACGCCGCCATGAACGACGATTTCGGCACGGTCGAAGCCGTTGCCGTACTATTCGAGCTGGCAGGCGAAGTGAACAAAACCAATGATGCACACCTCGCCGGCTGCCTGAAAGCCTTGGGCGGCATCATCGGCCTGTTGCAACGCGATCCGACCGAGTTCCTGCAAGGCGGCGCGGTTTCAGACGGCCTCTCCAATGAAGAAATCGAAGACTTAATCGCCCGCCGCAAACAGGCACGCGCGGATAAAAACTGGGCGGAATCCGACCGTATCCGCGACCTTCTGAACGAACACAAAATCATTCTGGAAGACAATGCCGGCGGTACAACTTGGCGCCGCGGTTGATTTCATGGCATAGATAAAAGGCCGTCTGAAACTGTTTTCAGACGGCCTTTTTAATTTTGCTATTTCAAAAAGGGCGCAAACATCGCGCCCTTTGTTGAAAACATCATTTCATTTATGCGCCGAATACTTTCAGACGGCCTTCGATTGGTTGGAAGGCTTTTTCGCCGGCAGGAGCCGCGATACCACCAATCACCATTTGCGCACGCAATAACCAGCTTTCCGGCAGGTTCCATTCTTTGGCGATGGCCGCATCAGGCAGCGGATTGTAGTGTTGCAGATTGGCGCCGATACCGGCAGCCGCCAATGTTGTCCACACGGCATATTGAACCATGGCATTTGCCTGATCCGCCCAGATTGGGAAGTTGGCCGCATAAGATGGGAACTGCTCTTGCAAGCCTTTGACAACATCTTGATCTTCAAAGAATAAAACTGTCGCCGCACCTGCTTTAAACAAGTTCAGTTTTTGGGCAGTGGCTTCAAACTGCTCGGCAGGGACAATTGCACGCAAAGCTTCTTCGACAAAATGCCACACTTTGGCATGTTCTTCGCCAAATAATACGACCACTCGGGCAGATTGCGAATTAAAAGAAGACGGCGTATGCAAAACGGCGTGTTCGATGATTTTGCTTACTTCCTCATTGGACAAAGGTAGGGTGTTGTTCAATGCATAAATAGAACGACGGGTTTCAGCAGCTTGTTGCAAAACAGAATAAGTCATGATCTTTTCCTTAAATTAATCTTTATCTTTGCCAAAAACGTTATCCAAAGCCCACGCTCCGCCACCGGCTACTGCCAGGTACAAAAACACGAAGCAGAACAAAACGGCAGATTCACCCTGGTTGGCCAATGGAAACAAAACATTACCAGAAGACGCGTGCGCCATAAAGTAGGCGACCGCCATCTGACCGGACAAAACAAACGCGGCCGGACGCGTAAACAGGCCCAATATCAATAAGATACCGCCGACAATTTCCAAAATACCGGCCACCAGCATCAAGCCTTCGGGCGCGCCGCCCATGGACATCGGAAAACTGAAAAACTTGGCCGTGCCATGCAGCAAAAACAGATACGCCGTCACAATGCGCAAGACAGACAATACAACAGGTTGGAATGATTTGAGGGCTGACATCTTAATAATCCTTATCTTAAATGGCTACCTGAAAGAGGTAGGGAGCAATTTCAATAAGTGCAGTATAGATAATTCCCAGTAAGAGATATATACTCGAATTATTGATACAACGTTTCCTAATAAGAAATCATGGACACCCTATTCAGCCTAAAAGTTTTCCGCCAAGTTGTTCAAAGCGGCAGTTTTACCCGTGCTGCCGATCAGCTCAATATCTCCACCGCCATGGCCAGCAAACACGTCAGCCATCTGGAAAACACCATTCAAGCCAAGCTCTTACACCGCAACAGCCGCAACCTTCATCTGACCGAAGCAGGCGAAGCATACTACCGCCAATGCAGCTACGCGCTGGATACCTTGGACACCGCCGCCCAAAAAGCGGCAGGCGGTGCCGACACGCCGCAAGGTATGTTGCGCGTTACCATGCCCTTGTGGTTTGCAGGTGGCAATATGAGCGCATGGTTGGCAGAATACCGCCAGCGTTATCCCAAAGTCACGCTCGACCTCGTCCTCGACAACCGCCATATCGACCTCATCGCCGAAGGTTTCGACCTCGCCTTACGCGTTTCCAAAACCCCCTCCCCTTCGCTGATCGTCAAACCGCTGGCCAAAATTGAGTTCGTCCTGCTTGCCGCACCCGACTATCTTGCCCGGCACGGCACACCCGATACACCCGAAGCCGTCATGCAGCACCAAGCCATCCTGCCTTCCTATACCAGTCAACAAAACTGGGAAATTACCCACCGCCACACCGGAGAAAAAGCCATTCTCCATCTCTCCCCCGTTATCCGCAGCGACAACACGCTGATGATACGCGAGCTGATTAAAGCAGGCGCAGGCATAGGCTATCAGCCCCTTTGGGCGGTCCAGCAGGAATTGAAGGACGGTACATTGGTCCAACTCCTGCCCGATTACACCATCTGGACAGACCAACTGAACGCCACCTATGTCGACAGGGCCTTTCTCAGCGCGAAAGTGCGCAGCTTTATCGACTTTTTCAATGAAAAAATATCGGAAGGATAAACATCAAGGCCGTCTGAAACACTTTTCAGACGGCCTTTAATCAAAGCAACAATCCAATCAATAATTGGTCGAGCAGAACTGTTCGCGTTTGTCCGCATCGGCGGCATAGCATGTCAAACCCATGCCTGACGCATTGCTGTTGTTCGCTTTCGCACCCGGTTTCTTGTTCACCAAAACCTTACCGTTTTTACCGATTTCCACGGTTACGCCTTTGCCGTTTTTCAGCTTCCATTTCAACACTTGCGCATCAGCATTCTGACACTTATTGACTGTACAGCCGCCTTCTGTCGCAACATTACCGTTTTTATAAATCACGCACTGCTGCTGGCTGTCGGTACAGGCCGCATAGGCCGCAACGGAGAAACAGGAAATCAGCGCGGCAAACAAAACAGGTTTCATGGTTTGAACTCCTAAGGTTGTGATGATGGGTTTGTAATATTTGGAACTATACGCTTGTTTGCATGTGCCTACTACAAAATGTATCGGTAATATTCAATAGACGCATCACTATATCCACTCCATCAATTATCTAATTCGCCCCATACGATAAAGGCCGTCTGAACATCATTTCTCAGACGACCTTCAATTGGTTCTCTACCTTACCGCTTCAACTTCGCAAACGCATCTGCCATCGCCGAATTGGTTGGGGCGCGGTCGTTGCGTTGGGGTTTGCGGTCACGGCGTTCCTGATATCGGGTTTCAGACGGCCTGTTGCCTTTGGTTGCGCCGCCCGGTTCGTCATCCAGTCGCATAGTCAGCGCGATGCGTTTACGCGCAGCATCGACTTCCAGCACTTTCACTTTCACCACGTCGCCGGCTTTCACCACTTCGCGCGGGTCTTGGACGAACTTGTTGGACAGGGCGGAGATGTGCACCAAACCGTCCTGATGGACGCCGATGTCCACGAACGCGCCGAAGTTGGCAACGTTGGAAACTACGCCTTCGAGTATCATGCCGACTTGCAAGTCGCTGATTTCGTGGATGCCTTCGGCGAATGAGGCCGTCTGAAACTCGCCGCGCGGGTCGCGGCCGGGTTTTTCCAGCTCAGACAGGATGTCCAGAATGGTCGGCAGGCCGAAGCGTTCGTCAGTGAAGTCGGACGCTTTGATTTGCTTCACGCGCTCGCGGTTGCCGATGAGTTCGGCGGCGGTAATACCTTGTTGCGCCAGCATTTTGGCGACGACGGGATAGGCTTCGGGGTGCACCGCGCTCGCGTCCAGCGGCTCTTTGCCGCCGTTAATCCGCAAAAAGCCTGCCGCCTGCTCGAAGGTTTTTTCGCCCAAACGCGGTACTTTCAGCAATTTTTTGCGGCTGTCGAACGCGCCGTTTTCATCGCGGTAGGCGACGATGTTTTGGGCAAGGGTTTGATTCAAACCGGAAATCCGCGCCAAGAGCGGGGCAGAGGCGGTGTTCACGTCCACGCCGACGGCGTTCACGCAGTCTTCGACCACTGCGTCCAGCGATTTGGCGAGCTGGCTTTGGTTCACGTCGTGCTGATACTGCCCCACGCCGATGGATTTGGGGTCGATTTTGACCAACTCGGCGAGTGGGTCTTGCAGCCTACGGGCAATGGACACCGCGCCGCGCAGGGAAACGTCTAAGTCGGGGAACTCGCGCGCCGCCAGTTCGGACGCGGAATAAATCGACGCGCCGGCTTCGGAAACGACGATTTTGTGCAGCCCCATTTTCGACATTTCACGCACCAGTTCGCCCGCAATTTTGTCGGTTTCGCGGCTGGCGGTGCCGTTGCCGATGGCGATGAGCTTCACGCCGTGTTGTTTAATCAGGCGCGACAGCGTTGCCAACATATTGTTTTCTTGATGCAAATAAACGATAACGGTATCCAGCAGCTTGCCCGTGTCGTCCACCACGGCGCATTTCACGCCGTTCTTGTAGCCGGGGTCGAGACCCAAAGTCGTCAGCCGTCCGGCGGGCGCGGCGAGCAGTAAGTCTTTGAGATTGCGGGCGAACACGGTAATCGCATCGGTGTCGGCGGCTTCTTTCAGACGGCCCAAGGCTTCGAGTTCCAGCGACAAAAAGATTTTCGCACGCCAAGTCAGGCGCACGGTATCGCGCAGCCATTTGTGGCCGTCTGAAACCTTGAAACGGCGGGCGATGAGTTGCTCGTATTCGCTTTGCTGGGTAATCGGCGTGTCGTCGGGCTGGTATTTGAGCGCGATGTTCAAAATGCCTTCGTTGCGGCCGCGCAAAACCGCCAGCGCGCGGTGGCTGGGCATGGTGCGAATAGGTTCGCGGTGGTCGAAATAATCGCTGAATTTTTCGCCTTCGGTTTCTTTACCTTCAACGACTTGCGCGTGAATTTCGGCTTCGTTCCACAGCTTGTCGCGCAGCGTGCCGATAAGTTCCGCGTCTTCGGCAAACTGCTCCATCAAAATCGCGCGCGCGCCGTCCAGCGCGGCTTTGGTGTCGGGGACGTTTTCGTTCAGGTAGCCTTGCGCGGCGGCTTCCACGTCCTGCGGCTGCTCGGCAAGCAACACGTCCGCCAGCAGCTGCAAACCGTGTTCGCGCGCGATTTGCGCTTTGGTGCGGCGTTTGGGCTTGTAGGGCAGATACAGATCTTCCAGCGCGGTTTTGTTGTCGGCGGCCTCGATTTGCGCTTTGAGGTCGTCTGAAAGTTTGCCTTGCTCTTCAATACTTTTTAAAACAACGGCTTTGCGATCTTCCAACTCGCGCAGGTATTGCAGCCGCTCGGCAAGCTGGCGCAGCTGCGTATCATCCAGCCCGCCTGTAGCTTCTTTACGGTAACGCGCGATAAACGGCACGGTCGCACCGTCGTCTAAAAGCTCAATAGCGGCATTAATTTGCACGGCCGTAGCCGAAAGTTCTTGGGAAAGAATCTGAGTAATGTTCATCAATAGAATTCCAACGGACAGGCCGTCTGAAATTTCAGACGGCCTGATTTAAAAAACAATCGCTTTAAGGCAGCGAATTATAATATTCGTAGGCTTTGTCCATGTCTTCAAACTGGTACATATGCCCTTTTTCCAGCACCATCGCATTATCGCAATATTGCTTCATGGCGCTGTGGCTGTGCGACACCAAAATGATGGAACGGTCTTTGCGCTTTTCAAACAACTCGTACTTACATTTATCGGCAAAGCGTGAGTCGCCAACCGCAATCACTTCGTCAATCAGATAGCAGTCAAATTCTACCGCCAACGACAAAGCAAATGCCAAACGCGCCTTCATACCCGAAGAATAACGCTTAACCGGCTCGTAAAGATATTGACCCAGCTCGGAAAACTCTTCGGTAAAGTTTTTCACATAATCGATGTCGACGTTGTAAATCCGGCAGATGAAACGCAAATTGTCCATACCGGTCAGACTGCCTTGAAACGCACCGGAAAATGCCAAAGGCCAAGAAATACTCATCGTCCGCTTGATTTCGCCCGTGGTCGGCGGCTCAACGCCACTGATCAAACGAATAAGCGTCGATTTACCTGCACCGTTGCGGCCGAGAATACCGATTTTCTCGCCCTTTTCCATTTTGAAGTTGATATCGTGCAAGACTGTCCGCCAACCTTGGCGGGTCAGATAGCGTTTGGAAACGTGTTCAACTGAAATCATTGCGGCTCAACCCCTTTGCTGAATCTCGCCACCATCGCCAAACCAAGCAGCAGCAAAACTAAATTACACAACAAAATATACCAAGGATTTTCGTAAGTCGTAACGCTGTTACCAAAATATCCGGCACGGAACATTTCTGTACCATGCACCATCGGAAGCATCAGTACATAGTGTTGCAACTGCTGAGGCAGGTTATGCACGAAGAAAAACACGCCGGACAAAGGCATCATCACAAAACTGATGGTACTCCAAACCTTGCCAAACGGCTCAAAGTGAAACGCCACCGAACAGATGACCAATCCCAATCCAACGGCAAACATTGCCATCAGCAGCCAAGCCAACAACATATAGAAAATATCTGCCGGTACATCAATCCAGCCGATGACGACCAATGCGAACATAATCACGACCTGCGCAATCGTAGCACCGGCAATCTCTAACAACATACGCGCAAAAATGGTATCTAAAACGCGTACATTTCGGTGATACAGCAGGCTTGTGTTGGCCGCAATCGAACCGATAGCACGATTAGAAGCATTACGCCACATCATCATCATCGGATAGCCTGTCAGTGTGAATGCCACGATATTCAAAGCTGACACGTTGTGCATGCGGAAAAATTTCCACATCAACACCATAACCAAAGTCAGCAGCAAAGGTTCGACAAACAACCACAAAAAACCAATGTTATTACGACCGTAGCGAGTAATAATTTCACGCATTAAGAGTGCGCCGATTACCCTTTTTTGGATAAGCAGCGACTCCCAAAACGATGTTTTATGTAACTCTTTCATCAGTTTTTATGCTCACGGATACTTGCAGACAGCAACACGGCAATGCCATAGACAATCAAACCGATGACAAACGTTGCCACGATGTTGTAAAGACGGTTTGGCTCATGCGCCAAGTCAGGTTTGTTCGGTTGGGAAATCACTTCCAAATACAGCTGCTGACGATCCGCTTCCGCTTTCGCACTTTCCAAAGAAGTCATCGCCGCAGCCAATTGTTTCTCGGCCAATTCGTTTTCCAAATACACGCGTTGATATTCCGCCGCCTGATTGGACAACGAACCCTCGCCACCACCGGAAATCGCTTTCATTTGTTGCGAGATTTCTTTACGTAAGCTCTTCTCACGCGCAATCAGACCCGGAATTTGCGGATTTTCAGGCGTAACGGCTTTTACCTGGTCAAGCTGGGTTTGAATGACAATCAACTCGTCCTGCAATTTAGACACCAAACCCATTTGCACATCGGATTGCGCCTTCAAGTCGAAAATACCGTTGGACACACGGAATTTTGTCAATTGGGCAGAAGCTTCTTTAACTTTCTCTTCAGCAGAATTGACCACTTCCTGAGCATAACGAATCGTATCTTGACGCGCACGCTCGTTCAGCTGGTTAATCAATACCTCACCCTGTTTGAGCAAAGCATCATTGATCTTTTGAGATTCACCGGCATTGAACGATGTAACGCTCAAATTGGAAATGCCTGAGACAGAGTCAAAATGGATGGATACCTTATCGCGGTAGTATTGATAAAAGGCCTCATCCTCGCCACGCAGGCCAAAACCATTAAAACGGCTGAAAATGTCGCCTTCTTTTTCATAAAAATCACGAACGGGCATTTTCTTACGCAACGCATCCAAAGCCGAACGCGACTGCATATATTCCTGCACGGTATAAATATCGTCTTGAGAACGAGAAAAACCAGACCCCTGCAAAATAGCGCCCAGGCCGTTCAAAGACGATTGGCTCTTAGGAGAACGCACCACAAAGCTGGACTGGGATGTGAACTGATCAGAAGCAAATAGTCCGAAATACACACCGGAACACAAAGTCGGCACGATAACCGTCACCCAAAGCAACGGATTAATCTTACGCAACCAAGACTTTTTGGCCTTTTTCTTTTCGGGAGCCGGTTGTTCCGGTTTCACATCCACATTTGCAGAAACTTGCTCAGACATTATTTTCCCCATTAGTTCACTAAATTATTAATACTGTTCGCACCGCTAACCACAGGCGAGAACACAAATGACAAGAACTTGCGTACTTCAGCCATCGGCGCATTCGATACGTACACCACGTCCTTATCCTTCACAGGGAAACGCTGCATCCAAAACATAGAATTCGCATCCGCCAAGTTCAAACGGTAGACCACAGGAATCTCTGCACGATCGCCATAACCCTTTTCAACCCATTTGGATTGTTTCTCAGGAGGCAGCTCGGATAAAGGCGCATAACGGAATACAAATACACCGCGCGCATCTGCACGATAATCCTGCAAACCGCCCATACGTCCCACAGCCTCAGCCAAAGACAAGCCCTTCACAGAGAAACCAATCTGCTGCGTATGACCGACCGCACCCATAGATGTAAATGTGCTCGGATTAGTAATCATTGTGACCACATCACCGCGGCGCAACAGAATGTTTTGACGCGGATGTGCCACCAAATCTTCCAAAGCAATCGTTCTCACAACATTACCGCGTGTCAGCTGTACGTTCGTATCCTGAACATTCGCAGTCGAACCGCCCACCGCAGCCACCGCATCCAACACACGCTCGCCCGCAGCCGTCAAAGGCATACGCACACTGTTACCCGCGCGGATAACCGATACATTCGCCGCATTATTTTGCACCATGCGCACCATTACCTGCGGCTGGTTCGCCATTTTTTTCAGACGGCCTTTAATAATGTTTTGCACCTGAACCGGTGTTTTACCGAGGACAGACACATCGCCGATAAACGGCACAGAAATCGTACCTGAAGAGCTGACCATCTGTTCCGGCAGCTTAGTTTGCTGCGCATTACCCGAACCAGTAGACGACAAAGCCCCGCCGAACAACACAGCCGGAGGAGCTTCCCAAATCGTAATGTCCAGCACATCGCCTATATTGATAGCCCCTATTGATGATGTACCATCGCCCAACTGAGCAAATGACTGATTAACTTGCGCTTGATATAGTGACTGAGCCACCGCGCCATTCACATCAATCAATTCCACCTCCGGCACTTCGGCTGTAGCCGGCTGTTGCCCCAAAGCAACAACATTTCGTGTACTTGGGCCGGAATTAGGAAGAGAAGAGCATGCGGCCAACAGGCTGACACACAACAATAACATGCCCCTGCGGGTAAGACATTCTGCTTTCAACATTGATTAAATCTCACTATACTTTTAATTAAGCGCAGTCATTATAACACCTGATGAAATATTAGGCCGTCTGAAAATCTGACATAAACATCAAAAACATCACATTACAGCGAATACCGTCATGAGGAAACTTAAAAAACTGATTCGACAACCAGGTGTATTCTTCCGCGACTATCTCAATAAAAGATACCCTGTCCGCAATGCCGAACAGCGTACAACAGAGTCTGACGAACCGGTCATTATCGACAACAGCCTGTATTTAGCCGAACTTGAAAATAGTATCAATCTTCCCCCTATTAAAGTTGATGTCGTTTTCACATGGGTAAATAACCAAGATCCCAAATGGCAGCAACGCCGCCGCCAACATAGCCCTACTGCCGAACAAAACGCACTCCACAATAATGACGAAGCCCGTTTCAGCAACCACAACGAACTTTACTATTCACTTCACAGCGTGCGTACCTTCCTGCCGTGGGTCAACCATATCTACATCATTACCGACAACCAACGCCCCGACTGGCTCAATCCTGCCGACTATCCCAACGTCAGCATAATAGATCACAGTCAAATCATTGACCCGCAATACCTGCCCACCTTCAATTCGCATGTAATCGAAGCACACCTGCACAACATTCCCAATCTAAATGAACACTTCATCTATTTTAACGATGATGTATTTGTTGCCCGACCATTACCGAAGGAACATTTTTTTCACGCCAACGGCATTGCTTCACTTTTTATTGCAGACAAAAGCCTAAAACAAATGTCCGAAAGAGGAACCGATACACCCACTCTTTCCGCCTCAAAAAACTGTATCGCACTATTACAACAGCACTACGACTGCCACATCGACCGTCCGTTGGTACACACCTATATCCCACTGCATAAAAGCAGCTTTCAATTTGCTTGGCAGCACTACCGTACTGAGATTGAAGCCTTTTTATCCAACCGTTTCCGTTCTAACCACGATCTCAACCTTGCCACCTTCCTCGTACCTTGGCTGATGTTTTTAAACAGGAAATCTACAGTAGGTAATGAAATATGTTATTATTTTAATATCCGCTCCAACAAAGCGCCTGCCCAATATATCAAGCTCTTAGAAAATAAAAAAATTGGGCGGCAGCCACACTCTTTTTGTGCCAACGATTTTCACAGCCAGCAACAGATTGAAAATTACCAAGACAAACTGATTCAAATGCTGGAAAATTACTTCAAAACCAAATAAAAATAAAAGGTCAAAAAAATGAACAATAAAAAATTCCGGAAGCTCTTACGAGACCCTAAACTCTTTTTCCGCGATATGTACGCCAAACGCATAATGAAACTCAAAAAATACCTTCCCTTAAAATACGAAGGTAATAATCAATTTACAATCGTTTCAGCCGTTTATAACGTCGAAAAATACCTTGATGAATACTTTGACAGTATCGTCAAACAAAGCTTGAACTTCAAAAAACACATTCAAATCATTCTAGTAGATGATGGATCAACTGACCATTCGGCAGAAATCATCAAACGATGGCAAACCAAGTTTCCAAAAAATATCCATTATTTTTACAAAGAAAATGGCGGCCAGGCCTCGGCACGTAATTTGGGTTTGCAACATACACAAACTGAATGGGTAGTATTTACTGACCCTGACGATTATCTTCACCCTGACTACTTCAAATCAGTAGATACTCAAATTAGCCAACATCCGTCGGCGGTAACTGTAGCTACTAACATGAAGTTTTTCTTTGAAAATCAAAATATCATTAAAGACAGTCATCCTCTAAGATTCCGTTTTAACAAAACCCACGTTATTGATGTTGCTAAGCTCGATAAGTTTATCAATATGTCTGCTGCCTCAACCTTTTTCAGAGTCAGCCATATTAAAAAACAGAATTTGGTGTTTAACCACAATGTTAAGCCAAACTTTGAAGATGGCAAATTTATTGCAGACTATTTATTAGATTTGCAGGACGCAAAAGCTGTGTTTGACAGAGATGCCGTCTATTTCTATCGCAAACGTGAAAGTGGCACATCCACTTTAGATACTTCTTGGCAAAAAGTAGAAAAGTTTTCTAATGTTTTTGAGTATGGCTTCTTGCCTATGCTTAAAAACTATAAAAACCGCTTAGGGTATGTACCCTCCTCAATACAAAAAACTGCATTATATGATATGGCTTGGTATATTCAACAATTGCTTAATAGACCTGAACGTCTAGATTTGTTGGATACTAAACAAAAATCACACTTTTATGATCTAATGCAGCAGGTTTTTAATTATATTGATCAAAAAAATATTATGGAATTTGGCTTAGCGGGAGTATGGCTATTCCATAAAGTTGGTATGCTTGGAATGTTCAAACAGAGCGAGCCACCATTCCAAATCGCCTATATTGAAAACATTGATCGTGAACGCAAACAGTTCCTTATCAGCTATTTTACCTATTTCGACCAGCCATATTCTGTGCAGGCCGATGGGCATGATCTTATTCCTGTCTATGCAAAAAGCGTGGTCAATAAGCTAAATGAACAATTATTTGTTTACGAAAAACGTTTGTGGGTTCCCTATGGTGATGTTGCAGACAATGCCAAAATTAATATTCTACTTAACAAAAAAGCAATGCGAATTTCAATTAAAGGTAAAACCTTTATGCACGGTATCGCATTAAATGAACTTATCGGTTTATTTACGCCGTCCGAAAAATACCTTTCAGACGGCAGCTGGCTCTTAATGGATAGGGAAACTAAAGCTGACGACAACGCTGAGCATTTTTATCGTTATATGATGCAGAACCACCCTGAACAAACTTGCTATTTCGTACTTAACAAAACTGCCCCAGACTGGAACCGTCTCGAACAAGAAGGCTTCAAACTTGTAGAATTCGGCGGTAGTGAATATGAACGACATTTGCGTAAAGCTGAAAAAATCATTTCCAGTCATTTGGAAAAACACATCAACAATTATTTTGGGGATTTATACGAACACAGCAAAAAATTTGTCTTTCTTCAGCACGGAGTAACCAAAGACAATCTTTCTGCATGGACAAATAGCAAACAAAACCTACACTGTTTCATTACCACTACTGAGCCAGAAAGTCGCTCGATTAAGGCTGACTTCAATACCTACAAGCTGACCGAAAAAGAAGTAGCACTAACTGGATTTCCACGCTACGACTCCTTACTATCAAAAAATAAGCCCGACAGTCGCAAGATCCTGATTATGCCAACTTGGCGCAATAACATTGTCGGTCAAAATATCGGTACAGGTAGCAATACTCGTACGCTCAACAGTGCTTTTATGGAAACTGACTATGCCCGTTACTGGCAGGCTCTGCTTCACGACCAGCGCCTGAAGGAAATGGCAGAAACCTACGGCTACGAAGTAATTTTTGCACCACACCCAAATATCGAGCCCTATTTGGAAGTAATGAATGTCCCTACCTATATAAAAATCTGGAGTGGACTGCGTGAAACTGAAAGTATTCAGTATCTTTTCGGACGTTGCGCCGTATTGATTACCGACTACTCATCAGTAGCATTTGACATGGCCTATCTGAATAAGGCAATTATTTACTATCAATTTGATAAAGAAGCCTTCTTTTCAGGTACGCATACCTATCAAAAAGGCTATTTCTCTTACGAAACTGACGGATTTGGCCCTATTACCATCAATCAGCATGAAACGCTGGGTGAATTAGAAAACATTTTAAAATCAGGACATGCCAAACCCGAATATCTTGCTCGCATCCGCGATACTTTCCCCTTCCAAGAAGGTGGCAACTGCGAACGTGTGTATCAAGCTATTACTGCTCTTGACCATGCCGAAACCGCTGACAATATGCCGATTTTAATCAATATGATTAAGCAAGCAGAGAATCATCAAGTATGGGACTTGGCTGCAAGCCGTATCCAAACCCTGCTTGATACAGGCCGTCTGAATGCGGAAGAAACAGCTGATTATCGCCATCGTTATCTGAACGCTTTATTTGAGAGCAAACAGTTTGATACTTTGCAAAACCTGTTACCTGATTATCCCGATACCGCAGGTTACTGGTATGCGAAAATGGACTTATATATCGGTAATGCCGTTAAAGGGGCGGAATTTTTTGCTGAAAATGAGCATATAGGAACGCAAAATGATTTACTTGTCGCATTACTTGCAGCCTCGTTTCACCAAGCAAAAAGGCCGTCTGAAAAACTGTTTGCCCGGATAGGTACAGACTTACCCGACTCATATCAACCTTTGTTAGCCGTAGCACAAAAGCTATCGGAGCAGAATTATTTTGTAGCATTGGCTTTACTGAGAATGTATATTGATAGCTTGGACGATCACGAAAAAGGCTATCTAAAACCCGAGCTGTTGGCTTCTTACCTCTGCATGAAACTTAGTAACTTACAAGGCGCGCATCAGTATTTGGTTGCTTTTGAAAAGCACACAAAAAACGACCCAAGTTGTCGCATTGCCATTGCAAGACTGGCAAAATTACGCGGTGATTCTGAAAAACTATTTACCCAGCTTAACCGTGCCTTTGAAGAAAACCTACTCTTAATTCCTGAAGATTTAACAGTCGATTATCTGAAAAAAATGTACGCTACCGGCAACGCCGACGGCGAAGGATATCTATTGGCTCAACTGCGCCAAAAATATCCTGAGAATCCGTCTTTGGCCTTGTATGAAGCTGAAAAACTTGCCCAAAACCAAGATTGGGAGTCTGTCACCAAAATATTGGCTGATTTTGCACAAACCTCACCGGAAGCGGTGTATCTTTATACAACCGCTTTATGCCGTCTGAAAAATACCGAAGCAGCCAATCAGGTATTTAAAGGTATTAAGCAACTCAATACTTTTGAGTATTGGAAACTGGCTGCAGAAGTGGCCTATATCAACAATAATAAAGAATTGCTAACAATATGCTTGACCGAGCAGCTCAATATTTTAAAACGTAACCAATAAACAAACATAGATTTTAATGGCATCCACGTGGAGCAACAAAACATGCAACATTTTTTTTCAGCAGTCGACCTTTCTCAAAATAATATTTTTGCATTCTGGGAATCTCCCAACCCCATTCCTGCTTATTTAGAGTTATGCAAAGAATCATGGATTAAAAATATTCCCAACTGCAAAATCCACATTCTGAATCACAGTAATCTGTACCAATATATCGGCGATACCTATGATATGGAACAACTGAAATCCATCTCTTTCGCTATGCAGTCAGACATCATTTCAGCAGCCGTCCTGGAAAAGTTTGGTGGATTATTTTTAGATTTGGATTGCATTGTGACCGACAATATTTTTGATGTATTCAATAAAATATCTGATACTAAATTAATTGCTTTTGGCCGACCCGACTCCAACGCAATCCATCTTGCGGTTTTATATTGTGCCAAACCTGGCAATCCTATTTTGTCAGAATGGCGCAAAACTGCTCAAGATCGTTTAATCAACAAACCCAAACAATATCCATGGAGCTATTTTGGCAATAGTATTATTAATCCCCTATTTAAAAAACCAGAATACAGCGATAGTTTTTATATCATCGACCGCACACAAAGTGGAAATATTTTAGAATCTGTTGCATTCCCTAATTCGCAAGATCCGATTTCAGATTATAAGAAATTTTACTTTGATGAAAAGTTTGGTTTCCAACCAAATATTCTAGATAAAGTTGCCTGTGGTGTTATCTCTCTACATAACTCTTGGTCGCCAACTACCTACAAAAATCTTTATGACAAAGAGACACTATTCTTGAAATCAGAGCCTATTGTTAAACTTCTATCATATGTTTTAAATAATAACACAGGGAAATCCTATATCACCTTGCCTATTTTAGAAGCACAAATCACTTCGAAATTAGACGCCAACGGGATTTCATATAAGAAAAAATACTTTAAAAATTTATTGGTTTTAGACTTTTCCGTAAACAATGTAGACTTCGCATTCGATATCAGTGAAAATCAAGCAAATTTTGATATAGACATTATTTTCCGTAACACTTCATCGGAAATATGTAAGAACTTATCCCACTTTAGAAAGATTTCCTTCAATGGCAATAAAGGTAGCCTTCTTTCAAACGCCAATGGGGAGAATATTTGGAGAGAGATCTTAAACTCTTATAATTGCATAAAAAACGATATTACACATGATAAAAAAATCAATATTAGAACAGATGCTCTGATTGATTTAAGAATGTTCAAACTTGTAAACAATTTACTAATTTTAGAAGGCATCGGCATTCTTACAGGCCAAAGTGCCAAAGAATACAGCGATATTGATTACAAATTGATCATTAAAAGCCAATCTAGCGAATTTGTGAAAAGCCTGGCAAAAGTCCATCGCCCAGATTTAACTGCAACCTACTCCTTTCACCCGAGCATTTCCTACGACAAATGTTGGTTTGCCACACCGGGCTACAAAGGCATAGACATCTCGGACATACCTCCCGGAAGCTACGAACTATTCTTAAAAATCAAAATCAACGGCTTCGATACGACTTTCGTACTTAAATCTCAAAAACCGGTTTACTTTGAACATGAAATAGTGGACTTTTATTTTTCTGAGCAAGGCAATCGGCTAATTATTAAACAAGATTTGAAAAATGCTCATTTAGGCACGGTAGATGTGTTTTATGTACCTAAAAAGTTTAAATCTGAAAAAATCAGTGTAACCGGTTATTATCAAGATGAATTCAACAACATTATCGAAGCACCATCAGGCCTGCATAATGTACAAGTCCAATTTTTCGGTAAAAATAATCGTGTTGTGCTACACAACAACTCAGCCTTAAAAAATACTTTTATTGAATTTAAAGGCAATAACGGAACCTTCAGCATTGGAGAAAAAGCCGGTATTTTCGGCACATTTCGTGTTGGCCATGATTGCAACATTAAAATTGGTAATGGCGTAACTAGCACCAATCTCGTTTATGTAACTTGTGCCGAAAAAACCAATATCCATATCGGCAATGATTGTATGCTGGCTACCAACAACCAAATCCGTACCGATGATTCGCATGGTATCTATGATTTAGACACCGGCAAACGACTCAACCGTTCCAAAGATATTTTTATCGGTGACCATGTGTGGCTAGCCTATGGTGCAACCGTGTTAGGTGGTGCACATATTGGTAGCGGTTGTGTGTTGGGGGCATTTTCTCTAGCCAAGAAACAGTTTCCTGAAAACTGTGTACTGGCTGGTGTGCCTGCAAAAGTGGTGCGTGAAAATATTTTCTGGAAACGCCCTCTTTTGCTCAATAATCCATACGCAGAAGATGAAATTTCTTATCCGGATATATAAGAAACCCTAGCGTTGTTTACACTTTTCCTTTTCTGCCTGAAGATCAATTTTAGGATTTTAGGTATTGTTAAAAATGACGAATGGCATGACAACATAGTTCTTGATAATCCGAAATCCTAAAACAATCCTTTCAGACAGAAGATAAAAGCTGTTTTGCATAAGAGTGTAAGCAACCCAACAATTTCCAGCTGAAACAATTCGTATAATTTATACTTTAAAATATAGATAGGCCGTCTTGATCACTTTCAGGCAGCCTGTTCCACAATTCTGTATAAGGAAAACGCTATGAGCATACTCGTTACCGGCGGCACGGGCTTTATCGGCTCGCACACCGCAGTTTCCCTGACTGCATCAGGCTACGATGTTGTGATTCTCGACAATTTGTGCAATTCCAGCATCCATATTCTGCCACGCCTGAAACAAATTACCGGTAAAGACATTCCGTTTTACCAAGGCGATATCCGCGACCGCACGGTGTTGCAGCGCATTTTTGCCGAACACGAAATCGAATCGGTGATCCATTTTGCCGGCTTAAAGGCAGTCGGTGAAAGCGTGGCCGAACCAATGAAATACTATGACAACAATGTGTCGGGCAGCTTGGTTTTGGCTGAAGAAATGGCGCTTGCCGGCGTATTTAAGATTGTGTTCAGCTCATCGGCTACGGTTTACGGCGATCCGGGCAAAGTACCTTATACGGAAGATATGCAACCGGGGGATACGACCAGCCCTTACGGCACGTCTAAGTCTATGGTGGAGCGCATTTTGACGGATATCCAAAAGGCCGATCCGCGCTGGAGTGTAATTTTGTTGCGTTATTTCAACCCTATCGGTGCGCATGAAAGCGGTTTGATCGGCGAGCAGCCAAACGGTATCCCAAACAATCTGCTGCCTTATATCTGCCAAGTGGCTTCAGGCAAGCTGCCGCAATTGTCGGTTTTCGGCGATGACTACCCTACTCCCGATGGTACGGGTATGCGCGACTATATCCATGTGATGGATTTGGCGGAAGGCCATGTGGCGGCGATGCAGGCAAAAAGTGATGTTTCGGGCGTACACCTGTTTAATTTGGGTTCGGGACGTGCTTATTCGGTTTTGGAAATTATCCGTGCCTTTGAGACGGCATCCGGTTTGACCATTCCGTTTCAAATCAAACCACGTCGCGATGGTGATTTAGCCTGTTTCTACGCCGACCCTGCCTACACCAAAGCGCAGACCGGTTGGGAAACCAAGCGTGATTTGGCGCAGATGATGGAAGACTCATGGCGTTGGGTCAGCAACAACCCAAATGGCTACGACGATTAAGTTGACCTGATACAGGCCGTCTGAAAGAGATGTTTTCAGACGGCCTCTTTATCTGAAAACACACTTTCTGTCTGCTATAATCCATTTATATTATTTTGACTATCCTCTGAAACTTATGAAAAAAATCCTTGTTACCGGCGGCGCGGGCTTTATCGGTTCTGCCGTTGTCCGTCATATTATCCAAAACACTCAAGACTCTGTCGTCAATGTCGATAAGCTGACTTATGCCGGCAATTTGGAATCTTTGACCGAGGTAGCCGATAATTCTCGCTACGCTTTTGAGCAAGTGGATATTTGCGACCGAGCCGAACTCGACCGCGTATTCGCACAACACCAGCCTGATGCCGTGATGCACTTGGCTGCGGAAAGCCATGTCGACCGCTCTATCGATTCGGCAGGCGAGTTTATCCAAACCAATATCGTCGGCACATTCAATCTGCTTGAAGCGGCCCGCGCCTACTGGCAACAAATGCCGTCTGAAAAGCGCGAAGCCTTCCGCTTCCACCATATTTCTACTGATGAAGTCTATGGCGATTTGCACGGCACAGACGATTTGTTCACCGAAACCACGCCATACGCGCCGTCCAGCCCCTACTCTGCTTCTAAAGCGTCCAGCGACCACCTCGTCCGCGCATGGTTGCGTACTTACGGTTTGCCGACCATCGTAACCAACTGCTCCAACAACTACGGCCCTTACCATTTCCCGGAAAAACTCATTCCTTTGATGATTCTGAACGCGCTCGACGGCAAACCGCTGCCCGTGTACGGCGACGGAATGCAAATCCGCGACTGGCTGTTTGTCGAAGACCACGCGCGCGCGCTGTATCAGGTTGTTACCGAGGGTGTTGTCGGCGAAACCTACAATATCGGCGGCCACAATGAAAAAGCCAATATCGAAGTCGTCAAAACCATCTGCGCCCTGCTGGAAGAGCTTGTTCCTGAAAAACCGGCCGGTGTGGCGCGTTATGAAGATTTGATTACTTTCGTACAAGACCGCCCCGGCCATGACGTGCGCTACGCCATCGACGCTGCCAAAATTGGCAGGGAGCTGGGCTGGAAACCGCAGGAAACGTTCGAATCCGGCATCCGCAAAACAGTGCAATGGTATTTGGACAACAAAACCTGGTGGCAAAATGTACTGAACGGCAGCTACCGTCTGGAACGTTTAGGCACTGGAAAATAAGTTTTCAGACGGCCTGTTCCCATATTAGGCCGTCTGAAAATCACGCAAACACACACTACTCAGGAGAAAACCCATGAAAGGCATTATCCTCGCCGGCGGCAGCGGCACACGCCTCTACCCCATCACGCGCGGCGTATCCAAACAGCTGCTACCCGTGTACGACAAGCCCATGATTTACTATCCCCTGTCCGTATTGATGCTGGCAGGAATCCGCGATATTTTGGTGATTACCACGCCCGAAGACAACGCCTCTTTCAAACGCCTGCTTGGCGACGGCGGCGATTTCAGCATTTCCATCAGCTATGCCGTGCAACCCAGTCCGGACGGTTTGGCACAGGCATTTATCATCGGCGAAGAATTTATCGGAAACGACAATGTCTGCTTGGTTTTGGGCGACAATATTTTCTACGGCCAATCGTTTACGCAAACATTGAAACAGGCTGCCGCCAAGACCCACGGCGCAACCGTATTCGGTTATCAGGTCAAAGACCCCGAGCGTTTCGGCGTGGTTGAATTTGACGAAAACTTCAACGCTCTGTCTATCGAAGAGAAACCGCAACAGCCCAAATCCGATTGGGCGGTAACCGGCTTGTACTTCTACGACCAACGCGTCGTCGAGTTCGCCAAACAAATCAAACCGTCCGCCCGCGGCGAATTGGAAATTTCCGACCTCAACCAAATGTATTTGGAAGACGGTTCATTGTCGGTGCAACTTTTGGGACGCGGTTTCGCATGGCTGGACACCGGCACCCACGAGAGCCTGCACGAAGCCGCTTCATTCGTCCAAACCGTGCAAAACATCCAAGACCTGCAAATCGCCTGCCTGGAAGAAATCGCTTGGCGCAACGGTTGGCTTTCCGATGAAAAACTGGAAGAGCTGGCTCGCCCGATGGCGAAAAACCAATACGGCCAATATTTGCTGCGCCTGTTGAAAAAATAATGTTTGAGGCCGTCTGAAACTTTTCAGACGGCCTTTAGATGAAAGATAAAACGATGAACATCATTGATACCGCCATTCCCGACGTAAAACTGCTTGAGCCCCAAGTCTTCGGCGACGCACGTGGCTTTTTTATGGAAACCTTCCGCAACGAGTGGTTCAAGACCCAAGTCTGCGAACGCACCTTCGTGCAGGAAAACCATTCCAAATCCAGCAAAGGCGTATTGCGTGGCCTGCACTATCAAACTGAGAACACACAAGGCAAACTCGTGCGCGTGGTTGTCGGCGAAGTATTCGATGTGGCTGTCGATATGCGTAAAGACTCCCCCACTTTCGGCAAATGGGTAGGTGAGATTCTGTCCGCAGAAAACAAACGCCAACTGTGGGTACCCGAAGGTTTCGCTCACGGTTTCTATGTACTGAGCGACGAAGCCGAGTTCGTCTATAAATGCACGGATTATTACAACCCAAAAGCTGAACATTCGCTGATTTGGAATGATCCAACCGTCGGCATCGACTGGCCGTTGCAAGGCGAGCCGAACCTGTCGCCTAAAGACTTGGCAGGCAAAGTATTGGCCGAAGCAGTCACGTTTTAAAAAATAATTCAGGCCGTCTGAAAGAATGTTCCGCTTTTCAGACGGCCTACAATCCATTAATAACAATAATCGACGAAAACGCATTGTGAAAAACGCCTACATTCCCTCTCGCGGCATCCGCAAAATCCCCCATCTCTCCACCCTATTGCCTGAATTTCATATCTGCAAAAATGGGAAAGGAGCGGAGGCTGTCCTCGGCTGGGGTTTGCGCCCAACGACACACAAAGCACGTGCTTTTGCCGCTGAACACCAGCTTCCCTTTATTGCCTTGGAAGACGGCTTTTTACGTTCAGTCGGACTGGGTGTCGCCGGTTATCCGCCCTACTCCATCGTCTATGACGATATCGGCATCTACTACGACACCACGCGTCCTTCGCGTTTGGAGCAACTGATTCTCGCCGCCGATACCATGCCGTCTGAAACCTTGACTCAGGCGCGGCAGGCGATGGATTTCATCCTGCGACATCATCTATCCAAATACAACCACGCGCCCGAACTTTCAGACGATCATCCTTTGCATTCCCCATCCAAGCCCGAAACCGTCCTCATCATCGACCAAACCTTCGGCGATATGGCCATCCAATATGGCGGCGCAGACGCCTCTACGTTTGAATTGATGTTTCAGACGGCCTTGAATGAAAACTCGCAAGCCGATATCTGGGTCAAAACCCATCCCGATGTTTTGTGCGGCAAAAAACAAGGCTATCTGACCCGGCTGGCGCAGCAACACCGCGTCCATCTTCTGGCAGAAGACATCAATCCGATTTCTTTGTTACAAAACGTCGATAAAGTTTATTGCGTTACCTCACAAATGGGTTTTGAGGCGCTTTTGTGCGGCAAACCGCTGACCACCTTCGGCCTGCCGTGGTATGCCGGATGGGGCGTAAGCGACGACCGCCATCCTGAAATCAACCGCCTTGTCCAAACCCAACGCCGCGCCACCCGCAACTTGCTGCAACTCTTCGCCGCGGCCTATCTGCAATACAGCCGCTACCTCAACCCCAATACCGGCGAAGCAGGCAGCCTCTTTGATGTCATCGACTATCTGGCGACGGTCAAACGCAAAAACGACAAATTGCGTGGCGAATTGTATTGCGTCGGCATGTCTTTGTGGAAACGCGCGGTTGCCAAACCGTTCTTTAACGTACCCTCATGTCGTCTGAAATTTATCTCCTCCACCCAAAAACTGGCCGGGGTCAAACTGTCCGACGATGCACGCATCCTTGCCTGGGGCAACGGCAAAGAGGCCATCGTCCGTTTTGCCGAACAACACCACATCCCCCTGCTGCGTATGGAAGACGGCTTTATCCGTTCGGTCGGACTCGGTTCTAATTTAGTCCCGCCGCTGTCGCTCGTTACCGACGATATGGGCATTTATTTCAACGCCGAAACCCCGTCCCGTCTTGAGCACATCCTGCAAAACCAAAACTTCGACGATCAAGACTTTCAGACGGCCTTGAAGCTGCAAAAAATGCTGACCGAAAACCACATCAGCAAATACAACGTTGGCAGCTCGGACTTTACCGCCCCATCAACCGACAAAACCGTAATCCTCGTTCCCGGTCAGGTTGAAGATGATGCGTCTATCCGCTACGGTTCGCCCAAAATCTACCGCAATCTGGATTTGCTCCGTACCGTACGCGAACGAAACCCCGACGCCTATATCATCTACAAACCGCATCCCGATGTAGTCAGCGGTAACCGCATCGGCCATATCTCCCCTGAAGATACGGCACGATATGCTGACCAAACTGCCGAACAAGCCGACATCCTGACTTGTCTCCAACACGCAGACGAAGTTCACACCATGACTTCGCTGACCGGTTTTGAAGCCCTGTTGCGCGGCAAAAAAGTCAGCTGCTACGGCCTGCCTTTTTACGCAGGCTGGGGGCTTACCCAAGATCTGCTCCCCATTCCGCGCCGCAGCCGCAGACTTGAACTTTGGCAACTGATCGCCGGCACGCTCATCCACTATCCCGACTACATCCACCCCGAAACCCATCAGGCCATTAATGCGGAAACCGCTGCCCAAATCTTGATACGACAAAAAAATATGCAAAAAAACAACAACGGATTACATCGTGGGTACTTTGCCAAAAAATTAGGTAAAATCAAACAACTATATCGATCTTTTAAATAAATGCCATCAAAATTAACAATGTGTCATAAACCGGTTTCAATTGCGCCATCATTGCTTTTGCATCGTTAATACGCTTGGCGTATGCTTAAAAGTTCAACCCAAAACTATTACACAAAAAACAAAATCACATTGCGACATGAAACAGCCCGTCCTCCAAAACAACCTGCAAGACTTGCTTGAAAGCGCAGAAAACATCCTGCTGCTTCAAGGCCCTGTCGGCGATTTTTTTCAGCGCCTCGCCGACTGGCTGACCGCAAACGGCAAAACCGTGCATAAATTCAACTTTAATGCAGGCGACGACTATTTTTATCTGCCCACTCAAGCGCATACCGTTGCTTTTAACGACAGCTACGATGCCTTTCCTGAATTTTTGCAAAAATACATCGTTCAACATCACATCCAAGCCGTTGTCTGCTTTGGTGACACACGTCCCTACCATCTCCTGGCCAAACGAATTACAAACGAAAACCAAGCCAGTTTCTGGGCATTTGAAGAAGGCTATTTCCGCCCCTACTACATCACCTTAGAAAAAGACGGCGTCAACGCATTTTCCCCATTGCCGCGCCGTGCCGACTTTTTTCTGGAACAATTCCCCAAGCTGGCCCAGCAAGAATACAAAGCGCCGATACCGGTACGCGGCGGGTTTACGCCCATGGCCAAAAATGCCGTCCGTTACTATATCGAATTGTTCCGCAATCCGAACAAGTACCCGAACTACATCCACCACCGCGCATCCAATGCCGGCCATTACCTCAAACTGTGGTCAATCTCCATCCTCAAGCGTTTGAACTACTATATTGAAGACATCCAAATCGCCAAACGCGTGGAGGCGGGCAAATACGGCAAATTTTTTATTGTTCCCTTGCAGGTATTCAACGACAGCCAAGTCCGCATCCATTGCGACTTTTCCAGCGTCCGCAGCTTCCTGCTCCATGTCTTGGCCTCATTTGCCGCACACGCGCCTGCCGATACCAACCTCATCATCAAGCATCATCCGATGGACCGCGGCTTTATCGACTATTCGCGCGACATCAAACGCTTTATCAAAAAACACCCCAAACTCAAAGGCCGTATCACTTACGTCCATGATGTCCCCCTGCCTGTTTTCCTGCGTCACGGCCTCGGCATGGTTACCATCAACAGCACCAGCGGCCTGTCCGGCTTGATCCACAACATGCCAGTCAAAGTCCTCGGCCGCGCCCATTACGACATTCCCGGCATAACCGACCAAAATACCTTGGCAGAATTTTGGAATCATCCGACGCCGCCTGACAGCGACCTGTTCCATGCCTACCGTATGTACCACCTCAACGTAACCCAAATTAACGGCAACTTCTACAGTCAGGTGTTTTTCCCCAACAAAAAAACCTCCGACTCTTCCACTCCGACAACCTGACTTAGCAAAAATAATTCAGGCCGTCTGAAAAACATTTCAGACGGCCTGAAACAATCAACATCCCAGCCGCCGTCATGTAAACAAACCATAAAAAACCGCATTTATCATTAACAATAAATTACAAAAACAGTATAATGACCGAGCTGTCATGAACGCATGCCGACTCAAGCCGAAAGCTTTGTAACGCACTGAATAGAGATGTTTCCCCAGGAAAATAATACAACAAGCCAAACATCTTTAAAGGCAGGCCGGTAAGGCAACTGCAAAACTGTGCCGAACCCTATTTTTCACAAAGCCATCGACCGGCATCGCCGCCTATATGCCGCAGCACCCGTCTTCCACTTTATCCGCCCGCAAACCATGACCGCCGCTCCTGAAATCCTCTACCGGCAAGCTGCCGCCCTTTTGGAACAATCCCATACCGCCCAAGCCTTGCCCCTGTTGCAACAGGCGGCAGAGCAAGGTTATGCGGAAGCTGCTTTCGTATTGGGCAACCATCTGCTGCAAAACGGCCAACCGGAGCAGGCACTTTCATGGTTGGAAGCCGCCGCGGCCCAACGCCACCCCAAAGCGCTCTTCTCCCTGCTGCAACAGCGCGAACACAACGGCACCCCGACCGGACAGCTCCTCAACGAATATGCCTGGCTGGGTGAGCAGGGACACCCTGAAGCCCAATTAATCCTCATGCGTTACCACGCGCAACGCAACGATCCACAATCGCTCTACTGGGCAGAGCTTGCCGCCGCCCGATATGCCGCGCCTGCGTATTACCATCTGGCACGCCATCATCAACGCCAAGGCGACTTTGCGACAGCCGTCGAACAATACGAAAAAGCGGCCGCACTCGGCGTGACTGCCGCCTGTTGGCAACTCGGTCAAATCTACTTCTACGGCACAGGCATCAGCCCCGACCACGCACAAGCCGAACAATACCTCGAACAAGCCGCGCAAGCCGGCCACATCGCCGCACAAACCCTGCTGGCCGACCTTCTTGCCGCCCAACGCCGACCCGAAGCCTTGGAATGGTATCGTCGTGCCGCCGATAAAGAGCAAGCGGAAGCGCAAGCCAAGCTGGCACAATACGCCCTGACCGGCGAACTTTCCGAACGAGACCCGTTCCAAGCGGCACGCTATGCCAAAGCCGCCGCCGAGAAAAACCATCCCGAAGCCCTGAAAATCATGGGCGACCTCTACCGCTACGGCCTCGGCATCAAAGCCGACAACCATGTCGCACACGATTACTACCACCGTGCCGCCGCGCTGGGTTCTGCCGCCGCCGCACAAAAACTCGTCAGCGATGCCGCGCTGTACCATCCGCAACAATACGAACAAATCAAAACAGCCGCCCTGCAACAGCAACAAACCGAGACCGCATACCGTTTGGCGGAAGCACAGGCCCGCGCCATCGGCCGTCCTGCCGACTACAATGCCGCGCGCAAAAATTACATGGAAGCGGCCGAGTTTCATCATAAAAATGCGGCGGCAGCCTTGGGCCGCATCTACCATTACGGCCTCGGCACGGCGCAAGACCCTCGTGCGGCCGCCCACTGGTACGCCATCGCTGCCGAACAAAACCACCCTTCCGCCCAATACCACCTCGCCTGTTTTTACTATCACGGGCAAGGTGTAAGCTGCCATGTTCCGACTGCCTGCTACTGGCTGCAGGCCGCCATCGGCAACGGGCATACCTCGGCCGGGTTATTAACATCCCTCTTGGAACAATGGCGCCGCGAAGCGCACCATGCCATCGGACAAAAGGCCGTCTGAAAAGATTTACACTCGCATTTTTTGACAATCTTTAACTATTCCCCTAATATTTGCCAGTTATTTTTCACGGGCACGTCATTGTTTTCATTTCTTTCTGAAAACACCTTGTCCGCGCATCAATACCATGACACTCGGCGGATAACGCCAAGCGTTGAAACACACTACATCCGGAACAAAAACGGATACTCGGAAAAACATTTCTAGGAGGTGAAACAACATGGAATGGGAATTCAACAGTTATTACACACTGATTGCCGCCACGCTCGTGTTGCTGGTTGGTAAATTTCTGGTTCAAAAAATCAAATTCTTACGAGACTTCAATATTCCTGAGCCGGTCGCCGGCGGTCTGGTTGCCGCTATCGTCCTGTTCGCCCTGCACGAAGCCTACGGCGTCAGCTTCAAATTTGAAAAACCGCTGCAAGATGCGTTCATGCTCATCTTCTTTACATCCATCGGTTTGAGCGCGGACTTCTCCCGTTTGAAAGCGGGCGGCCTGCCTTTGGTCATCTTTACCGCCGTGGTGGGTGCATTCATCATCGTCCAAAACTTCGTCGGTGTCGGCTTGGCAAGCGCATTGGGTCTGGATCCGCTGATCGGCCTGATTACCGGTTCGATTACCCTGACCGGCGGTCACGGTACAGCCGGCGCATGGGGTCCTGACTTTGAAAGCAAATTCGGCCTGACCGGCGCAACCGGCTTAGGTATGGCTTCTGCGACATTCGGCCTGGTATTCGGCGGCCTGATCGGCGGTCCCGTTGCCCGTCGCCTGATCAACAAAATGGGTCGCAAACCTCTGGAAACAAACAAAAAACCAGTTGACAACGATCAAACCGACGACGTCTTCGAAAAAGCGCAACGTACCCGTCTGATTACGGCTGACTCCGCTGTCGAAACACTCGCGATGTTTGCCGCATGTTTGGCTTTTGCCGAAATCGTCGACGGCTACGACAAAGCCTTCTTCGACCTGCCTAAATTCGTATGGTGTCTGTTTGCCGGCGTGGTCATCCGCAACGTCCTGACCGCAGCCTTCAAAGTCAATATGTTCGACCGCGCCATCGACGTATTCGGTAACGCCTCCCTGTCGCTCTTCCTCGCCATGGCTCTTCTAAACCTGAAACTGTGGGAATTGACCGGTCTGGCAGGCCCGGTAACCATCATCCTGGCCGTACAAACCGTCGTGATGATTCTGTACGCAACCTTCGTTACCTACGTCTTCATGGGCCGCGACTACGACGCCGCCGTCTTGGCAGCCGGCCACTGCGGCTTCGGTTTGGGCGCCACCCCGACTGCCGTTGCCAACATGCAGTCCATTACCCAAACTTTCGGCCCTTCGCACAAAGCCTTCCTGATTGTGCCTATGGTGGGTGCATTCTTCGTTGACCTGCTCAACGCTGCCATCCTCTCCGGCTTCGTCAGCGTCATCAAAGGCTGATACGTCCGACATAGAAAAGCACTTGCCGCATTTACTTGCAGCAAGTGCTTTTGCTATGATAGGCACGTCAGGCCGTCTGAAAGGCCGTCACCTTCAGGAGTACACATGTACAAAAAAACCGCTTCCGTATTGATTTTAAGCACGATTCTGCTTGCCGCATGCAGCAAAGAAGAGCCCAAAGCCGCACTTGATTGCGCCCAACCGGCCACACTGCAAAACATCCGTACCACCATCGAAGACACCCTCAAACAACAAGCACGTTCCTTCGCCCGCAATGACAACCGCCAATTCGTCGATGCCGACAAAATCATCGCCGCCGGCCTCGAATTAGAAACCCTGCTTGAAGACCCCAAAGAAACCGAAGACGACGGCAAAGCCATCTGCCGCGCCAACCTCAAAATCCGTATTCCCGACACCATCCTCAAAACGGCCATAGACAACAGCCCGCTGATTTACGGCAGCACCCCGTTGGCCGACATGCTCGAACAAAAACTGATGGGCAGCAACCTGACCTTTGAAAACAACACGTTCAGCACCACCCTGCTCTACACCCCCGACAAAGACGGCAAACCGGTTTTCGAAGACAATACCCTGAGTTCCACCGCCCAAACCCTTTCCGCCACCCTGCTGCCCTACGGCGTGAAAAGCATCGTCATGATAGACGGCAAACCCGTGTCCAAAGAGCAGGCCATCAAACTGCTGCAAAACCAAAACACGGAAGAACCGCCCACCCTCAATCCGCAAGACATCCTTGAAAACAACGCCGCCAGCCAGGCTGCCGGCCTGACCGATGACGGTGACGATTCAGATTACGAAGTCCTGCGCCCCGACCATGAAACCCAACGCAACGAGCCGCCCGGCCTCAGCCAAAGCGAACTTGACAACGCGCGCGCGCAAAACCGTCAGGCGGACGGCGAGATCAACGACCTCTGGGGCGGCATGGACAGCGACGTCAAACAACAAATCCTCGGCGAACAACGCGCCTGGATTCAAAGCAAAAAACTCAACTGCCAACAAGCCGCCGCGTCCGCAGACAATGCCGCACAAGCAGAATACCTGCGCCTGCAGTGTGAAACCCGCATGACCCGCGAGCGCACGCAATACCTGCGCGGCTATTCCATCAACTAAAACCGATAAGGCCGTCTGAACATTCAGACGGCCTGCACGAAAGCACATCACATCATGCAATACCGAATCCACCGTGAAGGCGATGCCCAAAACACACCCTCTTCAGCCTCCACCCCCATCGACAACTGGGAGCGCAACACCCTGCGCGAAGTCCTCCTCGCCGCCTACCAAGAACAACGCCGCGCCCGCATTTGGCGCAACATCTGGCGCGGCGTCGCCGTCCTCATCTTCCTCAGCCTGATTTTTGGCCTTGCGGAAGAAGAAGGGAAAACCACGTCGGTCCAAGCCCGCAGCGAACACACCGCCGTTATCGACCTGACCGGCGAAATCGGCAACGACATCGACGACCAAGTCCAAATCCTGCGCGACAGCATGGAAGCCGCCTACGAAAACGGCAACGCCAAAGCCATCATCATCCGCGCCAACAGCCCCGGTGGTTCGCCTGTCGTGTCCAGCATAGCCTTTAACGAAGTCCGCCGCCTCAAAGCCGAACACAAAGACATCCCCGTTTACCTCGTTGCCGAAGACATGTGCGCTTCCGGCTGCTATTACATTGCCGCCGCAGCCGACAAAATTTATGCCGACCCTTCCAGCATCGTCGGCAGCATCGGTGTGATCGGCGGCGGTTTCGACTTTACCGGCCTGATGGACAAAGCCGGTGTCAAACGCCGTCTGAAAACCGCCGGCAGCAACAAAGGCATGGGCGACCCTTTCACGCCTGAAACGCCGGCTCAAACCCAAATTTGGGAAACCATGTTGGGCGATATCCACCAAGAATTCATCAAAGCCGTCAAACTCGGCCGTGGCGCAAGGTTGAAAGACAAACAGTATCCCGACGTTTTCAGCGGCCGCATCTATACCGGCAAAGAAGCCAAACAGGTCGGCCTGATTGACGACTTCGGCAGCATTTACAGCGTCGCCCGCGATGTCGTCAAAGCCCCCGAGCTGGTCAACTACACGCCGCAAGACGATTTCAGCAAAATGCTCAGCCGCCGCTTCGGTGCGGAAGTGAAGGCCAAGGTCAAAGAAACTTTATCTGAAATTTGGTAAACCAAAAAACCAAAAGGCCGTCTGAAGCCCAAAACATGGGTCTTCAGACGGCCTTTTTATATCGTTTTTAAAATAAAACGCTGATTATTGTCCAAACATCCATCGGCTTCATCAAATCGGCAGGCAGATGCTCCCTGATGATGCTGTTACAGGAACACATTACGCCTGCGAACGATTAAACCTCCACGCTTCAGACGGCCTGCTTCTGCATATTGTGTGCCATGTCCAGCGCGGCGCGGACGGCGGTCATCAGGCTGCCGGAATCGGCTTTGTCCGTGCCTGCCAAGTTCAAGGCCGTGCCATGATCGACGGAAGTGCGGATAAAGGGCAGGCCGAGGGTGATGTTCACGCCTTCGCCGAAACCGGCGTATTTGAGTACCGGCAGCCCTTGGTCGTGATACATGGCAAGGACGACATCAGCATCTTTGAGCAGGAAGGGTTGGAACACGGTATCGGCCGGATAAGGGCCGCGTGCGTCTATGCCTTCGGCCTGCAGGGCATGAAGTGCCGGAATAATGGTGTCGATTTCTTCGTGTCCCAAATGGCCGCCTTCGCCGGCGTGGGGATTGAGGCCGGTAACAAGGATGACCGGTTTGGCTATGCCGAACTTATGGCGCAGGTCGTGTTCAAGAATGCGAACAACCGACTCGATTAAAGGCTTCGTGATGGCGGCGGAAATGTCTTTCAGCGGCAGATGGGTGGTCACCAACGCCACACGCAGGCCGCCGCCGGTCAACATCATGACGACTTGTTCGGTATGGCTTTTTTCGGCGAGGTATTCGGTATGTCCGCTGAAAAAGCCGTTGCCTGCGTGGGCATCGTTGATGATGCCTTTATGTAGCGGCGCGGTCACCATACCGGCAAACAGGCCGTCTGAAATGCCTTGATACGCCGTATCCAGCAGCCGGAGGACATACGCGGCATTGGCAGGATTGAGTTCGCCCGCCCGACACTCGGCATCTAAGGGAATATGCAGGACTTCGAGTTCGCCCTTGGGCAACGGATCGGCCGCTTGGGCTTGAAAATCGCGCAGGACGACGGATTTGCCGAGCTGTCCGGCCCTTTGCACCAACAGGTTTTTATCGCACAAAACAACGGGGCGGCAAGGAAGGTCGGCGAAAGCCAAATCAAGGCAGATGTCGGGACCGATGCCGGCCGGTTCGCCGGAAGTGATGGCGAGAATGGGAGCAGTCATGGTGTTTCTCGGTATGGTTTACAGTATTTAGACAACGTCAGGCAAAATGCCTGCCCTACTTTTGCAGATTAACACAAATACAAAAAGGCCGTCTGAAAACAACAGTTTTTGCTTGGTCAAACTGTTTTCAGACGGCCTTGTCTGTTTACCGTTTCAAATTAAGAACGGCGGCCGATCATGCGGTACAAAACGTCGTGGCCTTGAATGCGGTGGACGACGACCATGGCGATGTGGCCGGCGACCAGCGCGAAGAGCAGCCAGCCGAGTTTGCCGTGCGCCATATTGCCGAGGTTGGCCATCCATTCGATTTTTTCAGGCGAACCCTGCATCACTTCGACACCGAATACTTTCAACGGGCCGCGGCCGCTACCGTATTGGCGGATCATGCCGATAACGGGAACGGCAAGCATGAGGACGTAAAGGGCAAGGTGGCCGGCTTTGGCGGCAAAGCTGTCGGCGGCAGGACGTTTGGATGCATTGAGCAAGGCCCAAACAATGCGCACGATAATCACCAGCAGCGTGATGAAACCGATGGATTTGTGCACGCCGAAGAGTGCGCCGACCCATTCTTCGCCGTCATAAATGGTCCAGATGGCGATGGTGGTCAGGATGCCGATGAAACCGAGTACGGTCAGCCAGTGCAACGCGCGCGAGACGGTATCGTAGGTTTGGGGACGTGTAGTGGTCATAATGTTTCCTTGTTTTTGATTTATTTGATTTTTTGAAGCGGCGGATTGTATCAAAAATGCCCAACCAATTATGTTGCCTTTTTGAAGAGATTTCGTAAATGTTTGAAAAAATTAAAGAAACGGCGGTTTTATCCGCAAGGCTGCACAGGCCGTCTGAAAACAAGGGTAGGAATACCACCTTCTATACCGAACTCGGGCTAAAATAGGCGTTTTTATTCTCGGGTACGCATCGATGCAGGTTTGGATTCGGCGGTTTGCGCTGTTGCTTCTGCCTTTGGGTTTCTTGGCGGTCATGGTGGCCGCGCCTTTGCTGTCGCTGGCGTTTTACGACGGCGAGGGCGCTTGGGCGGAAGTGGTGACTGATGACTATATGCGCCTGCGCTTGGGCTGGACGGTGGCGCAGGCAGTTTTGACTTGCGTCTTGGTCACGGCTTTGGGCGTGCCTGCGGCGTGGGTGCTGGCGCGGATGGACTTTGCCGGACGGCGTATGGTTTTGCGCCTGCTGATGCTGCCTTTCGTGATGCCGACTTTGGTGGCGGGCATGGGCGTGCTGGCCTTGTTTGGCGCACACGGCATGCTGGCGGCAGGTTGGCAGGACACGCCGTGGCTGCTGATTTACGGCAACGTGTTTTTCAACCTGCCGGTTTTGGTGCGCTCGGCGTATCAGGGATTTGTGCGTGTGCCGCAGGCGCGGTTGCTATCGGCACAATCTTTGGGCGCGGACGCGTGGCGGCGGTTTGTCTGGGTCGAATGGCCGGTGGTGCGCGCGTGGGTTGCCGGCGGCGTGTGCCTGGTGTTTTTATATTGTTTTTCAGGCTTCGGGCTGGCCTTGCTGCTCGGCGGCGAACGTTTTGCAACGGTGGAAGTGGAAATCTACCGGTTGGTGGCGTATGAGTTGGACATGGCGCGTGCGTCGGTGTTGGTATGGCTGGTACTGGCGGTTACGGCGGCGGCAGGCGGTTTGTATGCGTATTGGAGCAGGCGCGTGGCTGTGGATAAGTCGGTCTCGCCTTTGCCTCCGCGCGCACCGGTACGGGCTTGGGAAAAATGGCTGACGGCAACGGTATTGGCCATGTTGGTGCTGTGTTGCCTGCTGCCTTTGGCGGCGGTATGGCTCAAGGCGGCAGCGGCAGGCTCTTCGTGGGCGGTTTTGCTGGAAGCGCAAACGTGGGCGGCTGCGTGGAACACGATCCGTTTCTCTGCGGCAGCCGTGGCGGCGGCGACGGTTTTGGGCGTGCTGTATGCGGCGGCGGCACGGCAAATGGCGTGGCTGCGCGCGCTGATGTTTTTACCGTTTATGGTGTCGCCCGTGTGCATCGCGTTCGGCGTATTGCTGCTCTATCCGCAGTGGACGGCTTCGCTGTGGCTGCTGACGGCGACTTACGCGCTGTTGGCGTATCCGTTTGTGGCCAAAGACGTATTGGCCGCGTGGGACGGTTTGCCCAAAGATTATGCGGCGGCGGCGCGCACCATGGGCGCAAACGGTTTTCAGACGGCCTGTTATGTAACCGCGCCTTTATTGAAACCGGCTTTGCGGCGCGGCCTGACTTTGGCTTCGGCAACGTGTATCGGCGAATTTGCGGCCACATTGTTCCTGTCGCGCCCCGAATGGCAGACGCTGACCACTTTGATTTACGATTATCTCGGACGCGCCGGTGCAGACAATTACGGACGGGCGATGGTGTTGACGGCGGTATTGACCGCTTTGGCTTTGGCGGCATTTTTGCTGGTGGACGAAGCGGAAGGGCAAAAGGCCGTCTGAACGCGTTCAGCCTCAATCCTCCCTTCCCATGCGCCATTGCGGCCTGTATCGAAAATTGATTGAATCCGCTATATAATTTGTTTTTAACCGTACCCAACACGACCTATCATGACCGACTTAGAAACCAAACGCCTTGAAACCCAAGCCATGCTGGACAATGCCGACTTGCTGTTTGATCAAGAACAATGCCACGCGGCCTTGCAAAAAGTTGCCGACGACCTCACCTGCGACTTGGGCGACAAATACCCCCTGCTCCTGCCTGTAATGGGTGGCGCAGTGGTGTTTACAGGACAGCTGCTGCCGCTGTTGCGCTTTCCTTTGGACTTTGACTACGTCCACGTTTCCCGCTACGGCGACAAACTCGCAGGCGGTGCGTTCAACTGGAAACGCATGCCCGACCCCGAGCAAATCAAAGGCCGTCATGTAGTCGTTTTGGACGACATTCTGGACGAAGGTCACACCATGGCCGCCATTCAGGAAAAACTGTTGGAAATGGGCGCAGCAAGCTGCCGTGCGGCCGTATTTGCCAACAAACTGATCGACAAAGAAAAACCGACCAAAGCCGATTATGTCGGTTTGGACGTACCCAACCGCTACGTCTTCGGTTACGGTATGGACGCCGCCGGCTGTTGGCGCAACCTCGGCGAAATCTACGCCTTAAACAATAAATAAAACAAAGGCCGTCTGAAAAATCTTCAGACGACCTCAACTCCCATGTTAGGAACACATCATGATAGGTTTGTTAATCATTACACATGAAACCATAGGTGAAGCCTATCGCGGTTTGGCCGACCATTTCTTTCCCAACGGCTTCCCCGAAAATCTCCACATCCTCGGCGTACAGCCTAACGAAGATCAAAACGACATCATCAACAACGCCATCGCCGCATTGCAGGAATTTCCCGACAACCGCGGCGTGCTGATCATGACCGACATCTTCGGCGCCACCCCGTGCAACGCAGCACGCCGGCTGGTGCGCGAAAACAAATCCGCCATTCTGACCGGCCTCAATGCCCCGATGATGATTAAAGCCATCCAATACTCATCACAAGCCGAAAACCTCTCCGACTTCACCGAAACCGTCAAAGAAGCCGCCATCCGGGGTATTTTCGCCATTACATCCGCACCTGAAGACCTGGTGTGCAAAGAACACGGCTAAGGCCGTCTGAAAACATTCACTTTACGAACATTACATTTAGGGGACATCCATGCTCAAACAAGAAATCGAAATCATCAACAAACTCGGCCTGCACGCGCGCGCTTCCAGCAAATTCACCCAAACCGCCTCCCAATTCCAAAGCGAAGTCTGGGTCACCAAAAACGGCAACCGCGTCAACGGCAAAAGCATCATGGGCCTGATGATGCTGGCCGCCGCCAAAGGCACCGTGATTGAGCTGGAAACAGAAGGCACAGACGAAGCCGCCGCCATGCAGGCGTTGACCGACCTCATCAACGACTACTTCGGCGAGGGCGAATAATGAGCATCGTCCTACACGGTGTAGCCGCGGGAAAAGGCATTGCCATCGGCCACGCCCACCTCATTACGCGCGGCACAACGGAAGTCCCCCAATACGACATCGATCCCGACAAACTTGATGCCGAAGTTGCCCGTTTCGACAACGCCATCAAAGCCACGCGCAAAGAACTGGAACAACTGCGCGGCGCGATTCCCGAAAACGCCCCGACCGAATTGGGCGCGTTCATCTCCCTGCACCTGATGCTGCTGACCGACGTTACCCTCTCGCGCGAACCCATCGACATTTTGCGCGAGCAGAAAATCAACGCCGAATGGGCATT
The DNA here is from genome assembly GCF_001837375.1 of Neisseria sp. HMSC066H01. NCBI lineage: Bacteria > Pseudomonadati > Pseudomonadota > Betaproteobacteria > Neisseriales > Neisseriaceae > Neisseria > Neisseria sp. HMSC066H01. The sequence goes on from NZ_KV832193.1 coordinate 212,978, forward strand.
GAAACTGCAAAGCGACAAGCTTGCCGCCCAGTTCGACAGCATCGACGACGACTACCTGCGCGAACGCAAACAGGACATGCTTCAAGTCGTCCGCCGTATCCACAACAACCTTGTCGGTCAAAGCAACGAGATCAACCTCGCCGGCAACCTGTTTGACGACACCGTCCTCATCGCGCACGACCTCTCGCCTGCCGATACCGTATTGTTCAAAGAGCAGCACATTACCGCCTTCGTAACCGATGCCGGCGGCCCGACCAGCCACACCGCCATCTTAGGCCGCAGCCTCGACATCCCGTCCGTCATCGGCCTGCACAACGCCCGCAAACTCATTACCGAAAACGAAATCGTCATCGTCGACGGCATCAACGGCGTCCTCATCATCGATCCCGACGAAGTCGTCCTCAACGAATACCGCCGCCTCGCCCGCGAATACCGCAGCCACAAGCGCGAACTCAACAAAATCAAAAAAACCGCCGCCACCACGGCCGACGGCATCAACATTGAGTTGCTCGCCAACATCGAATCCGCCGAAGACATCAAAGCCCTGCACAACTTCGGCGCAGACGGCGTCGGCCTGTTCCGCAGCGAATTCCTCTACCTCAACCGCGACAACATGCCGACCGAAGACGAACAATACGAAGTCTATGCCGGCATCGTCAAAAAACTCAAAGGCAAAAACATCACCATCCGCACCGTCGATTTGGGCGTCGATAAAAATCCGCGCTGGTTCGGCCAAAACAGCACGCCCAACGGCAGCCTCAACCCCGCACTCGGCCTGACCGGCATCCGCCTGTGCCTCGCCGAGCCGGTCATGTTCCGCACCCAAATGCGCGCCATCCTCCGCGCCGCCGCCCACGGCCCCGTACGCATGATGTGGCCGATGATTACATCCATTTCCGAAGTGCGCCAATGCCTTATCCATCTGGACACGGCCCAACGCCAGCTGACCGAACGCGGCGAAACCTTCGGCCCGGTCAGCATCGGCTGCATGATTGAAATCCCGTCCGCCGCCATGACCGTCGGCAGCATCCTCAAGCTCGTCGACTTCGTTTCCATCGGCACCAACGACCTGATTCAATACCTCCTATCGGTCGACCGCGGCGACGACAGTGTCAGCCATCTCTACCAACCCGGCCACCCTGCCGTCCTCAAAACGCTGCAACACATCATCCGCACCGCAAACCGCATGGAAAAAGGCGTATCCATCTGCGGCGAAATGGCCAGCGACACCGTCTTCACCCGACTGTTGCTCGGCATGGGCTTGCGCCGCTTCTCCATGAACCCCAACAACCTGCTTTCGGTTAAAAACATCATCCTGCACAGCCACACCGGCCATCTCGAAAACGATGCCGCCAAAATCCTGCGCTGCGAAGACCCGGAAAAAGCCGAAAAACTGATTAAAATCCTCAACCAAAGCGAACAGGCGGAATCACAGGCCGTCTGAACCTCCGGCAAGGACGTGTTTCGATACACGCCCTTTTTATTCGTCCGCATTTTGGGTTTACACCCGATTCTCCCTCAAGCCCCCTTCTTCCCTATTTCGCTATTTCAAAACCCAATCTTTTTCACTTTTCCCCAATACTGCTTACAGGCCGTCTGAAAAATAGATGGCGCAAGTGAAATAAACGCTTTTATGCCTACACCAAAGGCCGTCTGAACCCCGATTACAAGGTTTCAGACGGCCTGCTGTATTCAACCGTATATCTTTTATTTTCTTTGCAATAAATGACCCTTTGCCTATCCCTTCCAGCTACTGCCCACTATGGCTTTAGGCACCCATATCATTCCTTTTCACTAGGTCTTCAGTATACCCAAACATTATCCCTTTGTTTTAATGATGCAACTTTTTACTCTAAAATATGTCTATTCTCATGTTTCACTTGAAAAAAGATTCAATACCTTGTAAATTTATAAAAGATAATAGTTATCATCATATTTTAAAGGGATAGTTCATGAGATTTACGCAACTTTCTGCTTTGATTGCCGCTGCAGCTTTATCAGTCGGCTCCGTATCCGCTTTTGCCAAACCGGTTCAGCTGACCGATACCATCGGCCGTAAGGTAACCGTCGACCTGCCTGCCAAACGCGTGGTTTTGGGCTTCTATTACCAAGACTACATGGCCATCGGCGGTAAAACCGCGCTGGACAACGTTGTCGGTTTCTCCAAAGCAGTTTGGGCCGACTGGGCGCCGCCAAGCTGGGCGGCATTCAGCAAAGCCGTACCTAAACTGAATCAACTGACCGACGTGGGCGAAGTGGAAGTCGGCACTTTCTCGATTGAGAAAGTATTGGCGCTGAAACCCGATTTGCTGGTTTTGGCCGAATGGCAATACAAAGCTTTGGGTTCCGATCTCGACCGCATCAACAAAGCCGGCATCCCCATCGTCGTGTTGGACTACAACGCGCAAACAGTGGCCAAACACGTTCAATCGACCAAGCTCATCGGTACATTGACCGGCCAGCAGCAAAAAGCCGACAAACTGGCGGCAGACTACAAACGCGTTGCCGACACCATCCAAGCGCGCGTGAAAAAAGCCAACCTGCCCAAGCCTAAAGTCTATATCGAGTTCGGCAACAAAGGCCCTGCCGAACACAGCGTTACCTTCGGCAAGAGCATGTGGGGTTCGATGGCGACACTGGTCGGCGGCAACAATATCGCCGCTTCTTCGGTCGAATTCTACGGCCCGATCAATCCTGAAAAAGTCCTCGCCGCCAAACCCGACGTGATCGTGATTACCGGCCGCGAAACCGAATTGAAGAAAAACCCTGCCGCCATGGTGATGGGCTGGGGCATTCCAAAAGCCGAAGCGGAAAAACGCTTGGCAGGCTTTGCCAAACGCGCTGGCTGGGCCAACCTGCCTGCGATTAAAAACAACCGCCTCTACGCCGCCTACCACGCTAACTCGCGCACGCTGTCCGACAGCGCATCGATTCAGTTTATGGCCAAAGCGATTTATCCGCAGTTGTTTAAGGATTTCAACCCTGAGAAGACCTATATGGACTTCTACCGTCAAAACCTGCCCGTCGTACCAAATGGTACGTTCTACCTCTATCCGAAAGGACAATAAGGTAATTTAGATTTTCAGACGGCCTTTAAAATCGGAAGGCCGTCTGAAATTTTTGCGGAAGAAAAAGGCAAACCTGTTTCTCCCCTTTCACAACACTCTTTTTTAAAGGTTTGAAACATGAATGATTCGGTTGTCGCCGAGATTGTGAAAAACCAGCGCAAGTTGGAAGGCAAGCGTTGGTTGATTGTGTTGATGTTTTTAGTCATCGCGGCGGTCAGTTTCCTATTCGACATCGCCACCGGCCCTGCGATGACGGACACGCTGCCCGTCGGCGAAGTGGTCAATGTTTTGCTGGGCAAACCTGAAGTCGATGAAATGAACCGCCTGATTGTGATGGATTTGCGCCTGCCGATTGCGGTGATGGCCTTGGTGGTCGGCGCGGCTTTAGGTGTCGGCGGTGCGGAGATTCAGACGTTGTTGAATAACCCGATGGCCAGCCCTTATACGCTGGGCTTGGCGGCGGCGGCGGGTTTGGGCGCGTCGGCGGTGATTGCGTTCGGCGGTTTCGGGCTGCCTGAAACGGTCGCCGTTCCCATCGGCGCGTTTGTGATGACCATGCTGGCTTCGGGCATCTTGTTTCTGTTTGCCTCGGCGCGCCGCTTCAATTCGGCGATGTTGGTGTTGGTGGGGATTGCGCTGTTGTTCCTGTTTCAGTCGATTTTGTCGCTGATTCAATTTATCGCCGCGCCTGAGATTTCGCAGCAGATTCTGTTTTGGCTGTTCGGCAGCCTGACCAAGGCGACTTGGGAAACAGTCATCGTTACGGCGGCGGTTACGGCGGTATGCGTGTTTCTGCTTTCGCGCGATGTGTGGAAGCTGACTGCGCTGCGCTTGGGCGAAGAACGCGCCGTCGGGCTGGGCATCAATCTGCAATTTTTGCGCCTGAAAACGCTGGTGTTGGTGGCGGTGATGACGGCGACGGCAATTAGTTTTGTCGGCGTGATCGGCTTTATCGGCTTGGTCGCGCCGCATGTGGCGCGGATTCTTTTGGGCGAAGACCAACGTTTCTTCCTGCCCGGCGCGATGCTGGCGGGGGCGGCGTTTTTGTCGGTAGCGAGCGTGTTGTCCAAGGTGATTATCCCGGGCGCGCTGTTTCCGGTGGGGATTGTTACGTCGTTTGTCGGCGTGCCGTTCTTCTTCTGGATTGTATTAACGAAACGATAGGCCGTCTGAAATGTTGAAACTTGAAAACGTACATATCCGGCGCGGCGATTATGTGGTCGCCGACAATATCGATTTGACGCTGGAACAAGGCAAAGTCTATTCCGTGCTCGGCCCCAACGGCACGGGCAAATCTTCACTGATGAAAACGATTTTCGGCGAAGTAGCACACAAAGGTACCATCCGCTACGGCGACGAAGTGTTGAGCAAAATCCACCTGCAAAGCTGGCGCAAACGCATAGGTTATATGCCGCAGGACACCGCCGCCGAAGCCTCGCTGACCGCGCTGGAAGTCGTGTTGCTTGGCCGCATGGACGCGCTGCACATGCACGTCGGCGACGAACTGCTGCACGAAGCCGCAAGTATCATGGCGGAGCTGGGCATCGGCCATCTGGCGCACCGCGACGTCATGCGGCTTTCCGGCGGACAGCGGCAGCTCGTCATGTTTGCCCAAGTCATGCTGCGCCGCCCCGAAATCCTGATGCTGGACGAACCGGTCAGCGCGCTGGATATGCACCATCAGCTCAATCTTTTGGAGCGCGTGGTGCAATACACACACGAACACAATCTGGTTACGCTGATGGTCTTGCACGATTTGAGCCTCGCCGCGCAGTTTTCAGACGGCGTGATTCTGCTCGGCGAAGGCAAAGTACAGGCGCAGGGTGCGCCGCAGGACGTGTTGCAGGCGGACATGATCGGCAGGCTGTACAAGGTGGACATCGAGCTCTTATACGACAGCAAAGGCCTGCCCGTTATCCGCCCGATGCGGCAATCCTAGCTGGGAAATCTGCCACCAAGAAACCAGCCCCAGCAATCATTTTATACTCTTCACAAAAAGGACTTTCCCATGAAAAAATCACTCTTTCTCCTGATGCTGACCGCTTCCCTCGGCGCATACGCCGCCAACCACGAAGTCAAAATGCTCGACAGCGGCAAAGACGGCAGCATGGTGTTCGAGCCCGGCTACGTCAATGCCAAAGTCGGCGACACTGTTACCTTCAAAGCTACTAACAGCGGCCACTGGGTGCAAAGCAAAGCCCTGCCCGACGGCGTTGCCGACTTCCTCTCCGAAGACGGCAAAGACTTCACGCTCAAGCTCGACAAAGAAGGCGTGTACGTCTATACCTGCCCGCCGCACCGCATGATGAACATGAGCGGCGTGATTCAGGTCGGCAAACCGGTGAACAAGGCCAAAGCGCAAGCCGTTGTCGATGAAATGGAAAACCGCGCCATGCAAAGCAAAGGTCGTCTGAAAAAATATATGGCGCAAGTAAAATAAAACTTTTATGCCCACACCAAAGGCCGTCTGAAACCTTTCAGACGGCCTGTTTCCTTTGCGTAAAACACGCATCAAAGCTATATCTTCCGTTTCAGTTTCCGATAAAATAGGCCTATTCCGACACAAGACCCGTAAGCATGATACGCCGCCTTTACGCCACGCTGTGGCATCTCGCCCCCTTCCTGATCCGCCGCCACCTGCGCCGCCGCGCCCTCAAATCCCCAGCCTATCTCGAGCATTGGGACGAGCGTTTCGGGCAGGCGTATCCCAATCCCGTACAACGCCCGATTTGGATACACGCCGTATCCGTCGGCGAAACGCGTGCGGCCGAACCTTTGGTGCAGGCATTGCGCCGCCATTTTCCCGACTCGCCGTTTTTGATTACCCAAATGACGCCGACCGGCCGCGCCACCGCACAATCCCTGTTCCCCGATGCGCAATGCCGTTACCTGCCCTACGACAAATCCGAATGGGTCGCCCGATTTTTAGCCGAACACCGCCCCATCTGCGGCATTTTGATGGAAACCGAAATCTGGCCCAACCTGATGCACGGCTGCAAAGAAGCAGGCATTCCCCTCTTTTTGGCCAACGCGCGCCTCTCCGAAAAATCCCAACGCGGCTACCTCAAAATCCGCAAACTGGTCGAGCCTGCCATGCAGACCCTCTCCGGTTGCTTTGCCCAAACCGCCGCCGATGCCGAACGCCTGCACCTCATCGGCGCATCCAACGTCCACGTCTGCGGCAACACCAAATACGACATCGCGCCCCCCAACGACCTGCGTCCGCTTGCCGCCGCCTTTAAAGAACGCATCGGCGCACGAGCCGTCGTCGTCTGTGCCAGCACGCGCGTATACAAAGGCACAGACGAAGCCGAGCTGCTCCTCAAAGCATGGCAGGGCTACCGCGGCAATGCCTTGCTGGTCATCGTCCCGCGCCACCCTGAAAACTTTCAGACGGCCTACGATACCGCCAAATCGCTTGGTTATACCGTCCAAAAACGCAGCGACGGACAACCCGTTTCCCCCGATACACAGGTTTGGATAGGCGACAGCATGGGCGAACTTGCCGCCTACTACCTCAGCGCAGACATTGCCTTCGTCGGCGGCAGCCTCGTCGATGCCGGCTGCCAAAACATCATCGAACCCATCGCCTGCCGCGTCCCTACCCTCTTCGGTTACTCCAACTACAACTTCGCCCAAGCCTGCAAAGGCGCAGTCGAAGCCAAAGCCGCCGTCCGCGTCGAAACCGCCGAAGCCTGGTACAGAACCACGCGCCAATACCTCGACGACGAAACGCTGCGCCAACAGCTGATCAGCCACACCGAGCAATTCATTTCGCAACACCAAGGCGCCAGTGCCAAAATTGCCAAAGCGATTGCAGATTGTTTGAACCAGCGTTAAACAATAAAAAACCGCCCGTTCATGACAAACAGGCGGAAACTGAAAAACAGTTTTTTGTTTTCAGCCGTTTAATTGACTAAGAGCAGGAACAGGGTTAAGATAATCCTAACGACTGTCCGCAGTCTCAGCCATGAACGACCCGTGCGAGTGGTATGTTTCATGATTGAAACCATCCTTTCTAGGGCGGTTTCAGCACAAAGCCCCACTGCAATGGGGCTTTTTTGCTACCAGCCCCGCAACAATTATACCCAAACTTCCTAAAATCATTCCAAACAAATTTCCACTGAAAAGGCCGTCTGAAACCCCATTTTTTTGGGTTTCAGACGGCCTTTTCTCAACCTACAAACTTAACGTCCTGCTTTCAACACGCGGCGTGCAAACACGAACATACCAAAAACAAAAAACGCCAAGCCCAGCCATTTGGCGGCCGTATCCCAGTTTTCCAGGTTCAGGGCCAAAGGTGCATCCGAACCGCCGTTGGTTACGGAGAAGGCGATGATAAACGCCATAATCACACCGATCAGGCTCTCGCCGACAATCAAACCGGCGGAAAACAGCGTACCGATACGTTCCGCATTTTTCAGACGGCCTTCACGGTTTTCCTGACGGCGGACGATGACGGATTTCAACACAGCCGCCAATACCGCGCCGATTACAATCGGCATATTCACAGACGGCGGCAGGTAAATGCCCATGCCCACAGCCAATACCGGCAAAGCGCGCTTGCCGCCGGAAGATTTGCGCAATGTGAAATCGACCGCAATCAACGCCACGCCGATGCCCACGCCGGTGAAAATATAATCCCATTGCAGATTGTGCGAGAAAATACCTTGGGCGATGGTAGTCATCAAAGTTGCCTGAGGCGCGGCAAGGGCTTGGGCCGCATCCATGCCTTCACGCGGCATCGCTCCGGTAAAGCCGTAGGCTTCATACAAAAGCTCCAATACAGGCGAAATCACCAATGCACCGACAACGCAGCCGACAATCAACGCAACCTGCTGTTTCCAAGGCGTTGCTTTGACCAGATAACCCGTTTTCAAATCCTGCAGGTTGTCATTGGAAATCGAAGCCACACAAATCACAGACGCACCGCAAAACAGCGTCAACGCCAGCAGGAATTTGCGGTTTGCCTCGTCCGCCATCAAGCCGCCGGATTCGCCGACCAGCAGCAACACCAGCGAAATAATGACGATAGAGACGATGCCCACACCCGAAATCGGGCTGGAAGACGAACCGACCAAACCGGCCATATAACCGCAAGCAGCGGCTACCAAAAAGCCGATAATCGAAGCCAGCAGCGTACATACGACCACCAACAGCCAAGCCAAACCGCCGGAAATATGCGAGTCGCCGATAAAGTGGAAGAAAGACACGCCCAACACCAGCATCATCGCCAACACCCAGGCAATCATCGCCTTAGGCGACAAATCCTGTTCCGTGCGCTCGGTCATCTGCGCGCCGCCGAAATTGCGGAAAGACAGGCGCATACCCTCGACCATCGGCTTCATCAAAGTCAACAGCGTCCAAATGGCCGCGATACCGATCGTACCCGCGCCGATAAAACGGACTTTTTCCTTCCACAAAGACATCGCAAAAGGAATCATCTCCATATCGGCAGGTTGCGGAATATGCGCCGACAGATAAGGCACGGCCACGCCCCAGGCAATCGAAATACCCAGCAAAATCGCGATACCGCCGGTCAGGCCGACCAAATAGCCCGCGCCCAGCAAAGCCAAAGAAAAGCCCATCGGCACTTGAAACACCGACGCGCCGCCTTTAAACCAAAAGCTCGCGCTGTCGGCCACCACGCGCAAACCGCTTGCGCAGAAGCTCATCAAACCGGCCAGAGCGCCGCCCGACATCAACTCCTTGATACCGCTGCCGCCTTCCTGTTTGTCTGCATCATGGTCGCCGACCTTCAAAATCTCGGCCGCCGCCACGCCTTCCGGATAAGGCAAATCGCTCTTCACCACCATCGCATAACGCAAAGGCACAGTGAAAATCACGCCCAAAATACCGCCGGACATACACAGCAGCGTTGTCTGCCAAAACGGAAAGCCCGCCCAATAACCGGCCATCAGCAAACCCGGCAGAATAAAAATAATACTGGAGAGCGTACCTGCGGCCGAAGCCTGAGTCTGCACCATATTATTTTCCAGAATATTACTGCCTTTAAAAAACTTCAAAACCGCCATCGAAATCACCGCAGCCGGAATCGAAGACGCAAAAGTCAAGCCCACCTTCAAGCCCAAATACACATTGGATGCCGTAAAAATCACCGTAATCAACGCGCCGAGAATTATCCCCCGCAACGTCAGCTCACGGAAACTCGCATAAGGATCAACCGCCTGTTTCATAAAAATATTCCTGTATCAGGTAAACAATCAAATCAAAACTTTTCAGACGGCCTTTTGATACATCCATCAGGCCGTCTGAAAAATCTCTCTTTTGCCATTTTAATAAACTATCCGAATACACGCAAAAGCCCTATTTATTTTCATTTGCCGCCAAACCATAAAATCATATCGATACAGACGTTTGGGGCAGTTTGACGGTTTCAGGTAAAATAACGCCAAATTCATCAACCGTTCAGAAAGCCGCCGTCATGTATTCACTCGTCCGCCCCATCCTGTTCCGTTTCGATGCTGAAAAGGCCCATCATTTCACGCTCAACAGTTTGCGTACCGCCGAAAAACTCGGCCTGCTGCCCAAGGTGGACAGCCACACCCGGCCAACCGAGCTGATGGGTTTGCAGCTGCCCAATCCGGTCGGCTTGGCGGCGGGTTTGGACAAAAACGGGGAGTGTATCGATGCGTTTGCCGCTTTGGGCTTCGGCTTTGTTGAAATCGGCACGGTAACGCCCAAGCCGCAGCCGGGTAATCCGCAGCCGCGCCTTTTCCGTGTTCCCGAACACCAAGGCATCATCAACCGCATGGGTTTCAACAACCATGGCATCGACGCGATGATCCGTAACATTGAAAACAGCCGCTTTAAAGGCATTTTGGGCATCAACATCGGTAAAAATGCCGTTACGCCGATTGAAAACGCAGCCGACGATTATCTGATTTGCCTGGAAAAAGCCTACGCCCACGCGAGCTACATCACGGTCAATATTTCCTCTCCCAATACGAAAAACCTGCGCGCCTTGCAGGGCGGCGACGAGTTGAGCGCATTGTTGGAAGCCTTGAAAAACAAACAGGCGCAACTGGCGGCAGCGCATGGCAAATATGTGCCGCTGGCGGTTAAAATCGCGCCGGATTTGGACGAGGCGCAAATCGACGACATCGCCCATGTGGTCAAATCCGTGGAAATGGACGGTATTATCGCCACCAACACAACCATCGACAAATCCAGCTTGGGCAGCCATCCGCTCGCAGGTGAACAAGGCGGCTTGAGCGGTTTGCCCGTGCGCGAGAAAAGCAATCAGGTGTTGAAACTTTTGGCGGAACGCATTGACGGCAAACTGCCGATTATCGGCGTCGGCGGCATTATGAACGGCGCGGACGCGGCGGAAAAAATCCGCTTGGGCGCCAGTGCGGTTCAGGTGTACAGCGGTTTGATTTATCGCGGCCCTGAATTGATTAAAGAGTGTTTGGCTGCGTTGAAATAATACCTTCCTAAAAACAAGGCCGTCTGAAATCTTTCAGACGGCCTT
>NZ_KV832193.1:223640-243169 GCF_001837375.1 Neisseria sp. HMSC066H01
GCCGTCTGAAATCTTTCAGACGGCCTTTTGATGTGCTTTCATTCTTCAAATAGATTGCCTTGTGCCAATAAGGTTTTGACTGGTGCAAAATCGCGGCGGTGTTCCGGCAAGACGCCGTATTGTTTCAACGCGGCCAAATGTTGCGCCGTGCCGTAGCCTTTGTGGCGGTCAAACCCGTATTGCGGGTAGCGTTTCGCCAATTCATACATTTCCGCATCACGCGCGGTTTTGGCCAAAACCGAAGCGGCGGAAATTTCAATAATTTTGCTGTCGCCTTTAACCACGGCTTCGGCAGGGACATTCAAATCTTTCGGCACGCGGTTGCCATCTATCCACACTTTGTCGGGCACGACCGACAGCCCCTCGATGGCGCGCTTCATCGCGGCCATGGTTGCGTGCAAGATGTTCAGTCTCAAGATTTCGTCGGGGTCGGCAAAGGCAATGCTCCACGCGACCGCCTGTTCCTTAATCATCTGCGCCAACATATCGCGCTTTTTTTCGCTCAGTTTTTTTGAGTCGGTCAAACCCGGCAGGTCAAAATGTTCCGGCAAAATCACTGCCGCCGCAAATACGCTGCCGACCAAAGGGCCGCGTCCCGCCTCGTCCACGCCTGCGCTTAAAACCGTCGCCATTTCTTCACCGCCTGTCTGATTCAAAGCCGCCATTATATCCGCTTGCGGCAGATAAAATCCGCAATAGTTCAAACCGTTGGGGAGCAGTTCAAATTTCATCTGCTTTACCAATCAGTTATAATTTACATCCCCACATACCCATACGTCTTACAACATGCCTGCCCAATCCGAACGCCTCCATTTTTCCGAACGCTGGCTCAACGCCTACGAACGCTACCGCTATCGCCGCCATATCCACGCCTTCCGCCTCGGCTTGGCGATCGTGTTCTCCACCCTCTTGGCCAAAGTCTTCCACCTGCAACACGGCGAGTGGATCGGCATGACCGTCTTTGTCGTCCTCGGCATGCTGCAATTCCAAGGCGCGATTTACTCCAAAGCAGTCGAACGCATGCTCGGCACGGCCATCGGTTTGGGCGTCGGTTTGGCCGTTTTATGGTTGAACCAGCATTATTTGCAAGACGGCGTTTTCTTCTATCTGATTATCGGTGCCGCCAGCGCAGTGGCCGGTTGGTCTGCGGTTGGCAAAAACGGCTATGTCGCCATGCTTGCCGGTTTGACCATGTGCATGCTCATCGGCGACAGCAGCCACCACTGGCTCGACAGCGGCCTGATGCGCGCCATGAACGTTTTGATTGGTGCCGCCATCGCCATTGCCGCCGCCAAACTCCTGCCCCTGCGCTCCACACTCATGTGGCGCTTCATGCTTGCCGACAACCTCACCGACTGCGCCAAAATGATTGCCGAAATCAGCAACGGCAAACGCATGACGCGCAAGCGTTTGGAACAAAACATGATTAAAATGCGCCAAATCAACGCCCGCATGGTCAAAAGCCGCAGCCATCTGGCCGCCACATCCGGCGAAAGCCACATCAGCAACAATATGATGGAAGCCATGCAGCATGCCCACCGCAAAATCGTCAACACCACCGAGCTGCTCCTGACCACCGCTGCCAAACTGCGCGCGCCCACGCTCAACGAAAGCGAAATCCGCCTGCTCGACCGCCACTTCAACCAACTCCAACGCGAGCTGCGCCTGACCGTCCGTCTCATCAAAGGCCACTACGCCCGCCGCATCCGAATCGATACTTCGCTCAATGCCGAACTAAGCAAACCGGCCGCCCGCCTGCATTACGACTGGCAAGGCTTCCTCTGGCTCAGCACCAATATGCGTAACGAAATCGCCGCATTGGTGATTCTGTTGCAACGTTCGCGCAATAAATGGTTGGACAAAAAAGAATTGCAGCGCCTGAAAGAACACCTGCGCAACGACAACAAGCCCAAATCGGAAGAGGCCGTCTGAAAAAGGCCTGTCGTATTTTTACCCAAACCCCGCCGCAAGACAGCAAAAGGCCGTCTGAAACCCAATGGTTCAGACGGCCTTTCCATCAATTCATCCGCAATAAATGCCGCATAAAGCAAAATCCCCTGCGATTGCAGGGGATTTTTATATTTGGTTGCGGGAGCAGGATTCGAACCTACGACCTTCGGGTTATGAGCCCGACGAGCTACCATGCTGCTCCATCCCGCGTCAGAAGTTGTAACTATACAGAAAGGCGGAATTGCTGTCAAGCGTTTTTGACAGAAAATATCCAAACGTTGCTTTACAAAAAACCGGCCGCGTGGTTTAATTTTCGTTAATAAAGAAACAGGGGTGCTGCTTTCAAACCGAGCGGCTGAGAAATACCCTTTACACCCGAACAGGATAATACCTGCGTGGGGAGTTTCGGCAAATGTGATTTTAGACGGTCGATTGAAGATATCCGCAAGGCCGTCTGAAAAAAAGCAATGCTCCTGTTTCCATTTCATAACCGAGAAACAGGAGCAATTTTTATGACTACCGCTAAAAAAACCGGCGATGAGGCGCGCCGTCTTTCCGACTTGAGTGAAGACATCGGCATCCGCTTCCAATATCCCAACTCCGACCGCGTCTATATCCCAGGCAGCCGCGCCGACATCCGCGTGCCTTTGCGCGAAATCCGTCAGGACGACACCTACACGGCGCAAGGCACGGAAGCCAATCCGCCGATTCCGGTGTACGACACCAGCGGCGCATACGGCGATCCGGCGGCACACATCGACTTGAAACAAGGGTTGCCGCACGTCCGCACTGCATGGCTGGACGAACGCAGCGACACCGAAATCCTGCCCAAGCTCTCCAGCGAATACGGCACCGAACGCGCGCACGATCCGAAGACCGCCCATCTGCGCTTCAACCAAATCACCCGCCCGCGCCGCGCCAAAGCAGGCCGCAACGTAACCCAGCTCCACTACGCCCGCCAAGGCATCATCACGCCGGAAATGGAGTTTGCCGCCATACGCGAACGCATGAAGCTAGACGAGCTTTTCAGACGGCCCGAATACGCCAAACTCTTGAAACAACACGCAGGGCAAAGTTTCGGCGCGAACATCCCGACTCATCCCGACCAAATCACGCCCGAATTCGTGCGCCGAGAAATCGCCGCCGGACGCGCGATTATCCCCGCCAACATCAACCATCCCGAACTCGAACCGATGATTATCGGCCGCAACTTCCGCGTCAAAATCAACGGCAACTTGGGCAATTCCGCCGTTACCTCCAGCCTGACCGAAGAAGTCGAAAAAATGGTGTGGTCGCTGCGTTGGGGCGCAGACACGATTATGGATTTGTCCACCGGCGCGCACATCCACGAAACGCGCGAATGGATTATCCGCAACGCGCCCGTCCCCATCGGCACTGTACCCATCTATCAGGCTTTGGAAAAAACCGGCGGCATTGCCGAAGATTTGACTTGGGATTTGGTGCGCGATACCTTAATCGAGCAGGCGGAACAAGGCGTAGACTATTTCACCCTGCACGCAGGCGTATTGCTGCGCTATGTGCCGATGACCGCCAACCGCCTCACCGGCATCGTATCGCGCGGCGGCTCCATCATGGCGAAATGGTGTCTCGCCCACCATCGGGAAAACTTCCTCTACACGCATTTCGACGAAATTTGCGAAATCATGAAAGCCTACGACGTATCGTTCAGCCTCGGCGACGGCCTGCGCCCCGGCTGCATTGCCGATGCCAACGACGAATCCCAATTCGCCGAATTGCACACCTTGGGCGAATTGACCGCCAAAGCGTGGGAACACGACGTCCAAGTCATGATCGAAGGCCCCGGCCATGTGCCGTTGCAACGCGTCAAAGAAAACATGACCGAAGAGTTGCAACACTGCTTTGAAGCGCCTTTCTACACCCTCGGCCCGCTCGTTACCGACATCGCCCCCGGCTACGACCACATCACCTCGGGCATAGGCGCGACCAATATCGGCTGGTACGGCACAGCCATGCTCTGCTACGTGACCCCGAAAGAGCATCTCGGCCTGCCCGACAAAGAAGACGTACGTACCGGCATCATCACCTACAAACTCGCTGCCCACGCCGCCGACCTCGCCAAAGGCTGGCCGGGTGCACAATTACGCGACAACGCCCTGAGCAAGGCGCGTTTCGAGTTCCGCTGGCGCGACCAATTCCGCTTAAGCCTCGACCCCGAACGCGCCGAGAGCTTCCACGACGAAACCCTGCCTGCCGAAGGCGCGAAAATCGCCCACTTCTGCTCGATGTGCGGCCCAAAATTCTGCTCGATGAAAATCACGCAGGAAGTACGCGACTACGCCGACAAGCAAAAAGCCCAGCGGCAAGGCATGGAGGAAAAAGCGATTGAGTTCGTCAAAAAAGGAGCGAAGCTTTACAGCTAAAACATAAAACAAGAAAAGGCCGTCTGAAAATGTTTCAGACGGCCTTTTTAGCAAATAGTCTTGAAGCCAAGCACATACGCCCTGCGGCTGCTTATTTTTCTACCCTGCGGAAATGGTGCGGACGGAAGCCGAGCGCGGCGAGGGAAACGAAGTAGAGGCCGCCGCCCAAGGCAATCAGGACGCAGAGTTGGCCTGCTTTTTTAAAGCCGCCGACGTGTACCCATTCAAACGGCAGATAAGATTGCGCCAGCCACAAACCGCCGCCCATGACGACCAAAGAGATGGCCATTTTGACCAAAAACGCAGCCCAACCTTTGCCGGGGCGGTAAATGCTGTGTTTGCGCAAAAGGAAAAACAGCAAGCCTGCATTCAGACACGCGCCTAAACCGATAGCGAGGGACAGGCCGACGTGTTTGAGCGGCGAAATGAAGGCGAGGTTCATCAACTGCGTGCAAATCAGCGTGAAAATAGCGACTTTAACGGGGGTTTTGATGTTTTGACGCGCGTAGAAGCCGGGCGCCAACACTTTAATCATAATCAGACCGATCAAGCCGAAGGAATAGGCAATCAGCGCATATTGGGTCATTTGCGCATCATGCAACGTAAATTCACGGTACATGAACAAGGTCGTAACCAGAGGGAAAGACAACACGGCAAGGCCGACGGCGGCAGGCAGGGTCAGCAGCATGCACAGGCGCAAACCCCAGTCGAGCAGGCCGGAAAACTGCTCGGTATCCTGACTGGCGGCGTGTTTGGACAAGGTGGGCAATAAGATTGTACCGAGTGCTACGCCCAAAACACCGGTCGGCAATTCCATCAGTCGGTCGGCGTAATACATCCATGACACGCTGCCGGACTGCAAAAACGAGGCGAAAATGGTGTTGATAACCAAGGAAATCTGCGCCACGCTCACACCCAAAATAGCCGGCGCCATCTGTTTCATTACGCGGTTGACTGCTGCGTCTTTAAAGCTGAGTTTGGGCATTTTCAAGAAGCCCAGTTTCGCCAACCAAGGCAGTTGGAACACCAGCTGCAACACACCGCCGACAAACACCGCCCACGCCAATGCCATAACAGGCGGATCAAAATACGGTATGAAAAACAGGGAAAAGACGATAAAGGAGATGTTCAAAAATGTCGGCGTAAAGGCGGGAATACCGAATTTATGATAGGAATTGAGTATCGAGCCGACAAAAGAGGATAGTGAAATCAATAAAATATAAGGAAACGTTACCCGCAGCAAGTCGATGGAGAGCTGAAACTTATCGGCTTCTTTGGCAAAACCGGGTGCAGAAACATAAATCACCCACGGAGCGGCAAGTATGCCCAGCGCAGTAACGATGACCAGCACAAACGACAGCATGCCGGCCACATGACGCACAAACGCCTGCGTGGCTTCAGGAGAGCGGGTTTCTTTGTATTCCGCCAAAATCGGCACGAAGGCTTGGGCAAACGCGCCCTCTGCGAACACGCGCCGCAATAGGTTGGGCAGTTTGAACGCGACAAAAAACGCATCCGTCGCCATGCCTGCACCAAACGCACGGGCAATAATCGTATCGCGCACAAAGCCCAAAATGCGCGACACCATCGTCAGGCTGCCAACCTTGGCCAAGGCTCCCAATAAATTCATGTATTTTCCTTACTTGTCTTTCAGGCCGTCTGAAAATCCGGCTTCTTCCAATACTGCCGCTGCCGCCAATGCCGCCGTATCTTTTTTCAACAGCAGATGCAAGGCGTGAAAATCCTGTTCCAACGCGGCCACGGCCTCAGGGCGGTCATACCAGTCTGCCACGGCCTGCGCCAGTTTTTCAGGGACGGCATCGTGTTGCAGCAGCTCGGGAACGGCGGCTTTACCCAATAAAATATTGGGCAAACCGACATGCGGCACTTTGATTTTGCGTTTCACATACGCATAAGTCAGCGGCGAAATTTTGTAGCTGATAACCATAGGCCGCTTGCACAAGGCCACTTCCAAAGTCGCCGTACCACTGGTGACCAATACCACGTCGGCAGCGGTGCAAACCGTATCCGACTGCTTGTCGGTCAACGTAATGGGAAGGGCGGCGAACTCAGGCTGCGCCAAAATTTCGGTAATGCGTTTGCGCGTTGCGGCCGTCGCCACAGGCAGCAAAAACTGTGCCTGCGGATAACGTTTCAGCAGCAATAAGGCCGTCTGAAAAAACACCGCCGCCATGTAATCGATTTCGCTCACGCGGCTGCCGGGCAATATCGCAAACACGGGCACGTCCGCAGGCACGCCCAGCTTCTGCCGTGCCGCCGCCCTATCCGCTTCCACGGGCATGGTTTGCGCCATCGGATGGCCGACAAATTCGGCCTTGCCGCCGGCATCGATATAAAGCTGAGGCTCCATCGGAAACAGGCACAACACGCGGTTGACCTGATGTACGATTTTATTGACCCGTTCGCGCCGCCACGCCCAAACCGACGGGCTGACGTAATGAATGGTATGAATGCCTGCCTGCTTGAGTTTTTCCGCCACGCCGAGATTAAAGTCCGGCGCATCGATGCCGATAAACACATCCGGCTTGAGGCGGATTAAATCGTTCACCAGCCCTTTGCGAATTCTCAAAATTTGCGGCAGGCGTTTGATGACCTCAACAAAACCGCGTACCGCCAGCTTTTCCTGATCGTACAAACTCTCGAAACCCTCCGCCTTCATGCGCTCGCCGCCGATGCCGGTAAACCGCGCATTCGGGCAACGCGCCTTAATGGCACGGATTAAGTGTGCGCCGAGCAAGTCGCCGGAAGCTTCGCCGACGCTGATGGCGATAAGGGGGGAAGGATTGGAATTCATGTGTTGAGGTTTAAAAGCTAAAAGATTTTGGGCAGACATTTGCCCGCCCGTTTTCAGACGGCATCGGCGGCAAACAGACAGGAAACCTGCCCTACTGCGCGGATTTTTGCAATCCAAAGGCCGTCTGAAAAAGTTTCAGACGGCCTTCAATCCATCCATCAACGGATAATGCCGCGTGTGGATTGTGCAAAAAAGTCTTTAAATACCGCCAATTCGCTTTGGGTTTCGGCGCGTTTCAGAATGTCCGCCTTGGCTTCTTCAAACGGAATGCCGCGATGGTAAATGGTTTTATACGCATCTTTGACGGAGGCAATCTGTTCGGCGGTGAAACCGTTGCGGCGCATACCTTCGCTGTTGAGGCCGGCCGGTTCGGCGCGGTAGCCCGCAGCCATGAAGTACGGCGGTACGTCTTTGTGTACACCGGCGGCAAACGCGGTCATGGCGTAGTCGCCGATTTGGCAGAATTGGAACACCAGCGTGTAGCCGCCCAAGACGACGTAGTCGCCGATGGTAACGTGGCCTGCGAGTGAGGCGTTGTTAGCGAAGATGGTATGGTTGCCGACTACGCAGTCATGGGCGAGGTGGCAGTAGGCCATAATCCAGTTGTCGTCGCCGATACGGGTTTCGCCGATGCCGGTAACCGTACCGAGGTTGAACGTCGTAAATTCACGGATGGTGTTGCCGTTGCCGATAATCAGCTTGGTCGGCTCGTCGCGGTATTTTTTGTCCTGCGGAATTTCGCCGAGGCTGGCAAATTGGAAAATGCGGTTGTTTTCACCGATGGTCGTATGGCCGTTGATGACGGCGTGCGGGCCGATTTCAGTATTCGCACCGATTTGCACATTGGGGCCGATGATGCTGTACGGGCCGACTTTGACGCTGGAGTCGAGTTCGGCTTTAGGGTCGATGACGGCGGTCGGATGAATAAGGGTCATGCTGTTTCCTTGCTGTCTGATACAGGTATTGCCTGCAAGATGCCGTCTGAAGCTTTCAGACGGCCTGTTCCATTCTTACACCACGCGTTTGGCGCACATAATCACGGCTTCAACGGCAACTTGGCCGTCGACTTTGGCAACGGCGTTGAATTTGCCGATACCGCGTTTGTTGGTCAACAGCTCGACTTCAAAAACCAGTTGGTCGCCGGGGATGACTTGGCGTTTGAAACGGGCATCGTCGATACCGGCGAAGAAGAAGAATTCGTTTTCTTTGCGGCCGCCTTCGCTGAGGATGGCCAGTGTGCCGCACGCTTGCGCCATGGCTTCGATAATCAGCACGCCGGGCATCACGGGCAGGTCGGGAAAGTGGCCTTGGAACTGCGGCTCGTTCATGGTCACGTTTTTAATCGCAGTCAGGGTTTTCATCGGTTCGAACGCGGTAATGCGGTCGAGTTGCAAAAACGGATAACGGTGTGGGATAAGTTTTTGAATGTCTTTGGCTTCGATCGGGAGTTGTACGTCCATGATGTTCGTCTTTCCTTGTTTGTATTGGGTTTAAACGTATTCGGATGCGGGGCGCGGACTGTTTGCGCCGCCTTTAGGCTTCGTCGCTGTCGGCAAGCCGTTTTTCCAGCGTTTTGAGGCGTTTGTTCATTTCGCTCAAACGGTGGATATAAACGGCATTGCGCGCCCAGTCTTTGTAGCCCGACATCGGGAAAATACCGGCCAAATGCTGGCCGCTTTCGGTAATGCTGTGGGTAACGGATGTACCGCCGCCGATGGTGGTTTTATCGGCGATTTCGATGTGTCCGACCGTGCCGACGCCGCCGCCGATAATACAATAATTGCCGATGGTGACGCTGCCGGAAATGCCGGTTTTGGCGGCGATAACGGTGTGCGAACCGATTTTGCAGTTGTGGCCGATTTGGACTTGGTTGTCGATTTTGGTGCCGTTGCCGACGGTCGTATCGCTCATTGCGCCGCGGTCGATATTGGTGTTCGAACCGATTTCCACATCATCACCCAGCGTGACTGCGCCGGTTTGCGGGATTTTAAACCATGAATCGCCGGCAAAGGCCAAGCCGAAACCGTCCGCACCGATGACGGCGCCGCTGTGGATTTCGACACGGTTGCCCAAAGTGCAGCCGTAATAGATGACAGCGTTTGGATGCAACACGACTTCATCACCCAACGTGCAATCGTGTTGGACAACGGCATTGGCCAAAATACGACAGCCTTCGCCCAATACGGCATTCGCGCCGATATAGGCATTCGCGCCGATTTCGCAGCTTGCCGGCACTTTGGCGCTTACCTCGACAACGGCAGTCGGATGTACGCCGCCCTGTGCTTTGACAATCGGCGAGAACAATCGTGCCACTTTGGCGAAATAAAGATAAGGGTCGGCAGCCACAATCAGGTTGCGGCCTGCAAATTCGTCTGCGGCTTTCGGCGACACAATCACTGCGCCTGCCTGGCTGTCGTGTACTTCGGCTTTGTATTTCGGATTGGCCAAAAAGCTGATGTGTTCCGCCTGCGCCTGATCTAACGGACGGACGGCGGTAATGGCGATGTCTTCGCCTTTCCATTCGCCGCCGAGCTGGGAAACGATTTGGGACAGGGTGTATGCTTGTGAAGTCATGATAATCTGCCGTCAAGATGTCAGGCCGTCTGAAAGATGCCGGTTTGGGTTTCAGACGGCCTTAGGTTTGTCTGTATGGTTACATTCGCTGCCGAGCAGGGTCAGTGTGCGTTTAGGGCTTTGATAACGCTGTCGGTAATGTCGTAGCGGCCGTTGACGTAAATCACGTCCTGCAAGATGAAGTCGTAACCTTCGCGCTTGGCCAAATCGACGATGACGCGGTTGGCATTTTGCTGGAGCGCGGCGAATTCTTCATTACGGCGCAGGTTGTAGTCTTCTGCCAACTCGGCCTGCTGCTTGCGGAATTTTTGTACCAGATTGCGCCATTTTTGGGTTTCCGCTTCCCTTTGGCTGTCGCTGAGCTTGTAGCTACTCAGTTTTCGCTCCAAAGCCTCGCCTTCCTGCTGCAGCTTTTGCAAGGCGGTTTGACGGCTTTTGAACTCTTTTTCCAAAGTCGTCTGAATGTTTTGCGCCTGCTTGGATTCCTGATAAACGCGCTCGGTATTGATAAAACCGATTTTCTGCACGCCATCCGCCGCCGCTTGCGGCAACAGCACGAAACCCGGCAGGGCTACGGCGAGGACACGGAGGGTGTCGGCTATTTTACTCATGATAAAAATCCTTGCTTAAAAACAAACGGGCGGTTTGCAATAAGCTTGCCGCCAATCTGCCATGAGGCCGTCTGAAACGGACAAACCCGGTTTCAGACGGCCTAAACATCATCAGAATGTCGTACCGAGTTGGAATTGGAAGCGTTGGATTTCGTCGCCTTCTTTTTTCTTAATCGGATAAGCATAACTGAACTTCATCGGACCCAGCGGAGAGAGCCAGGTCACGGCAGCACCGGCAGAGTAACGCAATTCGTTTTTGAATGTCGATTTGTGCGTTTTGCCTACACCGTACACGTTTTGGGACGCGCCATTGGTGTAATAAGTATTGTTGTGGCTGTCGTTGTAAGTTTTGTCATCCCACACGCTGCCCGCATCGGCAAACAGGCTCAGACGGACGGTACGCGAATCTTTAATGCCCGGCATCGGGAAGAGCAACTCTGCGGAAACGTTGGCTTTTTTGTTACCGCCGTAGCTGATTTTCTCGCCGTATTCGTCATAAACTTTCGGGCCCAGCGTACCGCTTTCAAAGCCGCGGACAGAGCCTAAACCGCCGCCGTAGAAGTTCTCAAAGAACGGCATTGTTTTGGTTTTGCCGTAGCCGTTGCCATAACCGACTTCGCCACCCAGCATCAACG
The DNA here is from genome assembly GCF_001837375.1 of Neisseria sp. HMSC066H01. NCBI lineage: Bacteria > Pseudomonadati > Pseudomonadota > Betaproteobacteria > Neisseriales > Neisseriaceae > Neisseria > Neisseria sp. HMSC066H01. The sequence goes on from NZ_KV832193.1 coordinate 234,628, forward strand.
TGAAATCTTTGCTCAACGGGAAGAACCAAGTTTGGTTGTGGGTCAGGGTGTAGTATTGCAGGTCGCTGCCCGGCAAAGCGATTTCGCCGTTCACGCCGGTCAGGTAACCGCGGGTTGGCCACAAGGCATTGTCGGTTTTGTTGCGACCCCAGCCGATGGTACCTTTGTACAACCAGCCTTTGAAGTTACCCACGCCGCTACCGTCGCCTTTGCCGTATTGCTTGATAAAGTCAGCATAGCGTTTAGGCGCGCCTTTGTAGGTGTTCACGGTCAGACGCTCTGCGGCCAAACCGAAGTTCACACGGTCATATTCGGTAACCGGAATACCGATACGCAAACCGCCGCCGAAAGTCGTGGTTTTATACTGTTTCGCACTGGAAGAAGCTTTACGTGGGTCGTAAGACTTGCCGTAAAGGTCGTAGCCCAAGCTTACGCCGTCAGGTGTGAAGTATGGGTCGGTAAACGACAATGAGCCGTTTACTGTGGTTTTACTGCGGGAAGCGCGCAGGGCAACGGATTTACCCGTACCGAACAGGTTGTCTTGAGCCACGCCGGCAGACATCACCAAACCGGTATCCTGAACCCAACCTGCGCTCAAGTCGAGCGAGCCGGTAGAACGTTCGGTCAGGCTCATGTTCAGGTCAACTTGGTCAGGCGTATTGGCCACAGGAGCCGCATCAAATTGAACGTTGTCGAAGTAGCCCAACAACTCAACACGCTCTTTAGAACGTTGCAGTTTGGCAGAATCGTAAGGCGCCGATTCCATTTGGCGCAACTCGCGGCGGATGACTTCGTCACGGGTTTTGTTGTTGCCGGTAATGTTGATTTCGTTCACATAGATTTTGCGGCCCGGTTGAACGGTCAACACAAAATCAACGGTATGCGTTTCGGCATTTGGAATCGGTTGGACATTGATTTCGCTGAATGCGTAACCTGCCTGACCCATGCGGTTTTGGATGGCTTCGAGCGAATTGGACATTTGCGCGCGCTCGTACCATTTGCCCGGCTTCATGGTCAGCAGTTTTTCCAAATCTTCTTTCGGCACTTCCAGCGTATCGCCTTCGATGCGTACATTGCCCCAGCGGAAGCGGTCGCCTTCGCTGACGGTTACTTTAATGGTTTGCTTGGTTTTGTCTTCGTTGGTTTGGATATCGGTATCCAAAATGCGGAAGTTGAAGTAGCCGTTGTTTTGGTAGTAATTGGTGATTTTTTCCATGTCCTGAGCAAATTTTTGCTCATTGAACTGGTTGCTCTTGGTCACCCAAGTCCACATACCGCCTTCGCTCAGGGACATTTGTTTCAGCAGGCGGCGGTCGGAATAAACTTCGTTGCCTTCAAAGGAAATATCGGTAATCTTGGTAGATTTGCCCTCTTCGATGGCAATGTCGATAGACACGCGGTTGCGGGCGAGTTTGGTGACGGTCGGCGTGATTTTGACCGACTGTTTGCCGCGGCTCAAATACTCTTCTTTCAAACCGGCGACGGCTTGGTTCAGCGTTGCTTGGTTGAAGTATTGGGATTGCGCCAAACCGAAGGCTTCAAGGTTTTTCTTGATGGCATCGTTTTGCAGCATTTTCGCGCCGGTAATATTGAGCGAGCTGATGGTCGGACGCTCAATCACGGTCAGCAGGACTTGATTGTCCATGGTCTCGACGCGTACGTCGTCAAAGAAACCGGTTGCGTAGAGTTTTTTGATGATTTCTTCACTGCGCGCATCATTGAAATTATCACCGACTTTAACGGGCAGGTAGTTGAAGACGGTACTCGGCTCGGTGCGTTGCAGGCCTTCGACGCGGATGTCCTGAATGGTAAAGTCAGCCAATGCCAAGGGAGACAGGCTCAATACCATTAAAGCGGAAGCAATCTGGTTCAGTTTCATAAATTATCCAAACAAACGGTTGATGTCATTAAAGAAAGCCACAGCCATCATCAAAAGCATGGCTGCCAGTCCGAAGCGCAGGCCGACTGCCTGTATGCGCTCGCTCAAAGGCTTTCCACGTATCCATTCGGCGGTATAGAAAACCAAATGTCCGCCGTCTAAAACGGGTACGGGCAAAAGGTTCAACACGCCTAAGCTGATGCTGACCAAGGCCAGAAATTCGAGGTAGCTCTGCAATCCGAGTTTGGCGGACTGTCCGGCGACATCGGCAATGGTCAGGGGGCCGGAAATATGGTTCAAAGAGGCATTGCCTGTAACCAGTTTTCCGAAAAATTTGAGGGTCGTCCATGAATAGTTGACGGTTTTGTTCCAACCCAATTCAAAGGCTTGGGCAACGGAAGGCGTATAACGGTAGCGGATGGTTTTATCCCACTCTTTATCCGCTTGGGCGGCAAGCCCTGCTCTACCCACCAGCACGCCTGCTGACTGCTCGACGCTGTCCGGCCGGATAGCGGTCGCCAGTATTTTGCCGTCGCGCTCGTAAGTCAGTTCGATTCGTTGGCCGGGGCTGGCGCGGAAGAGTTCCGTCCATGCCTGCCAGCTTTCGATGGGCTTCCCATCGGCGGTCAGCAGTTTGTCGTTTTCCTTCAAACCTGCTTTTTCGGCCGGACTATCAGCCAAGACTTTGCCGATGCGGTTAGTAATTCTAAAAGGCAAAAGGCCGATGTTGCCTTGGTTTTTCGCAACTTTACCTGCTTCAGGCGTACCGGCGGCATCAATTATGCGGACGGCTTGGGCATTTGAGGCCGTCTGAACGGCGACTTTTACAGGACCAGATTCAAGGTTCAACACCATCTCGGTTTGCGCATCGTTCCAGTCTTTTACGGCGATTCCGTTGACCGATACAATCTTATCACCTGCCTGAAAACCTGCTTTGGCGGCAATACTGGCAGGCTCGACCATGCCGACATAGGGGCGCAACTCGGTTACGCCGAAGGAAAAGCTCAAACCGTAAAGCAAAACGGCCAAAATCAAATTGGTCAAAGGACCGGCAGCAACAATGGCGATGCGCTTGGCCGGATGCTGCTTGTCAAAGGCGTACGGCAAATCTGCCTCTGCTACCTCGCCTTCGCGCGTATCGACCATTTTAACGTAACCACCCAGCGGAATCGGGGCAAGACACCACTCAGTATCGCCACGTTTTCGGGTGAAAAAGGGCTTACCGAAGCCGACGGAAAAGCGCACGACTTTAACGCCGCACCAGCGGGCAACAATATAGTGTCCGAACTCATGCAGGCTGACCAAAATCAAAATGGCGACGATAAAGGCTAAAAAGGTTTGCAAAAAAATCCCCTGAGTGGAATGTGATGATCAACGGATAAGGCCGTCAGAAAACCGATTATAAAGGCAGTTGTTCCATTTTGTCTGCCTAAATGCCAAGCGGTTGGCGTTTCAGACGGCCTGTCATTGAAGCTTTACTGTTTGCCGATAAAGGCTTCTGCCTGCCTGCGTGTTTGCGCGTCTTGCGCCAGCAGGCCTTCGATATCGTGACGGCCGTCTGAAAAATCTTGGGCAAGGCAGTGGGCCACGACTTTGGCAATATCGGTAAACTTAATGCGTTTATCTAAAAAAGCGGCCACGGCAACTTCGTTTGCGGCGTTCAGCACGCAAGGTGCGGCGCCGCCTGCATTCATGGCCTGATAGGCAAGTTTCAAACATGGGAAACGGTCAAAGTCAGGCTTTTGGAAGGTCAACGCGGACAATGCGCCGAAATCCAGCTCGCCCACGCCGGAATCGATGCGTTCGGGCAGACCCAAGCAATAAGCAATCGGCGTACGCATATCAGGATTACCCAACTGCGCCAATACCGAACCATCTCGATAACGCACCATGCTGTGTATCACGGATTGCGGATGAATGACGACTTCCAGTTTTTCCGGCGGACAGTTAAACAGCCAATGCGCCTCAATCAACTCCAAGCCCTTATTCATCATTGACGCGGAATCGACGGAAATTTTGCGCCCCATGCTCCAATTCGGATGTTTAACCGCCTGCTCAGGCGTAATGCTGTCAAATGTACTTAAATCGGTGTTAAGGAAGGGGCCGCCCGACGCGGTCAGGATAATCGAATTGATACCGTGCTCATTCAGACGGCCTGTGTAATCCCTTGGCAATACTTGGAAGATGGCGTTGTGTTCGCTGTCAATCGGCAAGACGGTGGCGCTGTTTTGACGGGCGGTTTCCATGAACAATGCGCCGGAAACCACCAGCGTTTCTTTGTTTGCCAGATAAATGGTTTTGCCCTTTTGAGCAGCGGCCAAAGCCGACGGCAAACCGGCCGCGCCGACAATGGCACACATCACGCCGCTGACTTCATCGGCAGAGGCGACATCAATCAAGGCTTGAGAACCATATAAGACCTGCGTATCGATGCCTTCTTGTTTGAGTTTCTTTTCCAGCTCGGCCGCATGGCCGGCATCGCCGACAACGGCATATTCCGGGTGGAACTGTTTGCATTGCGCCGCCAGCTTGTCCACCTGCCTATGCCCTGCCAGCGCGAACACGCGGAATTTCTCGGGATGGCGGGAGACAACGTCTAAAGTGCTTTCGCCTATGCTGCCGGTACTGCCTAATATGGTCAGAACTTGTTGTGTCATGGTGTGTTCTTTATGTGCTGTGCAAACGGTATTCATTGTGTTTGAAATAGATTTCTTTGCCGTTTTCAATTTTCAGACGGCCTTTTGCCTCCCAGCTGAAAAGGCCGTCTGAAAGAATTACTCAATGCCGTATTCGATGGTAACAACCAGTCGGACTTGTTTGCCGACGGTGCTTTTATCGTAAGAACCGCCGTACTCGTCGTCCTCGCTGCTGCCGGTGTCGGCATAGATATTGAACGAGCCTTGCGAAGCAGAACGCATGGCACCCACTTTGCCGCCGCCGGTTTTGGCAAATTCGGCCGCGCGTTTCTGCGCATCCTCCGTCGCCTGCGTAATCAAATCGCGTTTGATGGTTTCCAAATTGCCCAGCAAATATTGCGGATTGTCAAAACGGATAAATTCGTTTTGCGCACGGAAATTCAAAATGGCGCGCTGTGCTACTTGGATTTTGTCCAGTTTTTTGGTGTTGACCACAATATTGAGGTCGCCATCGTAGCCGTTGGGCGTGCGGGTTACGTTGCCCAGTTCGTCGCGGGTTTCATTGAAAACGCGCGACACTTCGGGCAGGCCCACTTTCATTTCAGCCGCCGTAAAGCCTTGCTCACCCAAAAACTTAGACAGCTTCTTGCGTCTTGCCGTCAGCAAATCCAAAACTTCCTGGTAGCTCTCGCCGTGCGCATTTACGCCCGTATTCCACGTCGCGCTGTCGGATTGGAAGTTTTTCTCCGCCAAACCTTTTACGGTAATTGTCCCCGGTTGGCGCAGATTCTTAAACTGCACGCCCAAAATAAACGCCGCAGCCATCAATCCCAGTGCCAACAATACGCCCAAGATCGATAAAGATGAAATCTGTTTTTGTTCGGACATAATCAGCTCCCCCAACCATGTGAGACAGGCGGTTTAAAACAAATATACAAAGGCGGCATAAATGCTGATAACAGCGATCAGACTGTCCACGCGGTCGAACACGCCGCCGTGCCCCGGCAGCAGATTGCTGCTGTCTTTGATACCTGCCGCACGTTTGAGCCAGCTTTCCAGCAAATCGCCGCACACGCTGACAACGGTCAGAATCAAGCCGATCAAAATAGTTTTTAACCAGCCGGCTTCAAAAGCCAGCCAACCGGCTTTCCATACGATGGTCATGTACACGGCAACGCACAATGCGCCACCGATCGCACCTTCCCAGCTTTTACCCGGGCTGATGGTCGGCGCAATTTTGCGCTTGCCAAACGATTTGCCGCAGAAATATGCACCAATATCGGCCACCCACACCAAACCCATAATTGCCAATAAAGACAGCGCGTCTTCAGGCTGAGGACGCAGGTAAACCAGTGCAAACCAAAACGGCATCACCAACAACCAACCGACCGTGTAAGCCTGCCAGCCGCCGTTTAACTTCCATTTCGCTTTCAGCCACCAAGGCATGACAATCAGCCAAAACGCCAATACGACATACCAAACCAAATCAGGCAACTGCCAACCGCCGGCATAGGCAATCACACCAAACACCAGCGTTGAAGCCAAATAATGATTGATTTTCAGCTTGTCCAAGCCACTCATGCGGGCATATTCCCACAAAGTCAGCATGGCAATCAGGCCGCAAAACGCAGCCCACAGCCACATAGGTGCATAAAACAGCATACCCAGCATCAGCGGCAAAAGCCACAGCGCCGTCAAAATCCGTTGTTTCAACATAGTTCTCAACCCCGTTGCTGCTCAACCGGCAGCTGCTCGGAAGTCCGCCCGAAGCGGCGTTCCCGTTTTTGGAACGAAGCAATCGCCTCGTTCAACAATTTCTCATTAAAATCAGGCCACAGCGTATCCGTAAAATACAATTCCGCATACGCCATCTGCCACAGCAGGAAATTACTGATGCGCGTCTCGCCGCCGGTTCGGATAAACAAATCCGGCTCGGGTGCATCGCCCAACATCAAATAGCGCGACAACGCCTCTTCCGTAATCTCAGTCGCACCCTCGGCAATCAACTGATTTGCCGCCTGCAAAATATCCCAGCGGCCGCCATAATCGGCGGCAATGCTCAAAGTCAAACCAGTATTGTTTGCCGTCAACGCCTCGGCCGCCTCAATCCCCTTCAGGATTTCGGCATTAAACCGCTCGCGGCTGCCGATGACTTTCAAGCGCATATTGTTATCGTGCAAACGGCGCACCTGCTTTTGCAAAGCCTGCAAAAACAGCCCCATCAGAAAAGAAACCTCTTCCTCGGGGCGTCGCCAGTTTTCAGTCGAAAAAGCAAACACGGTCAAATACCGCACACCCAGCTCAGCACAATGCTTCACCATGTTCTCCAGCGCATCCAAGCCGCGCTTATGCCCCATCACGCGGGGAAGAAAACGCTTCTTTGCCCAACGTCCGTTGCCGTCCATAATCACAGCAATATGTCGGGGGATGGCAGAGTGTTCCAAAATCGTCTGCGTACTGCTTTTCATGTCTGCCTTTCAGGGAGCAAACCGTCCAAAGTCCGTCTGAACGGTTTGCACACAGGATTAAATCGCCATCAAATCTTCTTCTTTGGCCGCCAAGAGCTTGTCTGCCTCAGCAATGTATTTGTCGGTCAACTTCTGAACCGCTTCCTCGCCACGGCGGGCTTCATCTTCAGAAATCTCTTTGTCTTTCAACAATTTTTTGATATGGTCGTTTGCATCACGGCGCACATTGCGGATAGACACACGGCCCTCTTCCGCCTCGCCGCGTACCACTTTGATCAAATCTTTACGGCGTTCCTCAGTCAGCATAGGCATAGGGACACGGATCAAATCGCCGACAGAAGCAGGGTTCAGGCCCAAGTTGGAATCACGGATCGCTTTCTCGACTTTTGAAGCCATATTGCTCTCGAAAGGTTTCACACCGATCGTACGAGCATCCAAAAGCGTTACGTTTGCCACTTGGCTCACAGGCACCATGCTGCCCCAGTATTCCACTTCCACTTGGTCAAGCAGGCCGGTATGCGCACGGCCGGTACGCACCTTAGCCAAGTTTTCTTTCAACACTTCCAGAGAACGCTGCATTTTGCCTTCAGCTGTCTTTTGAATATCATTAATCATCTTATACTTTCAATTTCATAGGAATAAAACAGGATTAACCGAGAATAGTACCGTTAAACCGCCCCCACGACAAGGCTTTACGCCCCAACATCCTTGTTTTCTAACCGATATTTAACATCAAACAAAATAAAGGCCGTCTGAAAATCTTTCAGACGGCCTTTATTGTTTCAAGCAACTACATCAACTCGGCCTTTTCCTGAATTTATTTGGAAACTAAGCTTCTATCTTGAGACCATTGTTTCCATCCACACAAAGAACGAATTTTATTGCTAATAGATATAAACAACTCTACTCTTTTCAATCGAAATGAATTTCCTCGGGAAATATACCGATAATCGGTTATAATGACCGATTATCTAAATTGATTAAACATATCAAATAACTGTAGCATTGAATTTACTATGTTACAATGTTTGCAAATGTTACACATAACTACGTAAAGAAATCTCGATATGAGATTTCTTTTTAATCACTTTTAAAGACTTATATTTCATTCAACCATTGAGAGATAAAAAATGAAAAAAGCCTTTTCTATCTTTTCCATCAGTCTTCTGACTCTAAATACGGGGTATTAATTATGCGAAAACTTATTTTTACAGTTCTATTCATCCTCCCCTCTTTTTCTTTGGCTGGAAACTTACATTGTAAAAAGCCCGTAGAAGAAATGATTGGGGAAAGCCAAAGATGCTTTTACCAAGGGGGACTAAGCGATGCCATTACTGCTTTTAGCAAATATTCTGCTCAATGGAATAAAAAGAAAGGTGAGTCCATCCCTTTTCTTTGGTTTCCCATTTTAAAAAACGGCATACCCAAAACAACCGTAACAATGGCACAATTACCAAAATCTCGTTCTGTAACGCCTTTCTCAGAAACTAAAGACTATCCTTTGGAGACCATTGTTGCCGGTATTGAATGGAAAAACAAAAATAAAGTCAAAATTATGG
>NZ_KV832193.1:243269-300464 GCF_001837375.1 Neisseria sp. HMSC066H01
TTTATGAGACAGATTATTGTCTCTCCGCTACTTTTATCCAAAAAGAAGATAAAGTCTTTATTGAATCCATATCTACCTAACTCAAAGATGTAGTCATTGCCACCTACATTCTCAAATACAAGGCCGTCTGAAAATCTTTCAGACGGCCTTTTCCTTATTCAAATCCTACTCTCTATTCCGCTCATTCCAAAAGTAACGCCATACGAAGCATGGGAAGGCAAAAATCAGGTAGAGGCAGACAACGGTCGCATAAAACTCCCAATCTTGGGCATGTACGGCTCCGGCGCGCGATTCGAGGATATAGGCGAGAATCGCGGTAAGAAGGAAGCCTGCCAACAATTCGATCAAGTGATGGCCGATGTGTTTGCGTTTCAGGGCGATGATGCCGAAGAATTTGGTGGTAATAAATGGTGCGTTGGCAAAGATAAGTGCCAACAGCAAAAGAATGTACATGGATGCGGTCATGATGGTCTTTCTGTTTTCAGACGGCCTGCGTGTGATTTTAACATGTTAAATGGGCATTCTTGCCCATCATTATCCGTGGGATATTCAATATCTTGATGATGCCCGCTTGATGATTGTTCAAAGGCTTGAGGCCGTCTGAACTTTGGGTATATTTCATCCGAATGCGAATCCTAACAAAAACGGCGACTTTGGAACAGCCGCCGTTGGTTTTGTTTGAAGCTTACAAGGTATTTTCCAATGCTTTGGCACACCAGTCGATAACGGTTTGCGGCATGATACCCCAGAGGAGCAGCAGGAAGGCATTGACCGTCAGGACAAATTTGGCGGCATAGTTACTGCCGACCGGCTGGTCATGATCAGGCGCATCGAAGTAGATGACTTTGACCACACGCAGGTAGTAGAACGCGCCAATCAGGGACATGATGACGGCAAACACTGACAACCAAACATAGCCTTGTTTCAAGAGCGCCATAATCATGCCGAACTTGGCGTAGAAGCCCATCAGCGGCGGAATACCTGCCATGGAGAACATAGACAGCAACATCAGGAAGGCAAACCATGCATGGCGTTGGTTAAGACCCGCGAGGTCTTTAATGTTTTCGCACTCAATATCTTTGGTGGACAATACCATCAAAACACCGAAGCTGACTGTCGCCATCAAAGCATAGGTAATGGCGTAATACAAACCTGCGGTAAAGCCGACCGCGCCTGCCATAAACGCCAACAGGATAAAGCCCATGTGCGATACGGTGGAATAGGCAAGCATACGTTTGATATTGGTTTGCATGATGGCAGCAAGGTTACCGACCACCAAAGAAGCAACGGCAAGGATGGCCAACATCGGCGCCCAGTCTGAACGTATGGTATCCATACCGGTAACAAGGATACGGAACGCAAAGACAACAGCGGCAATTTTCGGAGCCGTACCCACAAAGGCGGCAACAGAGGTCGGCGCGCCATCGTACACATCGGGTATCCACATATGGAATGGAACCGCACCCAATTTAAATGCAATGGCGACCACAATAAACACCATACCCAATTTCAACAACCATTCATTGGCCTGCTCATTGAAAGCGGAAGCCAAGACGGAAGCAAAATCAAGGGAACCGGTGGCGCCGTAAACCATGGAAATACCATAGAGCAGCAAACCGGAAGCCAACGCGCCTAATACGAAGTATTTCAGCGCGGCCTCGGCAGAGCGGCTGGAATCGCGGCGCAGGGCAATCATGGCATACAGCGATAAAGACAACAATTCCAAACCGATATACGCGGTCAAGAAATGTGCCGAGCTGACCATGATGCTCATACCCAACAGGGCAAACAGCGACAGAGTGTAAAACTCGCCTTTGAAGATTTGGCGGTCTTGGTTGTACGGTTTACTGTAAATAAACAGACCGAACGTCAGCGCATACAGCACCAGTTTTGCCAAACGGGACATGCCGTCTGCAATATACATACCGTGAAAGGCATCGACACTGCCCTGCTCCCATACTGCCAATTGGGTGACGGCCACAATAATGACCGTTCCCAAACTCATCAGATGGGTCAAATAGCGGTTTTTATCGCAAATCCACAAGTCTGCCAGCAATACGACACCCAATAGCGCAAACAGCACGATTTCGGGCATGGCGGGCATTAAATTCAAATCAGACCAGTTCATTTACACACCTCAAATCTTGCTTTGTGCCACATGGGCAATCAAATCGTTTGCCGCTTGATGCACCACTTCGATAAACGCTTGCGGATACAGACCCATGCCCAATACAGCAACCGCCAAAATCGCCAAAATCGCAAATTCGCGGCAATTGATGTCTTTCATTTCGGCAACGTGCGGATTGTGGATCGCACCAAAAATAACGCGTTTGTACATCCACAGGGTATAAGATGCACCGTAAATCAAGGTCATAGCAGCCAAAGCGCCTACCCAGAAATTCACTTTAACCGCACCCATAATCACCATAAACTCGCCCACGAAGCCGGAAGTCGCAGGCAGACCGGCATTGGCCATACCGAACAACATCATAAACGCCGCAAACTTAGGCATCACATTGACCACGCCACCATAATCGGCAATATTGCGGGTATGCAGGCGGTCGTACATCACGCCGATACACATAAACATCGCGGCAGACACAAAACCGTGGGAAATCATTTGAATGATTGCGCCTTTCAATGCCCAGTCATTCAATTGGCCGTTCACAAACAGGAACATGCCCAAAGTGACAAAACCCATATGGCTGATGGAAGAGTAGGCCACCAGTTTTTTCATATCGGTTTGCACCAAAGCCACCATACCGATATAAATCACGGCAATCAGGCTCAATACGATGATCACGGGGGCAAAATAGCGTGCCGCATCCGGCATAATCGGCAGGATAAAACGCAAGAAACCATACGCACCCAGTTTCAGCGTAATCGCCGCCAGCACCATCGAACCGCCGGTCGGCGCTTCAACGTGGGCATCCGGCAACCAAGTGTGCACAGGGAACATCGGCACTTTTATAGCAAATGACAGGAAGAACGCTATAAACAAAAGCTGTTGTACGCCCAATGGAATCTGCTTGATGTTTTGGAAATCGACAATAGAGAAGCTGCCTGTTTGATAGTACAGGTAAACCATGGCAACCAGCATCAAGAGCGAACCCATCAGCGTATAGAGGAACAGCTTGACCGACGCATAGACGCGGCGAGGACCGCCCCATACACCGATAATCAGGTACAGCGGAATCAGCCAACCCTCGAAGAACACATAAAACAGAATCGCATCCTGCGCGGCAAACGCACCGTTAATCAAACCCGACATCATCAGGAATGCCGCCATATACTGCGCCGGACGTTTCTGAATGACTTCCCAACCGGCCAATACCACCAACAGCGTAATAAACGCATTCAAGATGATAAAGAGCACTGAAATACCGTCCACACCCAATGCGTAGTTGATTTTCAGAAGCGGAATCCACTCGTGGAACTCGGTAAACTGATAACCGCCGCTCAACCGGTCGAAACCAGTAAACAGGGGCAGCGTTACCAAGAAACCGGCAAGCGCACCCATGAAGGCAAGCACACGCGCTAGCGGCGCACGGCTGTCCTTACCGGTCGCCAAAACCAGCACACCTGCGGCGATGGGTATCCATATTGCCAAGCTGAGTAGGTAGTTGGAAAACATAGTGGTTAACCTGTGGTTAAAATAAAAAATATAGTTGTATGGGTTGGTTTCCAGACGACATTTCAGGAGGCCGTCTGAAAAAGATTGTGTATTTTGTGTACGGCAAAATCAAGAAAAATGTATATCTGCCGTCATTCTCTTATTCTGTTGCTGTCTCAAACCTTCTTTTCAGACGGCCTCAAACACTGTCCTCTTTCTCAATCACCAAAATCCGCGCCTCGCCGCACGGATGGGCAACGTGTTCCGTGCCGATTCCTGCATAGAAGATATCTCCGCTTTTCAAACGAACGATGTGTTCTTCGCCGTTTTCTCGGTAGTGCATCTCAACTTCGCCATCCATCACGGCAAACACTTCCTCGCCGTCGTTGATGTGCCATGTGTAGGGCTGGTTCGTCCAGTGCAGGCGTACGGTGATGCCGTTCATATTGGCGATGTTGAGTGCGCCCCATGCGCGGGAAGCGGTAAATTCGGCGGAGCGGATGGTTTGTGTGTCCGACATGGTTTTTTCTCGCCTCTATATTTCAGACGGCCTCTTCCCTATTTTTCTTGTCAAAACCGTTATCTGAAGATTTTGACTACGCCCCGTCGGTACGGTTGGTGTCCATCTCAAGTTTAATGAACGCATCAATCATGCTGCGCCAAACTGCTTCTGCTACTTCGGGCGACAAACCGGCCTTTTCGGCATAAGCGCGGCGAGAGGCAATCACTTGAGCCACCCGTTCGGGCGCGGAAACCGCCTGCACATCGTTTTTAGGTTTCAGACGACCAGCCTGCCGTACCAATTTCTGCCGGCGGGCGAATAATTCGATTAATCCCTTATCCAAACCATCGATGGCTTCACGGACTTCGTCCAGGGTTTGCGGTAATTTGTCTTCAATCATTGTTGCTCAAATTTTCTTTTTCAGACGGCCCTATACACAAACTATAGACAGGCCGTCTGAAATCCCGCTTTTATCGGAACAATCCCCAGAAGGTCATGCCGAGCAGTACCAATACGCCGAATACCATAGCGGCGGCATAGGTATAGATGAAGCCGGTTTGGGCTTTGCGTACCTGTGCGGCAATCGCGCCGACCAGTTTGGCGGAGCCGTTGACGATACCGTTGTCGATAATGGCGGTATCGCCGACTTTCCAGAAGAAAGTACCCAATGCGCGTGTGCCTTTGGCAAAGACGTTGAAATACAGGGCGTCGAGGTAGTATTTGTTTTCAAACAAAACGTAAATCGGACGGAACGCCTGTACAATTTTGGCTGGCAGGTGCGGCAGTTTGACGTACAAGAGCCATGCGCTCAACACGCCTGCGATAGCGAGGTAGAGTACAGGCGAATGCAGGCTGTGCGACACCATTGCCAATGCGCCGTGGAACTCTTCCTTCATGATGTGCATAGTTGGATGCGCATCGGTATTGACGAAAATCACGTCTTTGAAGAAATCGCCGTAAAGCATAGGCTCGATGGCAACATAGCCGATGATGACGGACGGAATGGCAAGCAAAATCAAAGGCAGGGTAACAACCAGCGGGCTTTCGTGCGGATTGTCGTTTTTGCCCAAGCCGTGATGTTCTTCACCATGATGATCGTCATGATGCTCAGGCAGACTGCGCCATTTCTCTTCACCGTGGAACACCATAAAGTATTGGCGGAATGCGTAGAACGCAGTAACAAACACGCTGGCGAGGACGGCAAAATAGGCAAAGCCGCTGCCCGGCAGGGTGCTGTATTTCGCCGCTTCGATAATCGAATCTTTGGAATAGAAGCCGGAGAAGAACGGCGTACCGATCAGCGACAAGTTACCGATCAACATGGTCAGCCAAGTAATCGGCATGTATTTTTTCAGGTTACCCATATGGCGCATGTCTTGGTCGTGGTGCATACCGATAATCGCGCTACCTGCGGCCAAGAACAACAAGGCTTTAAAGAAAGCGTGGGTCATCACATGGAACATCGCCACGGAATAGGCAGACGCGCCCAAAGCCACAGTCATATAGCCCAGTTGCGACAGGGTGGAATACGCAACCACACGTTTGATGTCGTTTTGAATCACGCCCAAGAAGCCCATAAACAAGGCGGTAATCGCACCAATCACCATGATGACAGACAGCGCAGTGCTGCTCATCTCATAAATCGGCGACATACGCGATACCATGAACAGACCGGCGGTAACCATGGTTGCGGCGTGAATCAATGCAGAAATAGGGGTCGGACCTTCCATCGAATCAGGCAGCCAGACATGCAGCGGGAATTGTGCAGATTTACCCATCGCACCGACAAACAGGAGTAAACAGGTTACAGTAATCAAAGACCATTCCACACCGGGGAACAGTTGGATAGTGGCCGTCTGAACATTAGGCAGATAAGCGAATACATCTTGATAGCGCAGGCTGCCGCCGAAATAGGCAAGCACCAAGCCGATACCGAGCAAAAAGCCGAAGTCGCCGACACGGTTGATCAAAAAGGCTTTCAGGTTAGCAAATGTTGCGCTTGGACGTTTGAAATAGAAACCGATCAAAAGGTACGACACCAAGCCCACAGCCTCCCAGCCGAAGAAGAGCTGGATGAAGTTGTTGCTCATAATCAGCATCAACATGCTGAAAGTAAACAAAGAAATATAGCTGAAGAAGCGTTGGTAGCCGACTTTTTCATCGTGCATATAGCCGATGGTATAGATATGCACCATCAACGACACGCCCGTTACCACGACCATCATCATCGCCGTCATCGTATCGACCAAGAAGCCGACGGAGAAATCCAAGCCGCCCATCGTCAGCCAGGTATAGACGTTCTCGTCAAACTTGGCACGGCTGCCATTGAGAAATCCCCACAGCACATAAGCCGACAGCACGGCAGACACCGCCACACCGAGTATTGTTACGGTATGCGCACCGGCACGTCCGATTTTGTTACCGAACAAACCTGCAATCAGCGAGCCTGCCAAAGGCACAAGGGCAATTACCAAATATAAAGTCATGTCGTTCATGATTACCCTTTCAACTCATCCAAATCGGCAACGTTGATTGTTTTTCTGTTACGGTACACCAATACCATAATCGCCAAACCGATGGCGGATTCGGCAGCAGCAACGGTCAGTACGAAAAATACGAAAATCTGTCCGGCAGTATCGCCCAAATATTGGGAGAAGGCGATAAAGTTGAAGTTCACCGCCAAGAGCATCAGCTCGATGGACATCAGCAATACCAGCACGTTTTTGCGGTTCATAAAGATACCCATTGCGCTGATACCGAACAGGAGCGCACCCAATACCAGATAATGCGTCAAGGTAATCATGCTTTGCCCTCCCCTTCCGGCTTGAGGCCGTCTGAAACTTCGCTTTCTTCGGCAGATTCGACTTGCGGTTTGACCGCTTCCATTTTCACCAAGCGCATACGGCCTTGATCAGCGCGTACTTTAACTTGGTCTGCAGGGTCCATACGTTTCGGATTGAAAGTTTTGCGGTGAACCAGCGCAATCGCGGCCACCATACCCAACAGCAGCAATACCGCCGCCAACTCAAACGGCAACAGGTAGTCGGTATAAATACGGCTGCCCAAATCGCGGATATTGTTGTAATCGGCCGGAGTGTCTTTCATCAGACCAAATGCGGCAAGGTCGGTTTTCGGGTTGACCAAAATCAGGATCAGGGCAACCGCCAACAATGTGCCGACCACACCGGCAACAGGCGCATGACGCCAGAAACCGGCGCGCATGGCTTCGATGTCGATATTCAGCATCATCACGACGAACAGGAACAACACCATCACGGCGCCGACGTAAACCACCACCAGCGTCACGCCCAAGAATTCGGCCTGCATCAGCATCCAAATCATCGCGCTCACGCAGAAGGTCAGCACCAGATGCAAAGCGGCGTGCACAGGGTTTTTAGCAGTAACGGTACGAACCGCACCGTACAAAACGATGGCGGCAAGGATATAGAACAGAATCGCGGAAAAAGTCATTCGTCTGCTCCTTAACGATACGGCGCGTCAGCGGCTTTGCGTTTGGCGATTTCGGGTTCGTATTTGTCGCCAATGGCCAAAAGAATCGGCTTGGTCATGTGCAAGTCGCCTTTTTTCTCGCCGTGGTATTCAAAAATATGGGTTTCCACAATCGCATCGGTCGGGCAGGCCTCTTCGCAGAAACCGCAGAAGATGCACTTGGTCAGGTCGATGTCGTAACGCTTGGTGCGGCGGGTGCCGTCTTCGCGTTCTTCCGATTCGATGTTAATCGCCATTGCCGGACAAACTGCCTCACACAATTTACACGCAATACAGCGCTCTTCGCCGTTCGGATAACGGCGTTGCGCGTGCAGGCCGCGGAAACGCACGGATTGCGGCGTTTTCTCTTCGGGGAAATAAATTGTGTCTTTGCGGGCAAAAAAGTTTTTGAGCGTTACGCCCAAGCCTTTTACCAATTCGCCAAGCAGAAAGGTTTTTACTAAGTTAGCCATATTTATGTTCCCTCAAAACAGGGATTTCGTTAGGTATTCAAAATCGCTTTGTTCAGACGACCTCAAGATGCCGTCT
Source organism: Neisseria sp. HMSC066H01 (assembly GCF_001837375.1). Classification (NCBI taxonomy): domain Bacteria; kingdom Pseudomonadati; phylum Pseudomonadota; class Betaproteobacteria; order Neisseriales; family Neisseriaceae; genus Neisseria; species Neisseria sp. HMSC066H01. The sequence continues at coordinate 251,423 of NZ_KV832193.1, forward strand.
GAAACTTATTTCCACAAGTTCAGCGGTGAAATCATCCACACGCCCAAAATCACGATGTAGGCAAAGCCGATCGGAATCAGTACTTTCCAGCCCAAACGCATGATTTGGTCGTAACGGTAGCGTGGGAAGGTGGCACGGATCCACAGGTACCAGTACAGAACCGCCGCCATTTTTACGAACATCCAGAATGCGGAAGGCGTACCGATAAAGCCCCAACTTTGCGGGAACGGAGACAACCAACCGCCGAGGAACATCAGCGATGTCAGCGCGGCAATCAGAATCATGAAAATGTATTCGGCAAGGAAGAACAGCGCGAATGCGAAGCCGGAGTATTCAACGTGGTGACCGGCAACGATTTCAGACTCACCCTCTGCCACGTCAAACGGCGCGCGGTTGGTTTCGGCAACGGCGGAAATCAGATAAACGATGAAGATGGGGAAGAGCGGCAGCCAGTTCCAAGAGAATACCGAACCACCGGCAATACCTTTGGCTTGCGCGGCAACGATGTCGGAGAAGTTCATGCTGCCCGATACCATCACAACGCACACCAGCGCGGCACTCATGGCAATCTCGTAGGAAATGCTTTGCGCGGAAGCACGCATTGCGCCCAAGAACGAATATTTGGAGTTGGAAGCCCAGCCCGCAATGATCACGCCGTAAACCGACAGCGAGGTAATCATCAGGATGTACAAAAGGCCGATATTGATATTGGTCAGCACCCATTCTTCGTTGAACGGAATCACCGCCCACGCCGCAAAAGACGGGGCGAGCGACATAATCGGACCGATATAGAACAGGGCTTTGTTTGACAGCTTCGGACGGGTTACCTCTTTAAACAAGAGTTTGAACACGTCGGCAAACGGCTGAATCAGACCCCACGGGCCGGTTACGTTCGGGCCGACGCGAAGCTGCATAAAGCCGATGACTTTACGTTCGAAATACGTCAGGTAGGCAACGGTCAGAATCAGCGGAATCAGGATAATCACGATTTTGACGATGACGGATACCACCAAGCCTACGGTGATGCCCAAATCGCCCAGACCGAGCGTTGCGGCAAAGAGGTTTTGGAACCATTCTTGCATGATCAAGCTCCCGCCAGTTCAATAGTGTCCATCAACGCACCCAGCGCGGCATTTTCGGTATGCAGCGGCAGATGCACCACGTTTTCAGGCAGTCCGGCATCGGCTTTGACGGCAACCGATACGCTTGCGCCGTTTTGTTTGGCGACAGCGGTTTGTCCGTCTTGCAGGCCCAAGCGCGCCAATGTGTTCGGATTTACACGCGCGGCAGGCACGGCGGCATGACTGGTTTCTTGCAACGGTGCGGAACGGCGCACGATAGAATCAGTGTGATAAATACCGACGCCGCCGACACGGACGAGGCGGTCTGAGGCCGTCTGAACGCCCTCCCCTGCCCATGTGCTGCGGTTGTCCAGTTTGGACGGCAGGCTTTCTGCATCCAGCGCATCTTTCAGAATCGAAGCGGTATCGTGGTATTCAAAACCTTTCAGGTCAAACAGGTTGCCCAATACGCGCAACACTTTCCACAACGGACGCGAATCGCCAAAGCCTTGTACCACGCCGTGGAAGGATTGCAGACGGCCTTCCATATTGATGAAGCTGCCTGATGTTTCAGTAAACGGCGCAATCGGCAACAACACGTCGCACACGTCCAGCAGCGTTTCGCTGACAAACGGCGTAAACGCCATCACGCTTTTCGCCTGTTTCAACGCGGCCACGGCTTTTGCGCCGTCAACCGTATCGATTTCAGGCTCGACGTTGAGCAGCAAGACTGCCTGTTTCGGCGCGTTTGCCATTTCGGCAACGCTCTCGCCCGAGTTCACGCCCAAAACATCCGCACCGACGCTGTTAGCGGCTTGCGGCAAAATACCCAGCACTGCGCCGGTCGCATCTGCCAGCTCTTGCGCAGCGGCATAAATAGCGGCGGAATCAGGATGGTTTTGCACTTCCGCGCCCAAAATCACCGCTGCTTTTTCAGCGTTTTTCAGGCTGGCGGTAACGGCGTGTTCCGCATTGGCAGACAGGTTTTTCAGACGGCCTGCCCACTCGTCGGGATGTGCGGCTTCTTGAGACAGAAGCGGCATAAACAATTCTTCTTTACTGCTGGCCAATACGCTCAAGGCCATGCGGTCTTTGGCGGCGCGGCGCAAACGGGCGGTCAGGAGCGGCTGTTCTTTGCGCAAGTTCGCACCGACGACCAATACGGCATCGTTGTCCGCTAGTGATTCAATGCTTTGTCCCAACCATTGCGCACCTTTAAGGCCGTCTGAAAGACGTTTGTCTTGTTGGCGCAAACGGGTGGCAAAGTTTTTAACACCCAAGCCGTCGGCAAGTTTTTTGGCCAAATACAGCTCTTCAACCGTATTCATCGGATTCGCCCAAACGCCGACTTGGTTTTGGTTGCCGTCTTTGGCGATACATTCGATCGCGCTGCGGACATATTCCAACGCGGTTTTCCAATCCACGTCCATCCACTCGCCGCCCTGTTTGATTTTCGGGTTTTTCAGACGGCTTTCGTGATACAGGCCTTCGTAGGCGAAACGGTCGCGGTCGGACAGCCAGCATTCGTTGATAGCTTCGTTTTCCAACGGCAACACGCGGCGGACGGTATGGTCTTTGGTTTGTACAATCAGGTTGCTGCCCAAAGCGTCATGGGCGGAAACGGATTTGCGGCGGTTCAATTCCCAAGTACGCGCGTTGAAGCGGAACGGTTTGCTGGTCAATGCGCCGACAGGACACAAATCGATGACGTTGCCTGACAATTCGGTTTCCACTGCTTTGCCGATAAAAGGCATGATTTCGGAATGTTCGCCGCGATTGGCCATAGCGATTTCTTGCACGCCGGCGATTTCTTCAGTGAAACGCACGCAACGGGTACAGTGGATACAACGGCTCATTTCCTCGGCGGAAATCAAAGGACCCATGTCTTTGCCGACAACGGAACGTTTTTCTTCGGTATAACGGCTGGTATTTTTGCCGTAGCCCATCGCCAAATCCTGCAACTGGCATTCGCCGCCTTGGTCGCAGGTCGGACAATCAAGCGGATGGTTGATGAGCAGGAACTCCATCACGCCTTCTTGCGCCTCTCGGGCTTTTGCCGAATGCGTACGCACAATCATGCCGTCTGTAACCGGCGTGGCACAGGCGGGCAGGGGTTTGGGGGCTTTTTCCACGTCCACCAAACACATACGGCAGTTGGCGGCGATGGAAAGTTTTTTGTGGTAACAGAAATGCGGGATATAAGTACCGAGCTTGTGCGCGGCTTCAATCACCGTCGCGCCCTGCTCCACAGATACCTGTTTGCCGTCGATTTCGATTTGTAACATGGTTCGTTCCTAGTTACGGGTATTTAATAAATAATTCTTTTAGAGGCCGTCTGAAAACTTAGCACCACTTATTCGGTTTCATCGGTCCGCCGTGTTCGATGTAATGCACAAACTCATCACGGAAATGCTTAGTAAAGCTGCGGACGGGGAAGACGGCGGCATCGGCGAGGGCACAGATGGTGCGGCCTGCCATTTGGTTGCCGACAGAATCCAACAAATCCAAGTCTTCCATACGGCCTTTGCCTTCTACGATGCGGTGGACGATGCGATAGAGCCAGCCTGTACCTTCTCGGCAAGGCGTACATTGGCCGCAAGACTCGTCGTAGTAGAAGTAGCTCAGGCGCTCAAGGGCTTTCACCATGCATACGTCTTCGTCCATCACGATAATCGCGCCGGAACCCAACATCGAGCCTGCTTTGGAAATCGAATCGTAGTCCATATTGGTCTGCATCATGATATCGGCAGGCAATACGGGTGCGGACGAACCGCCGGGGATAACAGCTTTAAGTTTTTTACCACCGCGCATACCGCCCGCCATTTTTAAGACTTCGGCAAACGGCGTACCCAATGGCACTTCATAGTTGCCCGGACGCTCGACATGACCGGAAATACAGAACAATTTGGTACCACCTGCATTCGGAATACCTTTGTCGGCAAAGGCCTGTCCACCGTCACGGATAATGAATGGGACAGAGGAGAACGTTTCGGTATTGTTGATGGTGGTCGGTTTGCCGTACAAGCCAAACGAAGCAGGGAATGGCGGTTTAAAGCGAGGCTGACCTTTTTTGCCTTCCAGCGATTCGAGCAATGCGGTTTCCTCGCCACAAATATATGCGCCGTAGCCGTGGTGGGCGAAGAGTTCAAATTCAAAATCCGAACCCAAAATATTTTTACCCAAAAAGCCTGCGGCGCGCGCTTGGGCGAGTGCGGCTTCAAAGCGTTGGTAGCCTTCGAAAATTTCGCCGTGAATATAGTTGTAGCCGGCTTTCGCACCCATCGCATAACCGGCAATAATCATGCCTTCAATCAGGGCATGGGGATTGAACATGATGATGTCGCGGTCTTTAAATGTACCCGGCTCGCCTTCATCGGTATTGCAGACGACGTATTTTTCGCCCGGGAAGGAACGGGGCATAAAGCTCCATTTCAAACCGGTCGGGAAGCCCGCACCGCCACGACCGCGCAAGCCAGAGGCTTTGACTTCGTCAATCACATCGCTTTGCGAGATGTTTTCGGACAGGATTTTACGCAGGGCGGTATAACCGCCACGTTTGACGTATTCGTCCAATGTCCAGCAATCGGGATTGGCGGTATCCACTTGGTCAAAAATCACGCCTGATTGGTAAATAGCCATTTTTGGTGTGCCTGTTCGTTTTCGTATCGGTTGCAGCCGTTGTTTTCAGACGGCCTTTTATTTCAGTTCGGCAAGTTTCTTGTCAATTGCTTCTTCGGTCATAAAGCTGCACATGCTGTGGTTGTTGACCAGCATGACCGGTGCGTCGCCACATGCGCCCATACATTCGCCCTCGACAAGGGTAAATTTGCCGTCGGGCGTGGTTTCGCCGTAGCCGATACCGAGTTTTTTCTTCAGGTATTCGCCGGTATCCATGCCGCCGCGCAGGGCGCAGGGCAGGTTGGTACAAACGGTCAATTTGTATTTGCCGACAGGCTCAAGGTCGTACATATTGTAGAAAGTAGCGACTTCGTAGGCTTGTGCAGGCGAGATGCCGATATAGTCTGCGACAAAGGCGATGGTCTCAGGAGCGAGCCAGCCTTTTTCGGTCTGGGCAATACGCAATGCGCCCATAATGGCGGAGCGACGTTGGTCGGCAGGATATTTTGCCAACTCGATGTCAATTTGTTTTAAGGATTCTGCGGATAACATTATCGGTCAACCTCCCCGAATACGATGTCCTGCGTACCGATGATGGCAACGACGTCGGCGAGCATGTGGCCTTTTGCCATTTCGTCCATGCCTTGCAGGTGGGCGAAGCCGGGTGCGCGGATTTTCAGGCGGTAGGGTTTGTTTGCACCGTCTGAAATGATGTAAACGCCGAACTCGCCTTTCGGGTGTTCGACAGCGGTGTAGGTCTCGCCCTCGGGAACGTGCATACCCTCGGTAAAGAGTTTGAAATGGTGAATCAGGTCTTCCATACCTGTTTTCATTTCGGTACGTTTGGGCGGAGCGAATTTGTGGTTTGTGGTAATGACCGGACCCGGATTGACACGCAACCACTCGGAGCATTGTTTGATGATGCGTACGGATTGACGCATTTCTTCCATACGGCAGAGGTAACGGTCGTAGCAGTCGCCGTTGACGCCGACAGGGATGTCGAAATCCATTTTGTCGTACACTTCGTACGGCTGTTTCTTACGCACGTCCCATTCCACGCCCGAACCGCGCAACATGACGCCGGCAAAGCCTTTTTGCATGGCGCGCTCGGGAGAGACGACGCCGATGCCGACGGTACGCTGTTTCCAAATACGGTTGTCGGTCAGGAGGGTTTCGAGTGTATCGATGTTTTTTGGGAAACGTTCACAGAAGGCGTCGATAAAGTCGAGCATGGTGCCTTCGCGGGATTCGTTGAGCTGCTTCAATACTTTGGCATTGCGGAATTTGCTGCTCTCGTATTTGGGCATGAAATCGGGCAGGTCGCGGTAAACGCCGCCGGGACGGAAGTAGGCGGCGTGCATACGCGCGCCGGAAACGGCTTCGTACAAATCCATCAGCTCTTCGCGGTCGCGGAAGGCGTAAAGGATGGCGGTCATCGCGCCGATGTCGAATGCGTGCGAACCGATGCCCATCAAGTGATTGAGGATGCGCGTTACTTCGGCGAACATCACGCGGATGTATTGGGCGCGGATAGGCACGTCGATACCGGCAAGTTTTTCTACTGCCAAACAATATGCCTGCTCGTTAACCATCATGGAAACGTAGTCCAAGCGGTCCATATAGGGCAGGGCTTGCAGATAGGTTTTGGTTTCAGCCAGTTTTTCAGTACCGCGGTGCAGGAGGCCGATATGCGGGTCGGCACGGACGATTTGTTCGCCGTCCAACTCCAAAATCATGCGCAATACGCCGTGCGCCGCAGGGTGTTGCGGGCCGAAGTTGATGGTGTAGTTTCTTAATTTATTGGCCACCGTAGTTCTCCTCACGGACGATACGCGGCGTGATCTCGCGCGGCTCAATGGTAACAGGTTGGTAAATCACGCGTTTTTGCTCTTCGTCGTAACGCATTTCGACATAGCCGGAAATCGGGAAGTCTTTGCGGAACGGATGTCCGACAAAACCGTAATCAGTCAGGATGCGGCGCAGGTCGGGATGGTTGTTGAACATGATGCCGTACATATCGAAGGCTTCGCGTTCGTACCAATCCGCGCTGTTGTAAATATCGACTACGGATTCGACTACGGGGAAGTCGTCGTCTGAAACCCAGACGCGTACGCGGATGCGTTGATTGTTTTTAATGGAAAGCAGCTGACTGACGACAGCAAAGCGTTTGCCCTGCCATGCTTCGTTTTTGTAAGTGCTGTAATCGACGCCGCACAAGTCAACCAGAAGCTCGAAATGCAAATCTTCATGGTCGCGCAATGCGGTCATGACTGGAATATAGTGTTCGGGCAGACACTCGACGGTAATCTCACCCAAAGCTGAAATGACTTTGCTTGCCTGATCGCCGAGCACGCCGACGACGGTCTCGTATAAGTTTTGAATGCTTGCCATATCGTCCTCTCCTTACTCGTCACGCGCGATGGTGGAAGTGCGCTTGATTTTTTGTTGGAGCTGAATCAGGCCATAAATCAGGGCTTCCGCAGTCGGCGGACAACCCGGCACATAAACGTCTACCGGCACGACGCGGTCGGCACCGCGCACGACGGAATAAGAATAGTGATAATAGCCGCCGCCGTTGGCACACGAGCCCATAGACAATACCCAGCGCGGCTCGGCGAGCTGGTCGTATACGCGGCGCAGGGCAGGCGCCATTTTATTGGTCAGCGTGCCCGCCACAATCATCAGGTCGGCCTGACGGGGGGACGGACGGAAAATGATACCGAAACGGTCAAGGTCATAACGCGCCATACCCGCGTGCATCATTTCCACGGCACAGCAGGCCAAGCCGAAAGTAACCGGCCACAGCGAACCGGTACGCATATAGTTCAGCACCGTATCCGCGCTGGTGGTGATGAAACCTTTTTTCAAAACGCCTTCTATTCCCATTCCAGCGCACCTTTTTTCCATTCGTAAACAAAGCCTACCGTCAAAACGACGATAAACACCAGCATAGACCAGAAGCCGTATGTACCCAATTCTTTAAATACCACTGCCCACGGCAGCATAAACGCAACCTCCAAATCGAAGAGGATAAAGAGGATGGCGACGAGGTAATAACGTACGTCGAACTTCATCCTTGCGTTTTCAAAGGCTTCGAAACCGCATTCGTAAGGCGCATCTTTCTCGGCGTAGTGGTGTTTCGGACCCAAAATCGTGCCGAGCAGGATAAACAGCACACCGGCCGCGAGGCCGACGAGAATGAATACGAGGACGGGAAAATAACTGGCCAACATGGTCGTACCTAACTGGTTGACAGACAAATCTTAAAAATAGATTACCATTTTATCGAATTTCAAAAGCCATTTAAAGGTAAATATCAGCAAATCAGCAAAAAAACCTCAATAAATTCAATAAAGTTATGAGAACAATTCTTATTTGTATTTAATATTTCCAAATTTTAATTTCGGTTTAATCATGTATCATTTCATTCGGATTCTCCGCCTATCCGATTTATGCCCCGAATCCGCCCTCTTTCCAATTCCCAATAAAACATGAGGCCGTCTGAAATAGATTATTTTCAGACGGCCTGCGTACATCACATCCATTTAAATGGAAAAATCAATCGACACCTTTGAGCATGCGGTTCAATACCGGGGCGAGTACCAACAGGATACCGCAGGTTACCGCGCCGATGGTGGCCAGCATCCAGTAGAAATCCAATGGCGACTGAGCATTGTAGTAGTCTTTAAACAACACTCCGCCCAAGGTAAAGCCGATGGACAATGCCAAGAAATTCAAAGCAACCATTTGTGTTTTAAACATGCTCGGTGCGATTTTGGTAGAAAACGACAGCGAAATCGGCGACAGCATCAGCTCGCCTATCGTAATCGCCAGCAACACCAGCATAAACACGATAATCGGCATCGGGGTTTCGGATGAAATATACGGAATAAAACTCAAATAAGAGACGCCGGTTACCAACATGGCCAGTGCAAACTTCAACGGCGTTTTAGGTTGACGCTTGCCCATTTTCGTCCACACCGCCGCCATCACGCCGGAAAAGAGGACCACCCACATGGCCTGTATCGAATCTTTCCATGAAACAGGCACAGTAAAGCCGAAGAAAGTACGGTCAACCGTTTCGTCGAAATAAACCGTTGCAACGGTGTACACCTGAAACCAAACCGCCCAGAACATACAAATGGTTAAAAACAACGGAATATAGGCCAAAATATAGCGTTTATTGGCCGCTTCAACGTGGCTGCTGCCCAACAGGCGCGCGAAATAAGCGACGACGGTAACGATAACCACGCCCAAGAGCCAGCGGGAGAAGTTTTCAAGGGTAAGCGCGCCGGAAGCAATCACGCTGCCCAACACCAAAACCAGCAATACGCCGACAGCCATGGCGGTCTGCACCTTTTCAGGGCGCAACGGATTGGGAACCGGCGTATGCGGCAGGTTTTTACGGCCGCGCGAATACCACAGCAGGCCGAATGCCATGCCGACGGCCGCCGCGCCGAAACCGTAATGGAAACCCATCCTGTCTTGCAAAATACCGGTCAACAACGGGCCTAAGAAGCCGCCGATATTGATGGAAATATAGAAAATAGAGAAACCGGCATCACGCAATTCGCGCAGGTCTTCCCGTTCATACAAAGAACCGACCATCGAACCGGCAGACGATTTCACGCCGCCGCTGCCAAGCGCGATAAACACCAAGCCCAGCAACAATCCCATCAAACCCGGTACGATCGCCAATAAAATATGGCCGGTCATCACGACGATGCCGGCGATAAACAGGGTACGCTCCGCGCCCCAAATGCGGTCGGCCAACCACGCACCGAGAATGGTGGACAGGTAAACGCTGCCGCCGTACGCGCCGACAATGCCGCCGGCCAAGGCTTTATCCATACCCAAACCGCCTTGACTCGCGGTGTAATACAGATAAATCAGCAGGATGCCCTGCATACCATAGAAGGAAAAACGCTCCCACAGCTCAATATGGAATAGGGTGGATAATTGCAAAGGATGGCCGAAGAAAGTTTTCTCGGCAGAAGACAGCTTTTGACCGGACATTTAATAAGTTCTCCTAATATATCGGACAGGATCAGGCTTCAGACGGCCTATTGCACCTACCAATCATTTTTATAGAAACTATATATTACCGCCAATCTTTGCATTTGCAAAACATGTTTTAATATTTGCAAAATATTGTTTCTTTCAAACTGAAAAATGCCGTCTGAAATCTTTCAGACGGCATTTTATGTTTTACGGTTTATACGCCTTGTTTCAGGCTGGCTTCGATGAAGCCGTCCAAGTCGCCGTCCAAAACGGCTTTGGTGTTGCCGACTTCGTAGCCTGTGCGCAAGTCTTTAATGCGTGAGGAGTCCAAGACGTACGAACGGATTTGGCTGCCCCAACCCACATCGGACTTGCCGTCTTCCAATGCCTGTTTCTCTTCGTTGCGTTTGCGCATTTCCAATTCGTACAGTTTGGATTTCAACATTTCCATCGCGGCGGCTTTGTTGGCGTGTTGCGAACGGTCGTTTTGACATTGCACCACAATTCCCGTCGGCTCGTGGGTAATGCGCACGGCGGAGTCGGTTTTGTTGATGTGCTGACCGCCGGCACCGGATGCGCGGTAAGTGTCGATACGCAAATCGGCCGGGTTGATTTCGATTTCGATGGAATCGTCGATTTCGGGGTACACAAACACGGATGAAAAAGACGTATGGCGTTTGTTGTTCGAGTCAAACGGCGAATAGCGCACCAAGCGGTGAACGCCGGTTTCGGTACGCAGCAGGCCGTAGGCGTATTCGCCTTCCACGCGGATGGTGGCGCGGTTGATGCCCGCGATTTCGCCGTCGTCTTCTTCAAGGATTTCGATTTTAAAGCCTTTGCGCTCGGCGTAGCGGCTGTACATGCGGAACAGCATGCCCGCCCAGTCTTCGGCTTCGGTACCGCCCGCGCCTGCGGTGATGTCGATAAAGCAGTTGTTCGGGTCGGCAGGCTGGTTGAACATTCGTTTGAATTCGAGGTCGGCCATTTGTTTTTCCAAACCGGCCACATCTTCCTGCACGGCGGCGAAACCTTCTTCGTCGTTTTCTTCGACGGCCATTTCAATCAGCATGCGGTTATCTTCGATGCCTGAGGCGATGTTGTCGAGGGTTACCACGATGCCTTCGAGGATTTTGCGCTCTTTGCCGATTTCTTGGGCGCGTTTGGGGTCGTTCCAGAGTTCCGGGTCTTCGGAAAGGCCGATGACTTCTTCCAATCGGTCTTTCTTGCCCTGATAGTCCATATAGACGCGGATGTCTTCGCTGCGCTTCTCCAGGTCGTTTAGGGTGTTGTTAAGCTGGTTGATTAATTCGGCTTCCATGATTCTTGTGTTCTTTCAAAATTTTAGGGGCGTATTGTAAGGGATTTGCCTGTTTTTTTCCATGACCGGGCTGTCTGAAAATGTGCAGTTTGGGTTTTCAGACGGCCTCGGTTTTGAATTTTTCCAACCAAATCCGCCAGTCGTTGTCTATCGGCGCTTGCACGGTCATCCGGCTACCGTCTTCTATGCTTTGAAAACTGAGGCTTCGCGCGTGCAACATCAGGCGTTGCGTGCCGATATGTTCGGCAACGGCATGGTTTTGGCGCAAATCGCCGTAGTTGGTGTCGCCGACGATGGGGTGGAAAATGTGTTTCATATGGCGGCGGAGTTGGTGTTTGCGGCCGGTGTGCGGCGTGAGTTCGGCCCACGAATAACGCGAGGTCGGATAACGCAGGGCGGATTGGAACGGCAACTCGGTTTGCGCCAGACAGCGGTAGGCGGTTTGCGCTTCCTGCAATGTGGCTTCGGTCTGCGCTTCGGCGATTTTGTCGGGCATATATTTGAGGGCGTAATCAATCAGGCCGTCTGAAGGCAGATGACCGCGGACAATCGCCCAATAAGTTTTTTCGATAGTTTTGTTTTCAAACTGCTGCGTTAATAATCGTGCGGCTTCCGTATCGAGGGCAAACAGCAAAACGCCGGAAGTCGGGCGGTCGAGGCGGTGGACGGGATAGACGTGCTGCCCGATTTGGTCGCGCAGGGTCTGCACGGCAAAACGGGTTTCGTGTTTGTCTAACCAGCTTCGGTGCACCAGCATTCCGGCAGGTTTGTTGACGGCGATGGTGCGGCTGTCGCGGTGGATAATATCGAGCATGGCGGAACAGTCGGAATAAAAGCAGATATTGTAACGGGCTTTTGAAAATGTGGCAGGTACACTTGCCGCCGAAACCCGACTTTCAGACGGCCCGCCCCTTTCGGGTTACAATACGGCACACAAAACACGAAGGAAAAGCCGTGAGCCTGCTCAAAAAACTGCCCAAACCCATGCTGCCCGACGAAACCCGCCGCGATATTCAGGCGCGCGAGTCGTATCATGTATTGAAGATTATTTCCGAATTTGTCGAAGCCGGCGAAGAATTACGCGCCATTCAGCCGGCCGTCAGCATTTACGGCAGCGCGCGCACGCCTGAAAACCATCCCGACTACGCGTTCACATTGCGCTTGGCGCGCAAACTGTCGGATGCCGGATTTTCCGTCATTTCCGGCGGCGGGCCGGGCATTATGGAAGCAGCCAACAAAGGCGCGTTTGCAGGCGCAAGTCCGGCGGTGGGGCTGAATATCGTGTTGCCGCACGAGCAAAAAGCCAATCCGTATCAAGATTTGTCGATTAAATTCCAACACTTCTTCCCACGCAAAGTCATGTTCGTCAAACACGCCGTGGCGTATGTCGTCATGCCCGGCGGTTTCGGCACATTGGACGAATTGTTTGAAAGCCTGACTTTGGTGCAAACCGGCAAAACGCCCGACCGCCCGATTATCTTAGTAGGCAAAGCATTTTGGGCGGGACTGTTGGACTGGATACGCGAGCAGTTGCTGGGCAGAAACCTGATTTTGGAAGAGGACTTGAACCTGATCCGCGTCATCGACGACGAAGACGAAATCATCGAAGAAATCTTCGCCCATTACGAAAACCGCTTGGAAGACTTGTCCGAACACCAAAATGCTTGGTCGCTGGGGCTGTAAAAAACTAAGGTTTCAACTGAAAAAGCAGTTATCCCGCCTGCCCTTTGCTTCATGAATAAAGGCCGTCTGAAAATGTTTTCAGACGGCCTTTTATCTTCTTTCAAAGCGTTTAATTGTTTTCCCACTCGACATGCTCACTCAAGAAACCGCCGCTTTGGTGCGCCCAAAGTTTGGCGTACAGGCCTTGTTTCGCGAGCAACTCGGTGTGGCTGCCTTCTTCGATGATGCGGCCTTTGTCCAAGACGATTAGGCGGTCCATCGCGGCGATGGTGGAGAGGCGGTGGGCGATGGCAATCACGGTTTTGCCTTCCATCATTTTGTCGAGGCTTTCTTGGATGGCGGCTTCGACTTCAGAGTCAAGCGCGCTGGTGGCTTCGTCAAGCAACAGAATCGGCGCGTCTTTAAGCATGACACGGGCGATGGCGATGCGCTGGCGTTGGCCGCCGGAAAGTTTCACACCGCGTTCGCCGACGTGTGCGTCATAACCGCGCCGGCCTTTGGCATCGGAAAGGTTGGGGATGAAGTCGGCAGCTTCGGCGCGTTCGGCGGCGGAAATCATTTCGGCGTCTGTGGCGTCGGGGCGGCCGTAGATAATGTTGTCGCGCACGGAGCGGTGCAGTAGCGAGGTATCTTGCGTCACCAAACCGATTTGGGCACGCAGACTTTCTTGGGTCACGCTGTCCACGTTTTGCCCGTCAATCGAAATCGTGCCGCTTTGCGGTTCGTAAAAGCGCAGAAGTAGGTTGACGATGGTGGATTTGCCTGCGCCGCTGCGGCCGATCAAGCCAACTTTTTCGCCGGGTTTGATGTTCAGGTTAAAGCCGTTGAGGAGCGGTTTGCCGGCTTCGTAGGAGAAATCGACGTGTTCAAACTTGATTTCGCCCCGGGTAACTTTCAGCGGCAGGGCTTGCGGCTTATCGAGGATGGTGTGGGGTTTGGACAGGGTGGCCATGCCGTCGTTGACGGTACCGATGTTTTCAAACAATCGGGCGGATTCCCACATGATGTATTGCGACAAACCGTTCACACGCAATGCCATGGCCGTGGCAGTGGCTACCGCGCCTACGCCGACTTGGCCGTGATACCAAAGCCAAATGCCCAAGGCGGTTGTGCCGACGGTCAGCGAACTGTTGACGATAAAACTGCAGGTGTGCAGCAGCGTTGCCAAACGCATTTGGGCATGGACGGTTACCATAAACTCTTCCATCGACTGCTTGGCATAAGCGGCCTCGCGTGCGCCGTGGGAGAAGAGTTTGACGGTGGCGATATTGGAGTAGGCGTCGGTAATGCGGCCGGTCATCAGCGAGCGCGCATCGGCCTGACGCGCAGCGGTTCTGCCGAGCTTGGGAATCAGGAAACGCATAATCATGGCAAATCCAATCATCCAGCAGATAAACGGCACGATAAGCCAGGCATCGAAGGAGGACAGAATTACGCCGGAAGTGATGAAGTACACCAACACATACACAACCATATCGGCAACGGTCATCACGACATCACGCAGTGCCAGCGCGGTTTGCATGACTTTGGCGGACACGCGGCCGGCAAACTCGTCCTGATAAAAGCCCAGGCTTTGACCCAGCATCAGGCGGTGGAAATTCCAGCGCAGGCGCATAGGGAACACGCCTTGCAGGGTTTGCAGGCGTACATTGGAAGCGAAAAAGGTCCAAACGGCAAAAAATGCCACCATGGCCATCATGCCGATTAATGCATGGCCTTTTTCAACAAAAAGCGTTTGCGGCGTATAAGCGCCGAGCCAGTCGACCACCTTGCCCATAAACTGGAACATCAAGGCTTCCATGATGCCGACACCGACCGTAAACACGGCCAACACGGCAATCCATTTGCGCACGCCTTCAATGTTGCTCCAAATAAACCGCCACAACCCTTTTTCAGGCGTTTTCGGGGCGGCTTCGGGATAAGGGTCGATGCGGGACTCGAACCATGAGAATATTTTTTTAATCATTGTTTTTGCAAATGTGATAAGACGGCCAGGCCGTCTGAAAAGGATAACTCAAATACATTCAAGACTGTATTTTACGGGAAAAATCCAACTGATGACAGCGGATACCGTCAGGCCGACCAAACCAATCTATCGGCTTGACCATCTAAAAAATCCCTTTGCTTGGAATAAAACAAAGGCCGTCTGAAACTTTTCAGACGGCCTTTGCTGGATCGGACTTAACCTTAAAAATCACTCTTTACGTTGACGACCCAAATCGGCAGCGGCAGTAAACAAAACGTCGGTGGAAGAGTTCAACGCCGTTTCTGCAGAGTCTTGAATCACGCCGATAATGAAGCCGACGGCAACCACCTGCATGGCCACATCGTTATCGATACCGAACAGGCTGCACGCCAAAGGAATCAGCAGCAACGAGCCGCCGGCCACACCGGACGCGCCACACGCACTGACGGTAGCCACCAGGCTCAGCAGCAGGGCAGTGGCAAAGTCAACCGTAATGCCTTGCGTGTGCGCCGCAGCCATCGCCAAAACGGTAATGGTGATGGCCGCACCGGCCATATTGATGGTTGCACCTAATGGAATGGAGATAGAGTAAGTGTCTTCGTGCAGACCCAGTTTTTTCGCCAATGCCATGTTCACAGGGATATTGGCGGCGGAAGAACGGGTGAAGAAGGCATACACGCCGCTTTCGCGCAGGCAGGTAAACACCAGCGGGAAAGGATTGCTGCGGATTTGCGTCCACACAATAATCGGGTTGACCACCAAAGCGATAAACAGCATACAGCCGAGCAATACGGCCAACAGCTGCATATAACCGGCAAGCGCTTCAAAACCGGTTTCCGCAATGGTAGAGGACACCAAGCCGAAAATACCCAGCGGCGCAAAAAGGATAATCCATTTCACAACGGTCGAAACGGTATCGGCCAAGTCGGCCGCCACTTGGCGGGTCGTATCCGAACCGTGATGGCGCAAAGCCGCACCCAATATCAAGGCCCAAGCCAAAATGCCGATATAGTTGGCATTGGCCAGCGCATTAATCGGGTTGGCCACCAAATTCATCAGCAGCGTTTTTAACACTTCGATAATGCCGGAAGGCGGCGCAACGGATACATCGCCGGCCGCACGCAGAATCAGCGTGGTCGGGAATACCATGCTGGCGACAACCGCCACCACAGCCGCTGCAAACGTACCGAAAATATACAAAATCAAAATCGGTTTGATGTGGGCCTGATTGCCTTTTTGGTGTTGCGCGATGGCGGCAGTCACCAAAACAAATACCAAAATCGGCGCGATAGCCTTAAGCGCACCGACAAACAGGCTGCCCAGCAGTCCTGCGCTGATACCGACTTGCGGCGCAACTGCGCCTACAAGAATACCTAAAACCAAGCCGATGGCGATTTGTGCCACCAAGCTGACGCTGTTGATCGCGTTCAAAAGCGGATTGCCACTTGCCATATCCGTTCCTTCAATTTAAAGATATGTTAAAAAAGTCTTACATTCTAAAATAAAAAATCATTTGTCGGCGAGGTTTTCATGCATACCTCACAAAAACGGCATTAAATTTTAGCATTTATAACACATTTGGTGCTTTATACCAAAAATACAGTCAAACCCACTCAAACCTTACTTTCAAGCATACCCATACTGTTGCTTTATCCCTCTGTATCTTGATTTCAGACGGCCTGAAATCTGCGCCATAAGGCCGAATACAAAGGCAACTTCATCAGTCAAAATACAAAAACATAAATATTACAATCGTATAGAAACAAACCAAAATCTTCCCTTAAGTCGCATTTGGCAACATTATCGCGCTAAATTTCCGTTTATAACCATAGCCTGAAACCTTGCAGAAATAATGTTAAAATCCACAGACTGAAGAATTGTCGCTGTCGAACACACATCATGACCAAACTGACCTACCCTGTTTTATTCGCATCTTTGGCGCTCGCCTACGGACACGCGTTGGCAGTAGATACTTCCGTTCCCAAAGCGGAAGACTACGAGGCCGTCCCCGAATCCGAAATGCCCAAGCAGCCTAAAGACGACCAAACAGGCAAACTCAAGCCCAAATTCCCCGTCAAAATCGACACCCAAGACAGCGAAATCAAAGAAATGCTTGAAGAATACCTGCCGCTGATTACCCAGCAGCAGGACGAAGAGCTGGACAAAGAGCAGGTCGGCTTCCTTGCCGAAGAGGCGCCCGACAACGTCAAAACCATGCTTCGGACCAAAGGCTACTTCAACAGCAACGTCAATATTCAAGACCACGGCGAGAGCTACACCGTCAACGTTACCCCCGGCCCGCGCACCAAAATCGACAACGTCAGCGTGGCCATCCTCGGCGACGTATTGAATGACGAAAACCTGGCCGAGTACTACCAAAATGCGATGGAAAACTGGCAGCAGCCCATTGGCGAAAACTTCGACCAAGACGGCTGGAATACGAGTAAAACCTCCGTCCTCAGCGCGGTAACACGCAAAAAATACCCTTTGGCGAAACTCACCACCACCCAGGCTACCATCAATCCCAATACGCAAAAAGCCGACTTAAACGTCATCGTGGAGAGCAACCGCCCGATTTACTTTGGCGAGTTCCAAATCACCGGCACGCGCCGCTACCCTGAAAGCGTGGTTTCCGGCATGGCGCGCTTCCAACCCGGTTCGCCTTACGACTTAGATAAAATCCTCGACCTGCAACAAGCGCTCGAGCAAAACGGCCACTATTCCGGCGCGTCCGTACAGGCCGACTTCGACCAACTGCAAGGCGACCGCGTTCCCGTCAAAATCAACGTGACCGAAGTCAAACGCCACAAACTGGAAACCGGTATCCGCTACGACTCCGAATACGGAATCGGCGGCCGCATCGCCTACGACTATTACAACCTCTTTAACAAAGGCTACATCGGCTCGGTCGTTTGGGACATGGACAAATACGAAACCACGCTGGCCGCCGGTATCAGCCAACCGCGCAACAACCGCGGCAACTACTGGACAAGCAACGTTTCCTACAACCGCTCGACCACGCAAAACCTTGAAAAACGCGCCCTGTCCAGCGGCATTTGGTATGTCCGCGACCGCAACAATATCGATGCCCGCTTCGGCCTCGAATTCATTACCGAAGACCGCAAAGTCCCCAACACCAGCTACGATTTGGGCCGAAGCCATGCCACCATGCTGACCGCCTCATGGAAACGGCAAAGCATCGAAACCGAGCTGCATCCTCAAAACGGCTATTACCTCGACGGCAAAATCGGCTCGACCTTGGGCAAATTCCTCTCCTCCACCCAAATGGCGCGCGCTACGGCACGCGCAGGCTATTTCTTCACGCCTGAAAACAAAAAAATCGGTACATTCATCGTACGCGGACAGGCCGGCTACGTTTACGCCCGCGAAGGCGAAGAAGTGCCTTCCAGCCTGATGTTCCGCACCGGCGGCGCGACTTCCGTACGCGGTTACGAACTCGACAGCATCGGTTTGGCAGGCCCCAACGGCTCCGTCCTGCCGCAACGCGCCTTGGTGGTCGGCAGCCTCGAATATCAATTCCCGGTTACCAAAAGCTTCTCCGGCTCCATCTTCCACGATGTCGGCGATGCGGCAAGCAACTTCAAACACATGACCTTAAAACACGGTACCGGCTTGGGCGTGCGCTGGTTCAGCCCGGTTGCGCCGTTCTCCTTCGACATTGCCTACGGCCACCACGACAAAAAAATCCGCTGGCACATCAGCTTAGGCACAAGGTTTTAACAAACATACACCATCCATTCTTTCAGACGGCCTCAGCCATTCCAGGCCGTCTGAACAACAGACAAACAGAAAAATATCATGACCGATACTGCAAACACTTCCACGCCGTCTGAACAACAGCCCGCCCCGCCAAAGCGCAAAAAACGCCTGTTGCGCGGCTTTGTCCTGTCCGCCTTGGGCGTATTGACCGTTTCCGCCGGCGCAATCGGCTGGCTGGTCGGTACGGAATCGGGTTTGCGTTTCGGTTTGTACAAAATCCCGTCATGGTTCGGCGTCAAAATCTCTTCGGACACACTGAAAGGCACGCTGATTGAAGGTTTTGAAGGCGACAAATGGTTGATTGAAACAGACGGTGCGGACATCAAAATCAGCAGCTTCCGTTTTGATTGGAAACCGTCCGAGCTGTTCCGTCCGTCTTTGCACATTACTGAAGTCGTAGCCGGCGACATCGCCATCGTGACCAAACGCACGCCGCCCAAAGAAGAAGAGCCGTCAAAAGGCCTTCCCGACAGCATAGACCTGCCCGTTACCGCCTATCTCGACCGTTTGGAAACCGGCAAAATCAGCGTGGGCAAGCGTTTTGACAAGCAGACCGTCTATCTCGACCATCTGCACGCGGCCTATCATTACGACAAAAAAGAACACCGCCTCCACATCAAAACCGCCGACACTCCATGGAGCAGCTCGACAGGCGCGGTGGTGCTCGGTTTGAACAAACCCTACGTCCTCAATACCGCCATCTACACCAAAGGCCAGCTTGAGGGCGAAACCATACACGGCACGGTGCGCCTGTGGGGCAGCCTGCAAGACGTGTACACCGACCTGCTGCTCGACGGCGACAACGTTCATTTGTCTGCCAAATCCACCATCCACCCATTCGCCGACAGCCTCAACGAAACCGTCGGTGAAATCCTGGTTAAAGGTTCCAACATCAATCCGCAGGCCTTCCTGCCCACCCTGCCCAAAGCACGTCTGAATTTCGACGCCACCACCATTCCGTCCTTTACAGACGGCGTTGCGCTGGAAGGCTCGATAGACTTGGAAAACGACCAAGCCGGTTTTGCCGATGAAAACCATATCCCCGTCAAACGCATCCTCGGCGAATTCATCGTCGACGACAAAGGCACGGTCAAAATCGAAGACATCGGCGTCGGCCTGCTCAAAGACGGCAGCATCGATGTATCCGGCTCTATCGACACCGCCCAAGACCAGCTTAAACTCGCACTGGGCATCAACAATACCGGCGCGGACGACTTTATCCGTCAAAACATCGCAGGCCGTCTGAACGGCAGCATCGACGTCAAAGGCGAAACCTCCTCCCCCGTCGTCAACTGGAATCTCGACAGCGGATTCGCGCGCACAGACGGCATGCTGTTTTTCCAAACCGACAAACAGCTCGGCCAGCGCACGCTCAAGCTCGACAAAGTCCGCCTGGTTCCGCAAAACGGCGGCGAGCTCAACGCCAAAGGCTCGCTCGAACTCTTCAAAGACCGCAAACTGCAACTGGACATCGTCAGCAAAGCCTTCAACCCTGCGCGCATCGATCCGCAGCTTCCGCAAGGCAGCGTCAACGGCAACATCAACTTGACCGGCATACTGGCGCAAGAAAAATTCGCCGGCAAAATGCAGTTTGCACCGAGTACGCTCAACGGCGTTCCGCTCAGCGGCAAAGCTGATGTCGCCTATGAAAACAAACACCTCTCGCGCGCCCTGACCGACCTGACCCTCGGCAGCAACATCGTTAAAACCAACGGCAGCTTCGGCAAAAAAGGCGACCGCCTCAACCTCAACATTACCGCCCCCGATTTGTCGCGTTTCGGCTTCGGCTTGGGCGGCCTGCTCAACGCGCGCGGCTACATCTCCGGCAGCTTTTCAGACGGCCTCAAAACCCTTGAAGCCGATTTGAACGGCGAAGCGCGCAACTTCAAAGTCGCCGATGCCGTCAACATCCGCACCCTCGACTTCAAGCTCAAAGGTTCGCCCGACACCAACCGTCCGCTGAGTGCCGACATCAAAGGCGAACACATCGCCGTCTCCGGCGGCGCGGCCATGATCGACAACGTCAACCTGCTCATCAGCGGCACAGGCTCGCACCACCATATCCGCGGCAACAGCAACATGGCGGTGGACAACAAACGCTACAAACTCGACCTCGACGCCGCCGGCGGCCTCAACAAAGACCAAACCCAATGGAAAGGCACGGTCGACACGCTCGACATCAGCGGCGCATTCAACCTCAAACTGCAAAACCGCCTCAACCTCGAAGCCGGCAGCGAACGCGTCTCCCTCAGCAGCGCACGCTGGGCGGCCATGGGCGGCAGCCTCAACCTGCAAAATTTCGTTTGGGACAAAAAAGCCGGCATTACCAGCAAAGGCAGCGCGCAAAATCTACACATTACCGAGTTGCACAACTTCTACACCCCGCCCATCGAACACAACCTCGTCTTGGGCGGCGACTGGGATTTGGCGTACAGTCAAAACGCGCGCGGCTTCCTCAACATCAACCGTCAAAGCGGCGACATCATCCTGCCGAGCAAAGATCCGAAAAACAAACAGCCTTTGGGACTTTCCGCGCTCGCCCTGCGCACCCGTTTCCAAAACGGCCGCATCGACAGCACGCTGGAAGGCAACACCCGCTTCGGCAAAGTTGACGGCACGCTCGGCATCGCCCAACAGTTCGGCAACAACATCAACAACGCTCCCGTCAGCGGCAAGATTAATATCAGCGTTCCCGATTTGGGCTCGCTCAAATCCTTTATGCCGGCGACAGCCCAAGGCATTGCAGGCCGTCTGAACGCGACCGCCACTATCGGTGGCCGACTCGGTTCGCCTACCGTCAACAGCAACCTCGACCTCCAAACCAATTACGGCCGGGCCGACGGTACCGTCAACATCGGTCAGGGCAGCAGCTTCGACACCGCCCCTCTGAGCGGCAAACTCAACCTGAACGTTGCCAACCTCGAAGTCTTCCGCAATTTCCTGCCCGTCGGCCAGACCCTCAAAGGCCGTCTGAACGCCGCCGTCAACTTGGCAGGCCGTCTGAACGATCCGCAACTGAGCGGCCTGATTAACGGCGACAACCTCTATTACCGCCATCAAACCCAAGGCTTAATTCTCGATAACGGCGTATTGCGTTCACGCCTGCAGGGTCAAAAATGGGTGATCGACAGCCTCAAATTCCACCGAGGCGGCACGATTGAGCTCAAAGGCGCGGTCAACCTTGCCAACGCCAACCCCGATGTCGACGTGGACATCGTCTTCGACAAATACCGCACCCTCTCGCGTCCAAACCGCCAACTGCAGCTCTCCGGTGCGGCCAAAGTCCTCTACAATCCGGAAAAAGGCGTATCGCTCAACGGCACGCTCAACACCGACTACGGCAGGTTTGGTTCGCAAAAATCCTCCATGCCGACCCTCGATGACGACGTGGTTGTACTGGGCGAAACCAAAAAAGAAGCAACGGCCACCACGCCGATTAATCTGAACCTTGTCTTGAACATCAACGACAATGTCCGCTTTGTCGGCTACGGCGCAGACGTTACCATCGGCGGCAAACTGACCATCACGTCCCGCCCCGGCGAAGCCGTCCAAGGCGTCGGTACCGTGCGCGTTGTCAAAGGCCGCTACAAAGCCTACGGCCAAGACCTCGACATCACCAAAGGCTCGGTTTCCTTTGTCGGCCCGCTGACCGATCCGAACCTCAACATCCGTGCCGAACGCCGTCTCTCCCCGGTCGGCGCAGGTGTCGAAGTCCTCGGCAGCCTCAGCAATCCGCGCGTGACCTTGGTTGCCAAAGAAGCCATGAGCGAAAAAGACAAACTCTCCTGGCTCATCCTCAACCGTGCCAGCAGCGGCAGCGACGGCGACAACGCTACACTCTCCGCCGCCGCCAGCGCATTGCTTGCCGGCCAAGTCAACGACCGCATCGGCCTTGTCGATGATTTGGGCTTTACCAGCAAACGCAGCCGCAACGCCCAAACCGGCGAGCTCAACCCTGCCGAACAAGTCCTGACCGTCGGCAAACAGCTCACCAACAACCTCTACGTAGGTTACGAATACGGCATCTCCAGCGCCGAACAATCCGTCAAACTCGTGTACCAACTGACCCGCGCCATCCAAGCCATTGCCCGCATCGGCACACGCTCATCCGGCGGCGAGTTGAAATACACCATCCGCTTTGACAACTGGTTCGGCAAAGACGAACCCGAGCCGGAAGAACAACACTAAAAGCCGTGAAAAAGGCCGTCTGAAATTCATCTTTCAGACGGCCTTTTTCTTGTTCTACCGTATTAGAATCTTTCTCCCATGCCTCAAAAGACAAAGGCCAACGGCGCAAGTTTGAAAATAAAGGCAACTAAAAAAGTGAGCGGCCAGCCACGGCTTATTCAAGATTAGCGATAAATCAAGCGGACACAAAAAGGCCGTCTGAAACGGACAGGGGTAGGTTTCAGACGGCCTTTTTTGAATCATCGAAACATCTTGTGCATGGCGTTGCTAATTAATGCGAGCTGTTTCTTATATTCGCGGCAACGGGGACAGAGCGACAGGTGCACGGCAAGGGCAATGCGGTTAAAAAGACTGAGACGCACTTGGTCTTGCTGTTTGGAAATCAGATCGGTTATTTTGCGGCATTTTTTCATGGCGTTTTCCTGTCAGACATGGGAGAACCATTTGATTTGCAGACACTGGCGCAAGGTTTCGCGCGCGCGGTGCATAATAGTGTGGTAGTTGGCATGGCTGATGCCGCATTGCTCGCGGATTTCATCGCTTGAAAAGCCGAGAATCTCTTTCATGGTAAACACGCGGGCGGTGTTTTCCGGCAGATGGTAGAGGCAGGTCTGCAAAACTTGATAGAACTCTTTATTGTTCAAACTGGCTTCGGGCGAGTCCCAACCCTGAGGCTGACCTTCGTCCGTCCAATGTCCGTCGGCGGCAAAATGTCCTTCAAAGGCTTCATCCAAAGCTTCCTCGTCGCGCGTGACGAAAACTTGGCGTTGCCGCCCGATTTGGCGCAGGCAGTCGGTAATTTTGTTTTTTAAGATTGCAAACAGCCAGCTGCTCACCTGGGCGCCGCCTTTGAAACCCTCGGCCGCACGGTAGGCGGAAAGCATGGTTTCCTGGACGAGGTCTTCCGCCAAATCGGGGCGGTCGGGCAGCTGGATATGGGCAAAGCGCAGCAGCAGTTTACGGGATTCGGCAAGCTCGGCATCGGTCAGTTCGGGTAGGGCCATAATGTATCAGTATGAAATGAATGATCAATATGCTTCTGATTTTACGCTGATACGGCAAGAGCATGCGATTGAATCTATAAACGATTTCAGTAGTATTTTTGTTTTACCGAAACCGACTGCGCCCGTTTCAGACGGCCTTGATTTATGCCGCAACCAAAATGCCCTGTTCCAGCCAATCCGTCCATTTCTGCCTTAATGCGTCCTGCCAAACGTTTTCAGAAGGCATGAACTCTGCCAGCATGGTTTGCAGGCCGTTTAGGGAAGTGGGCGTCTCTGCCAGCGTTTCCAGCAATAATGCGTCGAAATCGTCGAGGGTTTGGTACATTACGTCGTCTTCATTATCACGCCACACCAAAACGGCGGTTTCCGCCTCCTGTAATTCGTCCGTCACATCATACTGATAACGGCGCACAAAGGCGGCGGGAGAAAAGGTGTAAGCCAAATCGTCTGAATCAGCAGGCGAGGCTTCGCTGTCGGTTTGAGCGGTTTCGGCGAGCAGCTGGGTGTGTTCAAAGTCCATCAATGCCAAGAGGTCGTCTGAAAGCGGCAGGCTTTGGCAATATTGGAGGAACTCGCCGGGGATTTCTTGAAAATAGGGCGTTTGGGCGCGCGCGTCGCGGACGAAACCTTCTTTCAGACGGCCCCATTCTTCGCTGTCAAAATATTGCAGCGTTTCGGTATAGCAGCGGTCGATAAAGCTGTGAATATTGTTGCGTATCAGGCGGATATAGACGTTCAGGCGCTCTTGCGGCAATCCGTCTGCGGCTTCGCCTTCGCGTATGGCTTGGGCAAAGCGGTGTTGGTATTGGGCGGAAGTTTCAGGCTGCACGGCGGTATTCCTTTCCGGCACGCATTTGATAGTCGGCGATTTTAGCGACTTCGGCTTCAAGTTCGGCAAAAGGCGGGAAATTGAAATCGCGTTCCAACAGGGTGGGCGGAATCGTCGGCAGTTTGGTATAGGCGAGTTCGAGCAAATCCCAAACGGTCGGCAATACCGCCGCGCCGTGGGTATCAATTAAAAGCTCAGGGGTTTCGACATCGTGTCCGGCGATGTGGATGTAACACACGCGCCCTGCATCCACATTTTCTAAAAAGGCTTCAGGCGACAACAGTCCGTGATTGACGGCGTTGACGTAAATATTGTTCACGTCCAAATGAATGCCGCAGTCGGCTTCGCGTGCAACCGCGTTAAGGAACTCGACTTCGTTCATTTCGGCAAGCGGAGAATGCAGGTAGTAGGACGTATTTTCTACGGCAATGTGGCAGCCCAATCGGTCTTGCACTTCGCGGATACGCCGCGCGGTATGTTGCACCATTTCTTCAGTGAAAGGCAGCGGCAACAAATCGTAGAGATGACCGCCGTCGTGGCAGTAGCTCAAATGGTCGGAGAAAAACGTGCAATCGTAACGGCGCATCATTTCTTTGATTCCGTCTATCAAGGCAGTATCCAACGGGGCTTGTCCGCCCAGCGACATGGATAATCCGTGCAATGCCAACGGCAGCCGTTCCGCCACGCGGTCAAACTGTTTGCGCGCCCTGCCGCCCATTTTCAGCCAATTTTCGGGGGCGGCTTCGATAAAGCGTATCGGGCTGTCGTCTGAAAGCGAGAGGAAGTCTTCCGCCAAGTCGCGGCGGTAGCCCAAGCCTGCGTGTTGAATCATGGTGATGTCCTGTTATGGTGCTGTATGAATGACAAAGTCGCATTTTCGTTTGTAAAATGCGACTTTGTTAAAGGTATGTTGCAGGATTATTTAGAACCGCATTTACCTTCGCCGCATTTGCCTTCTACTACTTTGGCAGCTTTGGCTTTAGATACTTTGCCTTTTTTGGCGTGTGCTTTTTTCATGGCTGCGCCGCAAGTACCTTCACCGGCTTTGGCAGCCGCGCCGCAAGTACCTTCGGCAGCTTTAACAGTTTTCTCAACGGCCACGTCGCTGGCGGCTTTATCAGCGGCAACAACACCGGCAGCCAAAGACAGGGACAGTGCACCGGCCAGAGCAGCAGCTACATTTTTTTTCATTTCAACTTCCTTTTTAAAATATGGGTTTTAAAACAAATCAAGGGATAATATCGGGCATTTAAAGTCGGCCCGCGACCATTAATCCTTAAAGATAATCCTTAAAGAAAATGCTTGATGCGGCAACAGCGTTTCTTCAGCAGTGCATCCAAAGACAGACGGCCAGCGCCCTGTAACAGGACAGGAAATAAAACAACCAAATAAATCAGTGCCATTTTATAACCGTTGTCGCACACATTGTAACCCAAGCCGGCATGTACCGCAGACCATGCGACAGCCGTCACAACCATCAATCCCAACGCGGACAGCCGCGTTGCCAAGCCGACGATGAGCAGCGCAGGCAAAACCAGTTCCGCCCACATCGCCAAATTCCAGTTGACCGTATCCGACAACAAATTGAACGGAAAGGGAAATTGGCTGTTTATTTCTGCAAACCAGTTTTCCCCGTTCCATTTTTCCAAGCCGGATTCAAGAAATTCATACGCGGCAAAAAGCCTGAGTGCCAACAAACCGAAAGCGGCCTGCCAAGAGGGGTTGGATGAGGTGTTCATTTATTTTCCTAATCGATGTGTGTCGAATGGGATGGGACGAAAAATCCATCGGCACCATCCCATTTTTCATGCCTGTTTAGACGCGGCAGCTTTAAAAAACTGACAAAATAAATGAAGATATTTTCTTATTCATTGTTTTATAAAGATTAAAAATTCAAAAAGGCCGTCTGAAACACCATGTTTGATTGGGTTTCAGACGGCCTTTGATGATAATCGCAATCCATTAATCCGCTTGTTTGCACAATTCGACAATTTCCGCACCGTATTTGTCGGTTTTCTCCGCACTCATGCCGTGGATTTCCGCCAGCTCCGCCAAATCTTGCGGCCGTCGGGCGGCAATGGCGCGCAGGGTAACTTTGCTGCATATCTGATAGGCTTCGAGACCTTCATGACGGGCAGTGTCGATGTTCCACTGAAGCAGACGGCGCATCAATCGGCGTTTGCGTTTGTCCTCTTCGCTCAGGCCGTCTGAAAACGGGCGGCAGATGTTTAAAATGCCCTCGCCGTATTGTTCGATGCGTTTTTCGCCGAGTTTATACACGCCTAAAAGGTCGATGGGTTCAGCAGGCGTATTGGTCAGTAAGTCGTCCATGCTTTCGTTGGAGAACACCGTTCCCAGCGTGACTTGATCGGCACTTGCCTGCTGCTCACGCCAAGTTTCCAAAGCCTGTTTTAAGGCCTGTTCGCGCTCGCTCAAACTATGGATAACTTGTGTACTGTCTGTGGAAACCGTACCGGCTTCGGCCGTTTCGCAAACGTCGAGTATCTCCAAACCGAATTTATTGATTTTCGCCTCGCCCAAGCCGTAGATTTGATGCAAATCTTCCAAACTTCGGGGCATTTTTTCGACAATATCGCGCAGGGTTTTGTCGCCGCAAACCACATAGGCCGGCACTTCCTCTGCCCGGGCGCGTTGTTGCCGCCATTGGCGCAATGCCTGCCACAAACGCTCTTCGCGCTCGGTGCGCAACCAATCGTCTTTCGGCTTTTGGGTGGCCGTTTTTTCGCGGCGCAGGGGGCGCAGCATGACTTCGGTTTCGCCCTTGAGGACTTTTTTTGCCGCTTCGGTCAGCTGCAGGGCTTGATGCTGCTCGACGTTAACAGAGAGATAGCCCAGGCTGATGCACTGGCGGATAACGCTGCGCCATTCTTTGTCGGTCTGTTCGCTGCCGATGCCGAATGTGGATAACTTGTCATGGCCGTTGCGCTGTATCCAATCGTCGCTTTTGCCGCGTAAAAGGTTGGTGATGTAACCGGCGGCAAAACGTTGTCCGGCGCGGTACACGCAGCTGAGTAATTTTTGCACCAACACCGTGCCGTCAAACCGCACAGGCGGATGCAGGCAGTTGTCGCAATGGCCGCAGGGTCCGGATTCTTCGCCGAAATGTTTGAGCAGCAACACGCGGCGGCAGGCGGCGGTTTCGCAGACGGAAAGCATGGCATCGAGTTTTTGCATTTCGATTTGCTTTTGCACTTCGTCGCTGTTGCCTTCGGCAATCCGTTCTCGCAGCAACACCCAATCGTTCAAGCCGTAACACAGCCAGCTCACGGCAGGCAACCCGTCCCGGCCGGCGCGCCCCGATTCCTGATAGAAATGTTCGACACTTTGGGGCATATCGAGATGGGCGACAAAACGCACGTCGGGTTTGTCTATGCCCATGCCGAACGCCACGGTCGCCACCACAATAATATTGTCTTCATGCGTAAAACGGCGTTGGTTTTCCTCGCGCACGTCCATGCTCAAACCGGCATGATACGGAATCGCCTCCAAGCCGTTTTCACACAAAAACTGCGCCACATCCTCGACTTTTTTGCGGCTTAAGCAATACACAATGCCGCTTTGCCCATGCATCTGCTTGCGGATGAAATCCAGCAATTGTTTTTTGCCATTATTTTTTTCGATAACCTGATAATAAATATTCGGACGGTCAAAGCTGGAAATAAATTCGGGCGCATCGTCCAAATGCAGATAATGCTTGATGTCGGCGCGCGTGGCCGCATCTGCGGTAGCGGTCAGGGCGATGCGCGGGACGTTCGGATAGCGTTCGGCAAGCATGCCGAGCTGTTGATATTCGGGGCGGAAATCGTGTCCCCATTGGCTGACGCAATGCGCCTCATCAATGGCAAACAGGCTGACGGTTTGTTGGTCGAGAAAACGCAAAAAGCGGTCGGTAACCAAGCGTTCCGGCGCGACATAAAGCAGTTTCAGACGGCCTTGGGCAAGCTTGTCGGCAATCTCGCGCGCCTCATCCGCCGATGTGCTGCTGTTGACTGCCGCCGCTTCAATCCCGGCCACATGCAGGCTGGCCACTTGGTCGTTCATCAGCGCAATCAGCGGCGATACGACAACCGCCACGCCTTCGCGCATCAGCGCCGGAATCTGGTAACACAAAGACTTGCCCCCGCCCGTCGGCATCAGCACCATCAAACTCTCGCCGCCGGCCAAAGCATTGACGATAGCCTCCTGCTTACCACGAAATTCGGGATAACCGAATACTTCGTGCAAAATCTGTTTGGCGGTCGGCTGAGGCATAATGGTTCCGTAGAATAGGGGAAAGCGTTATTTTAACGGTTTTGCACCCGCGTATGTGCGGAACATTTTGCCGCCGTTTTTTCAGACGGCCCAAAATTCAAATTTATAAAACTTATTCAATTTTAAATAAGAATTTATTTTATCTTGAGTGAAATAAATGAAGGCCGTCTGAAACCTGATATTAGGATTTCAGACGGCCTTTCAAAAATAAAATCTTTAGGCTTTTTTGACGAACTCAGATTTCAAGTTCATCGCGCTGCCATCGATTTTGCAACCGATATTGTGGTCGCCCTCTTGTAAGCGGATGCCTTTGACTTTGGTGCCTTGCTTGATGACCATAGAGCTGCCTTTGACTTTCAAATCTTTAATCAAGACAACCGTATCGCCATCTTGCAAGACCGCGCCGTTGGCATCTTTGACTTCCAAGGCATCATCGCCGACGGCCGCAGCATCGGCCTCGTTCCACTCATAGGCGCACTCAGGACAAACGTATTGGGCGCCGTCTTCGTAAGTGTATTCGGAGTGGCATTTCGGGCAGGGAGGTAGGGACATGAGGTTTCCTTATAAATATAATAAAAGAAGCGTAAAACGCAAATATAATACAATGTCTAAATTATTGATTCGCCTTGCTGCCGCCTACACCGTAAACAGCATTCCACGCCGCATCCAACATCTGGCCGGCTTGTTGCAGCTTGGCATTTTGCTGCTCTTTCTGAGCCAAGGCCGTCTGAATTTCGCCTTTCAAACGGTCAATATCGGATTGCGCAGCCTGTAAACGGCGCTGCGCACTTTCCAAATCGCTTTGCAGAGAAATGATTTTGCTATCGTTGCTGTTTTGCTCATTCAAAGCGGCGCGGTAAACCGATTGGACGGACAGCAAACGGTCTTCCGCCTCACCGGCATACGCGGCGGCGGCGGATAACATCATCAGGGCAAGTAAGGTTTTTTTCATGGGTTTTCCTTTAAAGTTGTTTGATTTGTAAAGTAAAGCGCAGAGCCGATTTTCCAGCCGCCAAGTTTACATAATAGGCTTATTGGTCTTTGTTCTTAATGGCTTATTTTATCCAATCCGGACATTTAGGCTGCTGATAAAAGTTAATCCAATCATCTGTTTCGAGAGGCAGGCATTATTTTCTCATATTCTCCGCCTGATTCCATTATTTTCTGGTTTTATTAGAAAAGGCCGTCTGAAACATTTCAGACGGCCTTCCCTTCAATTACGTTTTAAGAACGACTCATCCCCTGTGCTTGTGACTGAGCATACTG
This sequence comes from Neisseria sp. HMSC066H01, assembly GCF_001837375.1. NCBI lineage: Bacteria > Pseudomonadati > Pseudomonadota > Betaproteobacteria > Neisseriales > Neisseriaceae > Neisseria > Neisseria sp. HMSC066H01. Next base: position 281,409 of record NZ_KV832193.1, read on the forward strand.
TCTTTGTTGTTCTTCATACTCAAAACGCTGCGTCGCTTCTTGAACCTTTGCAAGGCTTTCTTCTATCGGAATATAGGCTGCTGTCTGCATATCCATAGATACTCGATTCAATACGGGATTACGCTCACCAATCAGATACTGTCCGTCTTTTACATTAAACAGCGTGACATCTGTCATTTTTTTGGAATAACCCAACGCAGTAAGAGCCATTGCGGAATTTTGCAGTTTTGCTTCCTCAATCGGTATCCCATTTTTCTCATGGTATTCGGTTAGATGTCCTTTTACTGCATTGAAAAGATTTTGGGTTTCAGGAGCAAGGGATTGTAGTTTGGATACAAAAAAGGACTGTGAATATTGTAGTAGCTGTTCTTTCTCATTTTTAAATGATAATTTCATTTCCTCAGTAAAAACGCGATTATCATCCAAATTATTTATTGTCTCTCCTCTTTTTACTGCATCATAGATCCATTTTTCCAATGGATCTTTAGTTTCTCCTTTGATTATTGCTTGTTCCCATTTGAAATATTCCTTTTGTCCAACGGCGTTATTCCATTTATCCATGTTAACTTCTTTTCGCCAATCCTCCATACTCATGTTAGCAGGCTTTTTAGAAATATCTTCATGATCATCAAGTATTGCTTTAGCTTGATCACGTCCTATTACCTTGGATAATTCATGAAATTGATCCTGAGATACAGGGTAAGCAATACCAGAATCAGATATTAATATACCTTCAGCTACTTCTTGAATATTTTGAGTCATAACTGCACTTAAAAGAGCATGTCTATATGCATCATAGCTATTATTATGTGGGTCTATATCATCTTCCCCTGCAAAGCCACCATATTCATTAGCCTTTTTTACTGCATGCGACACAAAAGTACCAGCTACATACGCCTTAACAGTACTAAGACTAAAATAGTAATCACTCATTTTCACACTTCCCTAAATTAAAGTTAGAAAAACTTGAATTATTTGATATTTCTGCCTGTAAACAAATATTTTCATTTACAGGATAACAAACTTCGGGTTGTTTGTTCATAGGCCACGATTCAATGTAATAAACCTTCTCAAATTTTCCATTTTTTTTACCCCAAAATATTGTTTTATCTTCGGCCATTTTGTAAAAAAATAAATCTTGTCCTAATTTATTCTCAAAATCAGTTTCCAATACATAAGGTTCTTGAATACAAACTTCATCATACCCATTAAAAATCTCGATTAAAGGGATACTATTTTTTCCTTGAATTAATGGAAATAAGTTATTATTTCCATTTAAAAATCTAAAAAATAGACAAATAAACACTATTAATATAAATATGAGTACTAGAATAACTTTAAAAGAAATTTTTTTCATAATCATACCCTTATAAAGACGTAATGATTATAGTCTGAAGACTAAATCTGAACAACTCAAAAGGCCGTCTGAAAAACTTTCAGACGGCCTTTTATCATTCATGCCTTACGAACGGATCCGTTTCAACACTTCTTCTTTGCCGATTAATGCCAATACGGCATCGACGCTTGGGGTTTTTGCCGTACCGCAGACAGCGAGGCGCAGGGGCATACCGAGTTTGCCCATTTTGATGCCTTCTTCGTCGCAGAAAGGTTTGAAGAGGTCGTGGATGGCTTCGGCGGTCCAGTCTTCCAAACCCTCAAGGCGTTCGGCAAAGCGCAGCATACGGGCGGCGGCTTCATCGTCCCAGTGTTTCTGCACATCTGCTTCGGCAGGGGTTTGTTTGACGTAGAAGTAGAGGCACTCGTCGGCAAGCGTGTTCAGGTCTTGGGCGCGGTCTTTGACCAATGCCAACACGTCTTCCAAAGCGGGCTTGCTGGTTTCATGGATATCGCGCAGGGCGAGGCGGGGTTTTACCATTTCGGCCAGTTTGTCGTTAGGCGTGATTTTGATGTGTTCGCCGTTAATCCAGTAGAGTTTCTTCAAGTCCATGCGGCTTGGAGACAGGGAAACGTCTTTCAAATCAAACCATTCGATGAATTGTTCCATCGTGAAGAATTCGTCGTCGCCGTGCGCCCAGCCCAAACGCGCCAGATAGTTGAGCATGGCTTCGGGCAGGATGCCCATTGCGCCGAAGTCGGTAATGGCAACGGTATCGCCGCTGCGTTTGGAGATTTTTTTGCCTTGTTCGTTAAGAATCATGGGCAGGTGGCCGTATTCGGGCAGGGTGGCGCCAATGGCTTTTAAGATGTTGATTTGTTTCGGGGTGTTGTTCACATGGTCGTCGCCGCGGATAACGTGGGTAACACCCATGTCGTAGTCATCCACGACAACGCAGAAGTTGTAGGTCGGTGTGCCGTCGGCGCGGGCGATAATCAGGTCGTCGAGCGCTTCGTTGGGAATGGAGATTTCGCCTTTGACCAAGTCCGTCCATTTGGTGACGCCGTCCAAAGGCGTTTTGAAACGGACGACGGGTTGCACGTCGGCAGGGATTTCGGGCAGAGTTTTGCCTTCTTCCGGACGCCAACGGCGGTCGTAAGTCGCCGTGCCTTCTTTTTCGGCTTTCTCGCGCATGGCTTCCAGCTCTTCTTTGCTGCAATAGCAGTAATAGGCATGGCCTTTTTCTAAAAGTTCGGCAATGACTTCTTTATAGCGGTCGAAACGGCGGGTTTGGTAAACGACGTTGTCGGCATTGTCGTAGTCCAGGCCGACCCATTTCATGCCGTCGAGGATGATGTTGACGGATTCGGCAGTAGAGCGCGCCAAGTCGGTGTCTTCGATACGCAATAGGAAATCGCCTTTATGATGGCGGGCAAACGCCCATGAGAACAGGGCGGTGCGTACGCCGCCGATGTGCAGGTAGCCGGTGGGGCTGGGGGCGAAACGGGTTTTGACGGTCATGATGGCTCCAAAATCTTTTAAAATGGTTATTTTACTTTTTCGGCAAGGTTTAAACAATGTAAGGCCGTCTGAAAATAATGTCGGCGCAGAAGGACCGTCTGGGAACTTTTCTCCTGAAAACAAAACAAATGATAATCATTTCTTTGAAAGTATCCGCTCATGAACAAACGCGCTTTATTTGCCGCCCTCGCCCTCCTGCCCCTTTTTGCCCAAGCCGAAATCAAAACTATCAAAGACGTATTGGGACGCGAAGTCAAAGTCGATGTCCCTGTCAAACGCGCGGTTTTGGCGTTTTACTATCCCGACTATATCGCGGTAACGGGCGCGGACAAATTTAAAAACGTCATCGGCATTTCGCGTGAGTTTTGGGAGAAATTCAATCCCGGCAGCTGGGCGATGTTCAAACAGAAGCTGCCTACGCTGCAAAACATTGCCGACATCGGCAACATCAACACCGGCACGTTTTCACTGGAGAAAACGCTCGCGCTCAAGCCGGACGTATTGATTCTGGCCGACTGGCAGTATAAGGCCGTCGCCACCCATCTGCCGCGCATTAAAGCGGCAGGCATACCCGTCGTCGTGGTCGATTTCAACGCCGAAACCGTCGCGCGGCACACGCGCAGTGCGGAAATTTTCGGCGAACTCAACGGTACGCAGGCGCGCGCCCAAAAAATTGCCGCCGAATACGCCCGAGGCATTGCCGACATCCAAAAACGCGTCGCACGCGCCAAGCAGTCCAAACCGAAAATCTATATCGAGTTCGGCGACAAAGGCCCGTCCGAATACAGCTACACCTTCGGCAAAGATATGTGGGGCGCGATTGCCGACACAGCAGGCGGCAACAATATCGCCGCGCCTTACGTTAAAAACTGGGGACCGGTAAACCCTGAAAAATTCCTGACGGCCAAACCCGACGTCATCGTCATTTCGGGGACGGAAAACGGCCATAAAGACAAGCCTGACATTATGGCGATGGGCATAGGCATCAGCCAGGCCGATGCGCAACGCCGACTGGCCGGATTTGTCAAACGCAAAGGCTGGGCAGACATTCCTGCCGTCAAAAACAAACGCGTTTACGGCATCTACCACACCGCCTCCCGCTCGCTCACCGATTTGGCCAGCGCGCAATTTATCGCCAAAACCCTGTATCCGCAGCAGTTTGCCGACATAGACCCAAACAAGACCTATCTGGACTTCTACCGCAAATACCTGCCCGTCGTGCCGGACGGTACGTTTTACATCCGATTGAAATAGCGGCTGCAAAAATCATAGGCTCAGGCCGTCTGAAGATTCAGACGGCCTGAGCATGCTATGCCGATAAAGATTTAATGAGTATAATTACTGTTCTTTCAACAAAATTACTGAGTACATAATGAACGGACAAAACCAAATCGGCCATCAACAGGCTCCAATTGTAAGCGTCAAAGAATGGTTGATAACAAACTTGATTATGATGATTCCGCTGGTCAATATAGTTATGATGCTTGTATGGGCATTCGGCTCAAACACCAATCCAAATAAAGCTAATTATTTCAAGGCTACCTTGATTCTGTTTGCCATCGTAATGGTAATTTATCTGGTACTGGCTGTAGTCTTTTTTGGCAGTGTAGCTGCAAATCAATATCAATAAGTAAGAATACATTTAGGCCGTCTGAAACCTAAAAGGCTTCAGACGGCCTTTTACATGGATTACCGAAAGCTCAAGCACCTATCCAATTCCAAACTGCATCGCTCCATTTGCCGATACGGTAGAGAAACAAAGAATAGCTCTCCTGCATCAGGAACTTGGCTTTCTTGTTGCGCTCGTCAAAGCGCGTGGTCGGGGTGGCGGAGAACTGTGCGTCTGACAAGCCCAAATCGGCGGCCATTTCTTCGGCGCGCGCCAAATGATACGGGTCGCTGACAACGATAATGCTACCGATGCCGTTGGCGTGCATGATGGGGACGATATTGCGCAGGTTTTCGTAAGTGTTGCGCGATGTGTTTTCAAACAGGATATTGTGCGCCGGTATGCCCTGCTTGAGCGCGTATCGGCGCCCCACTTCGGCTTCGGTCATAAATCCTTTTTTGGGCGTGCCGCCGGTGAAAATGATTTTGCCGACACGATGGCTTTGGTAGAGCGTGATGGCGTGGTTGATGCGCTCACGGAATACCGGCGACGGGCGTTTGTCCCACGCTGCCGCACCCAATACCACCGCCGCATCGGCATGAACGTCCTTCGGCAAGGTGTGCGAACCTGTCCGGTAAATCTGCCATGTGCCGCTCAAAAAAATACCGCACACCAGCAAAACGCTCAAAGCAAGGCCGCGAAACAGGTAATATCGCAGGCCATTGCGGCTTTTAAGCAGGGAAATCATCTTCAGACGGCCTTATCCAACCCTATCAGCCGAGTAGGGCGGCAATGTTTTCCAACGGACGGCCGATGGCTGCACGCGTAGGCGTTACCAAAACGGGGCGCTCAAGCAGGGCAGGGTGTTCGGCGATTGCCTGAAGCAGGGCGGCATTGTCCAAATCGGGATTGTCCAAACCCAATTCTTTGTACAAATCGTCTTTCGTGCGCATCATGCCGCGCACCGATTCGATGCCGAGTTTGGCAAACATATCCTGCAAAGTCGCCAAATCAGGCGCGGTATCCAGATATTTGACCACGTCGGCGGCAACGCCTTTTTCTTCGAGCAAAGCCAGCGCGGCACGCGATTTGCTGCAACGCGGGTTGTGATAAAGTGTGAATTCAGACGGCATGAAAGTCTCCGTATTATTGCAAAATCATTCAATGATGGCGGTTATTATCGTCTGCAACTGATTTTTACTCAAACTTTTTACTTGATATCTTGATACGAATCGGTAGGCATACCCACCAAACCGTTTTACAATAAACACAATTTCGATTGGCAACCTCAAGGATACAACCATGAAAGCCTTAACCGCCCTTCTCTTGTCCGCCACCGTTTTTACCGCTGTACCGGCCTTTGCCGCCGATGAAACAGCTGGTTGGCAGGACAACAAACCGCAAAGCCTGGAATCGCTCAAAGCCCCCGTGCGCGTGGTCAACCTGTGGGCAACCTGGTGCGGCCCCTGCCGTAAAGAAATGCCCGCCATGTCCGCATGGTACAAAGCGCAGAAAAAAGGCAGCGTCGATATGGTCGGCATCGCGCTGGATACCACTGACAACATTGGCAAGTTCCTGAAACAAACACCGGTCAGTTATCCGATTTGGCGTTACACCGGCGCCAACAGCCGCAACTTCATGAAAGCCCACGGCAACAACGTCGGCGTATTGCCTTTCACTGTCGTTGAAGCGCCGAAATGCGGCTACAAACAAACCATCACCGGCGAAGTCAACGAAAAAAGCCTGACTGCTGCTGTGAATTTGGCCAAAACCAAATGTAAATAAAACAGCGGATAGGGTGCTTAACCTACGCTGATACCGAGGCCGTCTGAAACCCAATCGTTCAGACGGCCTTTTTTTCTACCTAGCCAAAGCTCGTTGCAAACTCTGCGTCCAAGCGGTTCTAAATGCGGCATCTTTCGCAAAAAGTTTGTATAGCTCTAGTTCATCCCGATGGCGTTCGCTCATCACATCGCGCAAAATGGCTTGGAAAGCTAATTCACGGGTATGAACATCCGGGTTGTTTTGATATTTTTGCTCAAAGTCTTTATGGCTACGAATGCGCTCAGTAATATTGATAAATTTTACCCGTTGTTCATCCGGCGTTGCGCTCCAATCTTGAAACCATCTTTCGTTAAATACACGAATAATTTCATCAATCGGATCTTTTTCTTTATCTTCACCATGCGTGCCGCGTGGATTGGGATTTTGTGGGTCAAGCTCTGTTTCTTCATCATCTAATTTAATGCTGTAATTCAGTTTGGTGCGCGCCAAGCCGTAAGAGCTTAAATCCACTGCATCTAAAATTTCGTCAAATTCATCCATCGGATCCTGTACTTTTAATTTGGGCACTAAGAATTTGAGGAACCAATAGAGCTTTTCCCAAGCAATATTTTCAAAATTGATGATGGAGGCCATTTGCCCGTAAATTTTTAAAAACTGCTTTGCCTTGATTTTAAAATCGACTTTTTGGGTTGGCTCAAGATCCAACTCATGATCGAAACGTTGAACCGCCACATCAATGATACTGCTTAATTGCTGTGCGTCTTTATTGGCAAAGTAGCCTTCAGTAAAGTCGTTGACCTCCGCTTGTTCATACACGCCAGTTTCATCCAACTGATCTTTCAAATCATGCAAGACATTGACATCAGTTGCTTGCGACAACGACGTAGAAGTATAAAACGGCTCAAATGCTTGCTGAATATCTTCAACGCTGTTAAAAAAGTCCAATACAAACAAATCTTCCGTGCGTTTACCCAACTTATTCGCACTGCGATTTAAACGTGATAAAGCTTGCACACAAAGTACGCCGGAGAGTTTCTTATCCACATACATCGCACACAATTTCGGCTGGTCAAAACCGGTCAGATATTTATTGGCCACCACCAGCAAACGATATTCATCTTGATCGAAATACTCTTTAGTATCGCTTTCTGCAAACCCATTCATTTCCGCTTCGGTGTATTCCACACCATCAACCACTTTACTGCCTGAAAACGCAATCGCAATTTTAAATGGATTGCCTCGCTCAGCCAGCAATCGGTTTAACGCCTGAAAATAGCGAATGGCGGTTTCAATATTTTGCGTTACCACCATTCCCTTGGCTTTGCCTTTGAGTTTTTTACGGTTAAAGATTTGCTGGATAAAATGATCCAGCATCACCTCTGCTTTAGTATCAATCGTTTGTTGAGAACGCTCCACATAAGCTTTCAGACGGCTTTGTGCCTTTTTACTATCAAATTCCGGATTATCTTCAATCGATTTAGTGATCTCATAAAAACTTTTATAAGTGGTGTAATTGGCGATCACATCTAAAATAAAGCCTTCTTCAATCGCCTGTTTCATGGAATAAAGGTGGAACGGCTTAAATTTACCATCAGCCTGTTTCTCGCCGAATTTTTCCAAAGTGCTGTTTTTCGGTGTGGCGGTGAAAGCAAAATACGACGCATTGCCGCGCATTTTGCGGGATTGCATGGCTTGTAAAATCAAATCTTGCACATCTTCGGCATCAAGGTCTTCCGTTTTTCCGATGGCTCGGTTCATATTGTCGTGTGCCGAACCGGATTGTGAGCTGTGCGCCTCATCAATAATCACCGCAAATTGTTTATCACCCAAATCAGCAATGCCATCGACAATAAACGGGAATTTCTGAATCGTGGTAATAATGATTTTTTTGCCCTGCTCAAGCGATTGGCGCAATTCTGCCGAACTCAACGCCGGCGCAACAATATTTTTAACTTCTGAAAAATCTTTGATATTGTCGCGCAGTTGCTTATCTAGCAAACGACGGTCGGTAACGACAATCACCGAATCAAAAATCGGGCGGTCTGCCTCTCTACCGTTTGCCGCCTTTTCATTGCGCGGATAAGCCTCAATCAACTGATACGCCAACCAAGTAATGGAATTAGATTTGCCCGAGCCGGCAGAGTGTTGAATCAGATAGCGTTTGCCCACGCCTTGTTCGCTGACATCAGCAATCAAACGGCGCACCACCTCTAATTGATGATAGCGGGGAAAAAAGAGCGAGCGTTTCTCCAGCGGATCTTTGGTTGAACCATCTAAACGCATAAAATGCTGAATAATATTGGCAAGGCTGGCTTTGCTGAATACCTCTTGCCATAAATACGACGTGCGGTGTCCGTTTGGATTCGGCGGATTGCCCTTGCCGCAGTTGTTGCCCAAATTAAACGGCAAGAAAAACGTAGCAGGCCCCGCCAATTTGGTGGTCATATAAGCTTCTTCCGTATCTAAGGCAAAATGCGCCAAACAACGCCCGAAATGAAACAGCGTTTGGCTTAAATCTCGGTTGCGATATTGTTTTTGGGCATCAATGGCCGTCTGACCCGTCCAATGGTTTTTCAGTTCAAGGGTAATAATCGGCAAGCCATTAACAAACAGCACCATATCCACCGTTTCATTGCTTGAGGCAGAATAAGGCACTTGGCGCATACAGCTAAACAGATTCTGTTCAAAACGCTGCTTGACCTTTTCGCCGCTGCTGGCAAGCGGAACAGGGTAGAGCAAATCAAAATGGGCGCTATCAATATCCAAGCCTTTTTTCAGCAGGTGCAAGACACCGTTTTTCTTTATCTGGCGGTCTAACCGCTCTAGAATTTTACGTTGCCAATCGTTTGGATTGAGCTGTTTAAAACGGGCAAGTTCTGCCTCTTGGCTGGTTTGCAGGAATTGCCAAAACAGGCGCGTATCAATCGCAAACTGCGCATCAAAATCCTGTGAAAATGCCAGCTCAAAACCATGATGTCGCGGCAGGTATTCCGCCTTCGGCTCGCCCAGCTTATTTTCCATGTTTTCACGCCAAGTGCCGGTTAAGGCTTTTTCGATGGCAATTTCTAAATCTTTTTCCTTAGTTCCTGAGACCATTTTTCACCCTTTTGTGAATGTTTTAAAATTTATTTATTACACCCAAGTTGCGCTGCCAATATTCAAAATCCATCGGATTTTTTGGCCGCACTTTTCACACCCTATACTCGCACCTTGCCAGTTACCACATCGTTAATCAACACGCTTTTATACTCTTTCAGTTTTTCAATATGGGCTGTTTTTAATTCTATCGTTTGGTCTATTTTGCCTATTTGTATATCAAGATAATTGGTAATTTGGCATTGTTCTTCAATGTTTGGATATACAGATTTTATAGACCCTATTCTTTCTATATTTAAATTTGCTTGTGTATTTTGAATTGCTGATCTTTTTAATTCCTCTGCTAATGTAATGAAACAGTAATAGAGAAATTTTAGAGATATCTCTTTATTAGGTGTAAATCCAACAATGCTATCGGGAGCATAAGCTTCAAAATCTAAAATTGCTACATCACCAATATTAGCAGCAATAGCCATCAGTAATGCTCCTTGGGGAAATAACTGACTTACTTTTATCCCTTTATCATTTAGAGTTTGAGTATAGTTCGTTATATATTTATTTGCTCTAGCAACATCACCTGTTTGAACAAATGGATATATCCCATCATATAGGGCAGGATCATTTCTTGGTCTATGTCCAAACTTTCCACGATAAATTTTTGTTAAATATTTAATTTGCTTCACTTCCCAAGGCTCCGGCACTTTCCCTATCCATTCCACACCGGAATCTTTTAACGGCACATCAGGGTTTAAGCCACGGGTTACGGCATTTTGAATCAGAATCTGCTTATGCTCTTTCAGCAGGGCAATCTGTTTTTCCGTCAAATCCACCGCCTGATCGATTTTAGCGGTTTTGTCGTCTAGGAATTGTGCGATTTTTTGTTGTTCGGAGAGAGGAGGAATAAAAATAGGCGCTCTTCTTAAATTTCCCCAATATAAATTTCTCTGAATTGTTCCCACACCTTTAGATGCAATAAGATAATGCGAAACCATAGAACCATTTCTAAATAAATAATTCGCATAATGTGGATCAAATTTATTAGATAACTCAAGTATTAAATACGCTGGACTAACAATACCTTCATAGCTGGAAACCCCCACTGAACCACGCCATGCTTGTTGATTATTTAAAACCAAGTTTCCTTTTCTAACGAGCTGATATTTACTTAAATCAAAACTTGTAACATTGGTCCTCTTTTCATCAACATCGCTAAATCTGACAACCCCCCTATCTAAATAAACAGAAAGTAGTTCTTTATCTATATGGTTAGTAATACTTGAAATTTTAGCCTGTACAAATAATGGGAAACTTTCCCAATGACTCGGCACGTCCCCCAGCCATTCCACACCTGAATCTTTGTAACTCTCGTATCGTCTCATTTGCAAAAAATCCTTAAAATCTGACCGCTTGAATATACCCAATGCAGCTTATATGCCCAAAATCTCACTAATCAAGCCGTCAGCCTGTTTTTCCAAAGTGAGAATATCTTGGGCTACTTCTGCAAGGCTGCGTAATGGTTTGTGGCGGTAGAAGTATTTATTAAAGCTGATTTCATAGCCGATTTTCACGCTTTCCATATTCAGCCATGCTTCACTGATGTGCGGTTGCACTTCGGCTTTAAAATAATCGTGGATATTTTGTTTGAGCGGTATGGATTCGCTGTCGCGCAAGTCGCTGCTTGTTTCATATTGGAGATATTCGCCTGCTTTGCCGGTGGCGTATTAGCCAAAGTCTGCCAGCTCGTCGGCTTGGCATTGGTAGCGTTGGCAAAGGGCATCTAATTCGTTTGGTTTAAGCTTGAGTGTTTTGGCAATCACTTTGGCGGCATTTTCGTTGTACCAACTCACTGCATTGAAAATGGCCTTTTTCTCTGTGGCAGAAAGCGGGATTTTTTCGGCTTTCAGACGGCCTTCCACGGCTTGTTTGAATTGGTTGAAATCGTCAAATTGGGTTGAACCGAAATGTTCGAGTAAGGTTGAGGCCGTCTGAAAAAGTGCGGCGGCTTTTTCCCACGTTTTGACATCCAACAGCTTAGCCTTATTTTTATTGTTTAAGGCAATGCCCTGCGCTTCACACCAAGCGCTGATTTCTGGCTCGGTTTTGGCTAAAAATTCGGCGTTGTAAACCTGTTCACCATGTTGCTGATAAAGATATTGCATCGGCTCAAACAGGGCTTTGTCAAAACGTAAAGACGCAATATTTTCTACGGTAAATTGTGCAGAACGACGGTCTGGGCGTTCGATGGTGACTTTGTAATAGCCGAAATCTTGATTGTCAAAAATCTGCGAAGCTAAGCCGACCGCTTCATTTTGGCTGTCGGTTTCGCGTGCTTTAGCGCTGAAATCAAGATAGTTTTGAGTAATCTCCGCAATATGCTCCGGCGCGAATTCGCAGTTTTTGTCGCCTAGGTTTTTACGCAACTTACGGAATAAGAGGCTGGCATCAATCAGCTGTACTTTGCCTTTGCGCGCTTCAGGTTTGTTGTTGGACAGCAACCAGATATAGGTGGTAATGCCTGTGTTGTAGAACAGGTTGTTAGGCAGCTGTACGATGGCCTCCAGCAAATCGTTCTCAATAATATGGCGACGGATGTTGCTTTCCCCCGAACCTGCATCGCCGGTAAAGAGGCTTGAGCCGTTATGTACGGAGGCTACTCGACTGCCGATTTTGTTGTCATTCGGCGATTTCATTTTGCTGACTATTTCCATTAGGAATAGCAGCTGTCCATCGCTGGAGCGTGGCGTGGCATCGAGGGTTTCTTCATTGCCCCAGTAATCAGGCAAGCTGACTTTAAATCGGCTGTCGATAACATCGTTGCCGTCTTTAATATAAGCTTGATCGCTGCTCCAGCTTTTGCCGTATGGCGGATTGGAAAGCATGAAGTCAAAGTAATTGCCTTGGAAGCTGTCAGTGGCAAGGGTAGAGCCGACTTTGATGTTTTCAGGGTTGTCACCTTTAATCATCATGTCGGATTTGCAGATGGCGTAGGTTTCGTCGTTGATTTCTTTACCGAATAAGAAAATTGAGCGCTCGCCTTGCGATTCTGGCAGCGGATATTTTTGTTCAATAAAATTTTGTGATTCGGTCAGCATACCGCCGCTGCCGCAAGCCGGGTCGTAAATCGTAATAATTGCCGGGATTTGGTTTTTGAGCGGATCAAAGACCAAATGCGTCATCAGCTCAATTACTTCGCGTGGCGTAAAGTGTTCGCCAGCTTCTTCGTTGTTTTCTTCGTTAAATTTACGGATCAGTTCTTCAAACACATAGCCCATGCCAAGATTGCTTAAGGCAGGTAATTTGTTGCCATCCGGGTCTTGTTGCTCTTTAGGGGTAAGATTGATATAGGGCGATACAAATTTTTCCAATACACTCAGCAAAACATTTTTATGGGACATGTGGCGGATTTGTTCACGCAGTTTGAAGCAGTTGATAATTTCCTGCACGTTGGCGCTGAAACCATCGAGATATTCTTCGAAATTTGCCAGCATGTACTGTGGTGTATTGCTGGCGGTTTGGTAGAGGGATTTCAAGGTCCATTTTGAGGTGTTATAAAAAACATGGCCGGTAATTTTTTTAAGGGGAAGGTCATCCAATTCGGTGAATGCCAATTCTTCTTTTTGAAAGCGAACTTCTTCCAATACCGCTTCTTTGCTTGGCTCAAGCAAGGTATCCAAACGGCGAAGTACAAACATCGGCAAGATCACATCTCGATATTTACCGCGCACATAGACATCGCGCAAACAATCGTCTGCAATGCTCCAGATAAAAGAAACCAGCTTGTTATGAACGGAATGATCCATATTTATTCCCACTTAATATTACGAAATTATTCTGGGTATTGTTGCCTATTTTGAATAAGGATTCAATTAGAAACATTGCTTATCTTTGTTTGTATTCCTACTTTTGGGGGAATACGCCGATAAACTCAAAAGGCCGTCTGAGACCCAATCGTTCAGACGGCCTTTTTTCAAACCATGTTGTTTTGTGTTGCAAACCGGCAGTGTATCCGCCGGCAGAACCGGGGTTTCACTATCAAAAAGCAGCCGAAATATTTATAATCTGTGAATATCCCCATTTTTTCAGACGGCATGTTGCCCTATCGATGATGCCGGCCGTCTGAAACCCTATTTTCAGGAAAACCCATGATCCGTTTCGAACAAGTTTCCAAAACCTATCCCGGCGGTTTCGAAGCCCTGAAAAATGTCAGTTTCCAGATTAACAAAGGTGAGATGATTTTTATCGCCGGCCATTCGGGCTCGGGCAAATCCACCATTTTGAAGCTGATTTCAGGCATTACCAAGCCTACCAAAGGCAAGGTTTGGTTCAACAACCAAGACCTCGGCACCTTGAGCGACAATCAGATCGGCTTTATGCGCCAACATATCGGCATTGTCTTCCAAGACCACAAAATCCTCTATGACCGCAATGTCTTGCAAAACGTTATCCTGCCTTTGCGGATTGGCGGCTACCAGCCGCGCAAAGCGGAAGAGCGCGCGCGTATTGCGATTGAGAAAGTCGGCTTGAAAGGCCGCGAAAACGATATGCCCATCACTTTGTCCGGTGGCGAACAACAGCGTTTGTGCATCGCGCGCGCAGTGGTTCACCAACCCAGCCTGCTGATTGCCGACGAGCCGTCCGCCAGCCTCGACCGCGCCTACGCGCTGGATATTATGGAATTGTTTAAAACCTTCCATGAAGCAGGCACGACCGTGATCGTTGCGGCGCACGATGAAACACTGATGGCGGATTACGGCCACCGCGTCTTGCGCCTGCAGAAAGGACGCCTCGCATGAGCATGATTCACTACATCTCGTTACACGTCGAATCGGCGCGCGCCGCGCTCAAAGAGCTTCTGCGCCAACCCATCGGCACGTTGCTGACCCTGCTCATGCTTGCCGTTGCCATGACCTTGCCGCTGTTTATGTATTTGGGTATCCAAAGCGGACAAAGCGTGTTGGGCAAACTCAACGAGTCGCCACAGATTACGGTCTATATGGACACCGATGCGGCAAGTTCTGATGCCGATACGGTGAAAAACCTGCTCCAACGCGACAGCCGTATCGATAAAGTCCGCTTTATCAGCAAGCAGGAAGGTTTGGAAGAATTGCAGACCAATCTCGACCAAAACCTCGTTTCCATGCTCGATGGCAACCCGTTGCCCGACGTCTTTATCGTTACGCCCGACCCTGCCACTTCGCCGGATCAGATGCAGGCCATCTATAAAGACATTACCAAACTGCCGCGCGTCGAATCGGCAACCATGGATACGGAATGGGTACAAACCCTTTATCGTATTAACGAATTTATCCGTAAGATTTTGTGGTTCCTCTCGCTGACATTGGGCATGGCCTTTGTCTTGGTGGCACACAACACCATCCGCCTGCAAATCCTCAGCCGCAAGGAAGAGCTGGAAATCACCAAGCTTTTGGGTGCGCCCGCTTCCTTCATCCGCCGTCCTTTCCTTTATCAGGCAATGTGGCAGAGCATTTTCTCCGCCGCCGTCAGCTTGGGCTTGTCGGCTTGGCTTTTGGCCGAAGTACGGCCGCTGGTGGACGCGATTTTCAAACCCTACGGTCTGAACATCGGCTGGCGTTTCTTCACATTTAGCGAAGTGTCGCTGGTATTCGGCTTCGTCATCGCGCTGGGCGTATTCGGCGCATGGCTGGCCACCACGCAACACCTCTTAGGCTTCAAAGCCAAAAAATAAGCCTTGGCAAACAGGCCGTCTGAACCATTCAGACGGCCTGAAATCTTATCCTTTCGCAACGTAAACAAACCTTGTGAAAATTTAATACTGCCAAATCTAACAGCAAGGGCATAATCCCTTATAATTGATGGTTTATTATCCATCTCATTTCATTTGTGCGGCATAAGCCGTACAGACAAATAACGAAAGACATCCTGTGGACAAACTCAAAATCTCTGCCAACGGCCCCCTCAACGGAGAAATCACCGTATCCGGCGCGAAAAACGCCGCCCTGCCGCTGATGTGTGCCGGCCTGCTGACTTCCGGCACCCTGCGCTTGAAAAACGTACCCATGCTCGCCGACGTCAAAACCACCCAAAAACTGCTGCAAGGCATGGGTGCACGCGTTTTGACCGACAACATCTCCGAATTTGAAATCAACGGCGGCACCGTCAACAACACCTGCGCACCTTACGAGCTGGTGAAAACCATGCGCGCATCCATCTTGGTTTTGGGCCCGACCCTCGCCCGCTTCGGCGAAGCCCAAGTCAGCCTGCCTGGCGGCTGCGCCATCGGTTCGCGCCCGGTTGACCAACACCTCAAAGGCCTCGAAACCATGGGCGCGGAAATCACCATCGAACACGGTTACGTCAAAGCTAAAGGCCGTCTGAAAGGCACACGTGTCACCATGGATGTCGTGACCGTAGGCGGCACTGAAAACCTGCTGATGGCGGCCACGCTCGCCGAAGGCACCACCATCCTCGAAAACTGCGCCATCGAGCCCGAAGTCGTCGATTTGGCCGAATGCCTCGTCAAAATGGGCGCAAAAATCAGCGGCATCGGTACAGCAACCATGACCATCGAAGGCGTAAAAGAGCTGCACGGCTGCGAACACAGCGTCGTTCCCGACCGTATCGAAGCCGGTACCTTCCTCTGCGCCGTCGCCATGACCGGAGGCAAAGTCGTCCTGCGCAATGCCGCCCCCAAAACCATGGAAGTTGTGTTAAACAAACTGACCGAAGCAGGCGCCATCATCGAAGCAGGCGACAACTGGATTTCCATCGACATGCAACAACGCCCCAAAGCCGTGGACATCCGCACCGTCGTCCACCCAGGCTTCCCAACCGACATGCAGGCGCAGTTTATGGCCATGAACGCCATTGCCGAAGGCAGCAGCCGCGTGGTGGAAACCATTTTTGAAAACCGCTTCATGCACGTTCCCGAACTCAACCGCATGGGCGCAGACATCACCACCGAAGGCAACACCGCCTACATCAAAGGCGTGGAAAAACTCTCCGGCGCCGTCGTGATGGCAACCGACCTGCGCGCCTCCGCCAGCCTCGTCATGGCCGGTTTGGTCGCAGAAGGCGAAACCATCGTCGAACGCATCTACCACCTCGACCGCGGCTATGAATACATCGAGAAAAAACTCGGCGGCGTAGGCGCAAAAATCGAACGCGTACGCGGTTAATCCCATACGCAGCCGATAAATAAAAGGCCGTCTGAAAACAAAATCTAGCAAACTCGCTATGCTTGTTTTCAGACGGCCTATCTACTTGTGAAATAAAAAGCAGGTAACAAGATAAGAAATAGGATTTTTCGATTAGTAACCACTCAGAAAACCTACCGTCCAATCTTCTCAAAATTAATCTGGTTGATACAAAAAGCATCATTAAAGCAGTAGTAAACCTAATGATTATTCACTACTAATCTTCCATATAATCAATATTCATTATGAACAGTTCATCACACACGACAAAGAAACGGATAACCCATTATGGCCATAAACTATGTTTCTTTGTTGCCATTTTCATTTGGATTTGTTCCTTATTTCAAAATGTATTTACTTTCGGAAAAGAAGGACAATATGAGGGATTCTTTGTTCTCATTATTGGAACAATATTTGGACCTGGTTTAGGCCACATTGGATATTTTGCTGTTTATGCAAATTATATTTGGTTCATTTTAATATTCATATCT
Organism: Neisseria sp. HMSC066H01; assembly: GCF_001837375.1. NCBI lineage: Bacteria > Pseudomonadati > Pseudomonadota > Betaproteobacteria > Neisseriales > Neisseriaceae > Neisseria > Neisseria sp. HMSC066H01. The sequence continues at coordinate 298,422 of NZ_KV832193.1, forward strand.
CTTATCCGACCACAAGCAAAAAAACTTATCTTTACTTTGCATGGTTTATTATGGGTTGTGGCACTACTTACATTTACCTTAAACGAAGTAATTGTGAATGAAGCGGGAGGGCATGAAAAACCAACTTACGGATTAGGATTGTATTTATGGTTTACAGCATTTTTATTGACAACCATCTCAGAATTTCTAAAACAGCGCAATCTCAATCGCGTGGAATGAGTATCGGGTAACAAAACCTTTCTATAACGTCTCAAAAGGCCGTCTGAAACACCGGCAATCGGGTTTCAGACGGCCTTTGCCTATTGTTTTGCGGTATAATTCCCGACATCTTTATTCATTGTTTTTAAAAGCACAAACCATGACACGCAAAATCCTTATCACTTCCGCGCTGCCGTATGCCAACGGCACGCCCGTGATGCTTGCCGCTCAAAAACAAGATAAAATAGGGAGGAATCTATTGAAACAATATTTGAAAGTAACTTCATTGTTAAAAGAAAGGACTACTAAGACTGAGTAAGAACCAATCCGAAATCGAAGTATATTATAGTGCTTATTTGGTTAAATTTTTGATTATTAGGATAAAAGCATGTTTTATTTAAAGAAATATCCGTATAAAGCTGTGATTACGCATTTTGTATTATTCAATGCCATATTGTCTTTTTTATTGGCAGCATCTATTTCAGTTTTATTAAAATTTGACTCCAGTAGTCGGCTTGCTTTACATGACTTTCTAATTAGCCTTGGAGAAAATTTTCTATATTTGTTTTTTATTCCAACTATAATAACGGCTATATTTGTTTCAATATTTAAAATAAGAGATAATTCTATAGGTAGAAAAGTAGTATTTTTAATAACTTTTCTAATACCATCTATAATTATATGGATTACAACATGTGTATTCCAAAAAGAAGATGCCTGCTTTATTGGAATATCAATAATATATTTTTTATGCGGAATTCCAATTATAATTAACTCAATGTTTCAGATATATTGGCTGAAAAAAATATTTCGTGAAATCAACTAACTTTTATCTTAGGAGTAAAAAATGGAAAATCGTTATACATTAACGATTTATGTTGCAGCACCTGGTACGCCTACTTTGAAGGATGGAAAAAAAGATACGTCAACTGTAGGGCATGTATATTATTCAATAAGTGATGGAAATAGTAAGATGGGATGGGGGTTTGCTCCTACTATTTCTTCACCTATTTGGAAAGGAAAGGTCGTGGATAATGAGTTTAATATATATCAAAACCCTGTTCTTGAACGCACTATGGAAATTACAAAAAAGCAATATGATGCTTTAAAAGATTTTGGATTACATCCTGATAAACATGGATTTAATTCTTCAGTTTATAATGCTTTTAGTAATAGCTGTGTAGATTTTCTTTATACTGCTTTAAAAGAGGGAAATATTTATCATAAACAAGTTTATGGTAATGATATTACTGGGCTGGTTGACCATGAAGGTGCTATTCGTGTTCCTCAAAATATTGAAGAGTTAAAAGATATTTCTAATCCTATTCCTCACAGCCCATTGAATAAAACAATCGAACGACCTTTACCGAAGCAAAGCTGGAGCCAGAAAAATATTCTAAGTAAAACTAATGATATTTTGCCTTCTATAAAAAACATTGAAGATGTGCCTCAATACGCGCAGGCAGCTTCTTCATCCAAACCGCAATTCCTTTCCCCTGAAACCCAAAAGCTCTTCAATACTGCAATGGCGCACCTAACGGCATATCATAAGACAAACAACCTGTCTATTGATGAGGGAAAACTACAAAATTCCGCTATGGCACTTACCGCCTTGGCTCAGTCAAAAAATATAACTGATCTTACTTTATTTAGTGTAAAAAACGACCAGTATCTAATCGGGAACCGAAATCCTACATTAAATCTTGCTTCTATGGATATAGGACTATCTGCATCTATTCCCGTGGAAAAGAGTTTTAATCAAATCCAGCAAACGGCACAACTCTCTGAATATGAAGAGCAACAGAAACAATTAATGCAATCTCAATCGCGTGGAATGAGTATCGG
>NZ_KV832193.1:300564-325075 GCF_001837375.1 Neisseria sp. HMSC066H01
ACCGGCAATCGGGTTTCAGACGGCCTTTGCGTATTGTTTTGCGGTATAATTCCCAATATCTTTATCCATTGTTTTTAAAAGCACAAACCATGACACGCAAAATCCTTGTCACTTCCGCGCTGCCCTATGCCAACGGCAGCATCCACCTCGGCCACATGGTCGAACACATCCAAACCGACGTTTGGGTACGCTTCCAAAAACTGCGCGGCCACGAATGCTACTACTGCTGCGCCGACGACACCCACGGCACGCCCGTGATGCTTGCCGCGCAAAAACAAGGCATTGCGCCTGAAGACATGATTGCCAAAGTGCGCGAAGAGCACCTCGCCGACTTTACCGGTTTCAATATCGGCTACGACAATTATTACAGCACCCATTCCCCTGAAAACAAACAGTTTTCCCAAGACATTTACCGCGCGCTGAAAGCCAACGGCAAAATCGAAAGCCGCGTCATCGAGCAGCTTTTCGACCCTGAAAAACAAATGTTCCTGCCCGACCGCTTCGTCAAAGGCGAATGCCCCAAATGCCACGCCCAAGACCAATACGGCGACAACTGCGAAGTCTGCGGCACGACCTATTCCCCGACCGAACTGATCAACCCGTATTCCGCCGTTTCCGGTGCCAAACCCGAATTGCGCGAATCCGAACACTTCTTCTTCAAACTGGGCGAATGCGCCGACTTCCTCAAAGCATGGACTTCCGGCAACAACCCGCACGACGGCAAGCCCCATCTGCAAGCTGAAGCCCTCAACAAAATGAAAGAATGGCTGGGCGAAGGCGAAGAAACCACCCTGTCCGACTGGGACATTTCCCGCGACGCGCCGTATTTCGGTTTCGAAATCCCCGACGCGCCGGGCAAATACTTCTACGTCTGGCTGGACGCGCCCGTCGGCTACATGGCGTCGTTTAAAAACCTGTGCGACCGCATCGGCATCGATTTCGACGAATATTTCAAAGCCGACAGCCAAACCGAGATGTACCACTTCATCGGCAAAGACATCCTCTATTTCCACGCCCTGTTCTGGCCCGCCATGCTGCATTTCTCCGGCCACCGCGCCCCGACCGGCGTGTACGCACACGGCTTCCTGACCGTCGACGGACAAAAAATGTCCAAATCGCGCGGCACATTCATCACCGCCAAATCCTATCTGGAACAAGGCCTGAACCCCGAGTGGATGCGCTACTACATCGCCGCCAAACTCAACAGCAAAATCGAAGACATCGATTTGAACCTGCAAGACTTTATCTCGCGCGTAAACAGCGACCTCGTCGGCAAATACGTCAACATCGCCGCCCGCGCATCAGGTTTCATCGCCAAACGCTTTGAAGGCCGTCTGAAAGACGTTGCCGACAGCGAATTGCTGGCAAAACTGACTGCGCAAAGCGAAGCCATTGCTGAATGCTATGAAAGCCGCGAATACGCCAAAGCCCTGCGCGACATCATGGCCTTGGCGGACATTGTCAACGAATACGTTGATGCCAACAAACCTTGGGAATTGGCGAAACAAGAAGGCCAAGACGAACGCCTGCACGAAGTATGCAGCGAACTCATCAACGCCTTTACCATGCTGACCGCCTACCTCGCCCCCGTATTGCCGAAAGTGGCCGAAAACGCCGCCAAATTCCTAAATTTGGAAGCCATCACTTGGGCAAATACACGCGAAACCTTAGGCGAACACGCCATCAACAAGTACGAACATTTAATGCAACGAGTGGAGCAAAAACAAGTGGACGATTTAATCGAAGCCAACAAACAAAGCATCGCCGCCACAGCCGCGCCTGCCGCCGAAGAGAGCAAATACGAAAAAGTCGCCGAACAAGCGAGCTTCGACGATTTCATGAAAATCGACATGCGCGTCGCCAAAGTATTGAACTGCGAAGCCGTCGAAGGCAGCACCAAACTTTTGAAATTCGACCTCGATTTCGGTTTTGAAAAACGCATCATCTTCTCCGGCATCGCCGCATCTTACCCAAATCCTGCCGAATTGAACGGCCGCATGGTCATCGCCGTCGCCAACTTCGCCCCGCGCAAAATGGCAAAATTCGGCGTATCCGAAGGCATGATCCTCTCCGCCGCCACGGCAGAGGGCAAACTGAAGCTCCTCGATGTCGACGCAGGCGCACAGCCCGGGGATAAAGTAGGCTAAGGCTTAGCCAAACCATAAGGAGAAACCATGTTAAACCTTTCCGCACCGGTACTTAAAGAAATTGAGTTGCTTAATGATGCAGGCTTATCGGTTGGCGCTATTATTACAGTGTTGCGTCTGAAGTTTCCGGTAGAACTCCATGATCGGGAGGACAAACAAATTGAAGAAGCCGTGCTTCTCATGATCAATCCGCCACGAAAAGCACCGTCTCTTTCCCGCTAAGGTACCGATACCGGTTGAAAGGTAAATTTGGTTATACTTCAACAAAAGGCCGTCTGAAACTTTCAGACGGCCTTTTTATTTATCCAAACGCTTATTTCCACTCAAACTTTATCTCAACAATTCATCGGTAACGCGTTGCAGAAACTCAATACGCTCGGGTTTGGCTTCGCCTGATTCGGCAGCGGCTTTGACGGCGCAGCCGGGTTCGGCGCGGTGGGTGCAGTTGTGGAAACGGCACTGGCCGATAAGGTGGCGCAGGTCGGGGAAGTATTGTAATAAATCGGCGGCTTGGAGATGGTGTAGGCCGAATTCTTGCAGGCCGGGGGAATCGATGAGTCGGGTTTCTACGTTTAAATCGTACAGTTGGGCGTGGGTGGTGGTGTGTTTGCCGGAGTCGAGTGCGGTGGAAATGTCGCCGGTTCGGGCGGCTTGGTTGCCGAGTAGGGCGTTGGTCAGGGTGGACTTGCCCATGCCGCTTTGTCCGAGCAGGATGTTGGTTTGCCCTTCTAAAATGGGACGCAGGATGTCGGCGTTTTCCAATGCGTTGGTTTCGACCACGGGGTAGCCGAGGGTTTCGTAGAATTTGAGTTTCTCGCGCCATTGGGCGGCTTCGGGGAGGTCGGCTTTATTGAGGACGATGACGGCGTTAATGCCGGCCGCTTCGGCTGCGAGGAGGGCGCGTTGCAACAGGGCTTCGCTGGGCGAGGGGCTGGCGGCGGTTACGATGAGCAGTTGGGTAACATTGGCGGCAATCAGTTTGGTTTTCCACGCGTCTTGGCGGTAGAGCAGGCTTTCGCGCGGGAGGTAGTCTTCAATCACGACTTGTTCGCCGTTGATGGGGCTGATGCGGACTTGGTCGCCGCAGGCGAAATCGACGCGTTTTTTGCGGGTGGTGGCGTCATATGTTTGGCCGTCGGGGGTGCGGACAATATAGCGGCGGCCATAGCTGGTAATGATTTGGGCGGTATCGGTCATGATGGGGTTTATTGTTTGGAATGGTGTGATTGTACCGAAAGTCGGCTATGGCCGTCTGAAAACTTGTTTGCACCTTTTAACTTTCTTTGGCTTGGTTTTTGGGTGTTTCTGCCCTATATTTGCAATGTATTTGTTTTCAGGAGATTTTTTATGGATTTCAGTCAGTTGCTCAATCAGGTTTTGGGTGCGGCTCAAAAAGGCGGCAAAGCGGTGGCGGACAGTCCGCTCAATTCTTTCGGCGGCGGCGCGCTGACGGGTGCTTTGGCATCGATGCTGTTGAAAAAGAAAAACACGAAGAAGCTGGTCAAGGCCGGATCGGTCGCCGCTTTGGGTTTTCTGGCTTATAAAGGCTATCAAAACTGGAAGCAAAACCGCCAGCAGGACGAATTGCCGCAAAGTGCGTTCCAACCTGCCGGCCTGCTTGGTGAAAACCACAGCCGTGTGATTTTGCAAACGATGATTGCGGCGGCGGCTTCAGACGGCCTGATTGACGATGCGGAACGCGCAGCCATTGAGCGTGAAAGCGGCAGCGATGCGGAAACTGCGGCATGGTTGCAGGCGGAATATGCGCAACCGGCCTCTATCGAGCAAATTGCCGCTTCTGTCGGCAATGACGAGGCTTTGGCAGCCGAAACTTATCTGGCGGCCCGATTGGTCTGCGCGGACTTGTCGCGCAAGGAAATCGTGTTCCTGAGCCGTTTGTCCCAAGCATTGAATTTGGACGACCAACTGGTCGAAAGTTTGGAAAAACAGCTCGAATTGGCTTGAGCTGGATTTAAAAGGCCGTCTGAAACTTGATTTCAGACGGCCTTTCGACTTAATTTCAGAGTAAAATAACCCCTTCGACATATTAAAGGCTGTCTGAACATGAATAAACTTTTTTCCACATTCAAAACGTTTTTAGCCGCTTCGTCCGTCTTGGTATTGGCCGCCTGCCCGAGTGGCAACGCGCCGCAATCCAAACCTTCTACGCAGGGTCAAAATACGGTTTCACATACTGCACCCAAACCGAAAGCCACGGTTGCGCTGGCTTTGGGCGGCGGCGCATCCAAAGGATTTGCCCATATCGGGATTATTAAGGTTTTGAAAGAAAACAATATTCCGATCAAAATCGTTACCGGCACATCCGCAGGCTCGATTGTCGGCAGTATGTACGCTTCGGGAATGTCGCCCGACCGCCTCGAATTGGAAGCGGAAATTTTGGGTAAAACCGATTTGGTGGATTTGACCTTGTCCACCAGCGGCTTCATCAAAGGCGAAAAACTGCAAAACTACATCAACCGTAAAGTCGGCAATCGTCCGATGCAGCAGTTCCCCATCAAATTTGCCGCCGTTGCGACCGATTTTGAAAGCGGCAAACCGGTGGTGTTCAACGTAGGCAATGCCGGACAGGCCGTCCGCGCTTCTGCTTCGATTCCGAACGTGTTCCAACCTGTCGTTATCGGCAGCCGCAAATATGTGGACGGCGGCCTGTCGCAGCCCGTACCGGTCAGCGCGGCGAAAAAACTGGGTGCAAACTTCATCATTGCCGTCGATATTTCCGCCCGTCCGGCCAAAAACGTCAGCCAAGGCATGTTCTCCTATCTTGACCAAACCTTCAACGTAATGAGTCAAACTGCGTTGCACCAAGAATTGGGCCAAGCCAATGTGGTCATCAAACCGCAGGTTTTGGAGCTGGGTTCGGTTGGCGGTTTCGACCAAAAACAACGCGCCATCCAATTGGGCGAACAGGCCGCACGCGCCGCCCTGCCTGAAATCAAACGCAAACTGGCGGCATATCAGTATTAATCATCCGCCGTTTGAACAGGCCGTCTGAAAGTATGTTTTTCAGACGGCCTTTCTTGTGCAAATCTGCTAAAATCACGCGTTTCCTACAAATCATAAAATCCTAAAAAAATGAATATCTTTTACGAAGAGTCCGGCCAATTCAAAGTTGCCTCCATCGTCCAAAAAAACGACGCTACCTACCAAGTCGATACCCAACACGGCAAACGCACCAAAGTGAAGGCAAATAATGTCTTTGCCGAGTTTGACGGCGATATGGCGGCGTTTTTGGAGAACGCGCAGGCGCAGGCGGCGGACATCGACACCGATTTATTGTGGGAAGTATGCGGCGAAGAGGAGTTTACCGCTGAGGCGATTGCCGAAGAATATTACGGCCATGCGCCGACCAAAACCGAGCTGGCGGCGACCTTGATTGCGCTGTACGCCGCGCCGATGTATTTCTACAAAAAAGCCAAAGGCGTGTTCAAAGCCGCGCCTGAAGAAACTTTGAAACAAGCGCTTGCCGCCATCGAACGCAAAAAACAGCAAGACGCGCAAATCGACGCTTGGGCGGAAGCCTTGAAACGCGGCGAGATGCCGTCTGAAATCGCGGCGGATTTGAAAACCATCCTGCACGCGCCCGACAAGCAGTCGCTGACCTATAAAGCCTTTACCAAAGCCGCCGATGCGCTGAAAACCTCCGCCTATGAATTGGCGAAAAAAACGGGCGGCATTACATCCATTCCCCAATACCTGCAAGACGGCTTTGAAATCAAATATTTCCCCAAAGGAACAGGTTTCCCCGATCTTCCGCTTCCTGAAATGCCCGACCTGCCCAAGGCCGACGTTACCGCCTTTTCCATCGACGACGAATCGACCACCGAAGTCGATGATGCTTTGAGCCTGACCGACTTGGGCAATGGCATGAAGCGCGTCGGCATCCACATTGCCGCGCCGTCGCTTGCCGTTAAACCGGGCGACAAAATGGAAAAAAACATCATGGAACGCTTGAGCACGGTCTATTTCCCCGGTGGCAAAATCACCATGCTGCCCGAAAACTGGATTGCCGCGTTCAGCCTTGATGCAGGCGCGTACCGCCCTGCCGTCAGCATTTATTTCGATGTGGACAGCGAGTTCAACGTCGGCGCGCCAACCTGCAAAATTGAAGCCGTCAACATCGCCGAAAACCTGCGCATTCAAGCCATTGAGCCGCATTTCAACGCCGAAACCGGCTTGGACGAAGCCGGCGAAATGATGTTTGCCCACCATCAAGACCTGATTTGGTTCTATCAATTCGCCATCGCCCTGCAAAAAGCGCGCGGCAAATACGAGCCAGACCGCGCGCCGCAATACGATTACAGCATCGAATTGGATGAGGAAGGCAACGTATCCGTCGTCCGCCGCGAACGCGGTTCGCCCATCGATACGCTGGTCAGCGAGATGATGATTCTCGCCAACAGTACTTGGGCGCAGATGCTGGACGAAAACGAGCTGCCCGGCCTTTTCCGCGTCCAACCGGCAGGCAAAGTGCGCATGAGCACCAAATCCGAACCGCACATCGGCATGGGCGTGCAGCATTACGGCTGGTTCACCTCGCCGCTGCGCCGCGCCGCCGACTACATCAACCAAAAGCAGCTGATCAGCCTGATCGACGACACTGCCGAGCCGCTGTATCAAAACAGCGATGCCGAGCTTTTCGCCGCGCTGCGCGACTTCGATGCCGCCTATACAGCCTACGCCGACTTCCAACGCCAAATGGAAGCCTACTGGAGCCTCGTGTACCTGCAACAGCAAGGCACGAGCGAGCTGACCGCGACCATCCTCAAAGAGGACCTCGTCCGCATTGAGGGGCTGCCGCTGGTAACGCGCGCGACTGGTATTCCGTTTGACGCGCTGCCCAAATCGCAGGCATTGTTCAAAATCACTGAATTGGATGCCGAGAAACAGTTTATCGCGCTCAACTATCAAAAAGCCGTTTTACCGGGCTGATAACGTTATTCCGTTTGAAAAAAGGCCGTCTGAACAAAGAAACAGAAATCTTTGATTTCGTTTTCATCCCCGTTCAGACGGCCTTCATCATCTAAAAATGCTACAATTCCCCTTTTCTGCCCATCATTTCAAACCATGAAAAAAAACGCCCCCCAATCCTTTGAAGAAGCTTTATCCCGCCTTGAAACCCTGACCCAGGCCATGCAAAGCAGCGAAATGCCGCTGGAAGACGCCCTGGCCGCCTATCAGGAAGGCAACGAATTGGTCAGATACTGCCAAACCAAATTGGCGGAAGTCGAGCAGAAACTGCAAGTCTTGGATGCCGGCGAACTGAAGGAGTTGAACCTTGAACCCGGCGAATGAACTCAAAACATGGCAGCAAAAAGCCCAAGCGCAAACCGAATTGCTGCTGGCGCATTTCTTGCCGTATGAAAACCAAGTGCCGCACACGCTGCACGAAGCCATGCGTTACGTTACCCTCGGCGGCGGCAAACGGCTGCGCCCGCTCTTGGTGCTTGCCGCGTCCGAATTGGGCGAAGCAAACCAAAATGCCGTCGAGCAGGCGATGGCGGCGATCGAAATGGTGCACGTCTATTCGCTGGTTCACGACGATATGCCGGCGATGGACAACGACAGCCTGCGCCGCGGCAAACCGACCTGCCATGTGCAATACGATGAAGCAACCGCCCTTTTGGTCGGCGATGCGCTGCAAACCCAAGCCTTTGATGTATTGAGCCGTCCGACAGGCCTGCCTGCCGAACGCCAGCTTGCCATGTTGTCCACGCTGGCCCAGGCATCCGGCAGCCTCGGCATGGCGGGCGGACAAGCCATCGACCTGGCCAATGTCGGCAAAGCCATGAATCAGGCCGAATTGGAACAGATGCACAGCCTCAAGACCGGCGCACTCATCCGCGCGGCCGTGGCCTTAGGCGCACTTTCCTGCCCGGACTTAACACCGGCGCAAATCCAAACCTTAGACCGCTACGCCGCCAAATTGGGCCTGGCTTTCCAAGTGATCGACGATGTATTGGACTGCGAAGCCGATACCGCCACCTTGGGCAAAACCGCCGGTAAAGACTCGGACAACGACAAACCGACCTACGTCAAACTGATGGGCCTGCACACCGCGCGTACTTACGCAGAAACGCTGATCGCAGAAGCCGTTGCCCTGATCGAGCCATTCGGCGGCAAAGCCCTGCGCCTGCGCCAACTGGCCGAGTTTGTTACTGCACGGAAAAACTAAACCTGCAAATAAATAAAGGCCGTCTGAAACCTGATTTTAGGTTTCAGACGGCCTTTTTAACAGCCTGTTTGGCTGGTATCAACCGAATGCGGAATCTTTCAAAATACGGCTCAGAAATCCTCCGCAAACTGCGTTGACAAGCCTCAGCCTGTCCGTTTAATCCAATAGGGCATCCACAAACGCTTTGGCATTAAACGGACGCAAATCGTCGATGCCTTCGCCTACGCCGATGTAGCGGACGGGAACTGGGCGGTCAGAGGCAAGGGCGGCAAGGATACCGCCTTTGGCCGTACCGTCGAGCTTGGTGACGATCAGGCCGGTCAAACCCAATGCTTCGTCAAAGGCTTTCACTTGGTTGACGGCGTTTTGACCAATATTGGCATCAAGCACAACAATGATTTCATGTGGCGCATCAGGCATGGCTTTTTGCAACACGCGCTTCACTTTTTTGATTTCTTCCATCAAATGAAGCTGCGTCGGCAGACGGCCTGCTGTATCGGCCAGCACAATGTCGATCCCGCGCGCTTTCGCGGCTTGGACGGCATCGAAGCAAACGGCTGCGGAATCGCCTGTGGTTTGCGAAATCACGGTCACATTATTGCGTTCGCCCCAAGCTTGAAGCTGCTCACGCGCGGCGGCACGGAAAGTATCGCCTGCCGCCAGCAATACAGATTTGCCCTGAGCTTGGAAATATTTGGCGAGTTTGCCGATAGACGTGGTTTTGCCTGCGCCGTTGATACCGGCAAGCATAATCACGAAAGGCTCCTTGGTTTCCGGCAAGATCAAAGGTTTCTCTAGAGGCTTAATCAAATCGTACAGCGCATCTTTCAGCGCACCGCGCAATTCGTTGCCGTCTTTGAGGCCTTTAAGGCTGACACGGTCGCGCACGTCTTTCATCAAGTATTCGGTGGCTTCCATGCCCATATCGCTGGTAATCAGCACGGTTTCCAGCTCTTCGTACAAATCCTCGTCGATTTGTCCGCCACCGAACACGCCGGCCAACGATTTTGCCATTTTGTCGCGTGATTTGGTCAAGCCTTGTTTCAAACGCGCGGCCCAACTGAGCTTGTGTTCTTCTACCGGAGCAGGGGCTTCAGCCGGTGTTTCCGCAACGGCTTCTTGAACTTGCTCGACAGCTTCGCTAACTGCCTCAACAGCTTCTTCTTTGACTGCTTCGGTTTGTTCTGCTGCTTCCTCAGCAACCTCGGCCACTTCAGACGGCATTTCGGCAACAGTTTCCTTTACCTGCTCAACAGCCTCGCTGACGGTTTCAACGGCCGTTTCTTTTACCGCTTCAGCCTGTTCCGCTACTTCCTCAGCAGCCTCGGCCACTTCAGACGGCATCTCGGCAACGGTTTCTTGAATCTGTTCAACAGCCTCGCTGGCGATTTCAACAGCCGCTTCTTTTGCCGCTTCAACGTGTTCTTCTACTTTTTCGACTGTTTCAGACAGCGTTTTGGTCAAAGCTTCCCGAACCTGCTCAACGGTTTCACTGACGGTTTCAACAGCCGATTCAACAACTGATTCAACATGCCCTTTGACGCTTTCTGCTAAAGATTCGGAATCTTCTTTAATATTTTCAACTACTTGAGTAACCTCAGATTCTACTTTTGCTGCGGTTTCCTGAACTTGAGCCTCCTCGGGAGCCGGAGTTTCCTGTTTTTTCTTGCGACGGAAGAAGCTGAACATTAAATTTTCCTTTTAATTTTAGAAACTTGAAATAGGGAGTATTGTAGCGTATTTTACGTGGCAAGGTCGTCTGAAAATCAAGGTTGTCAGGTTTTAGCATTTCCAACGTCTAACGAGACAAACCATCCATACAGGAAACATAGCGATGAATCCCCGCACATTATTTTCACTTTGCACCAAGTTCGGCTGCCTGCTTGCGCTTGGCGCCTGCTCATCCAAAATGATGGATACCGAAGCCGCAACCATACCGCAGGCTTTGTCCTCGTTGAAAACCCCTGACAACCGCCCTGCCAGTGTTTTTCTGAAAAAAGACAAACCCACCCTGATTAAATTTTGGGCAAGTTGGTGTCCTTTGTGTTTGTCCGAATTGGGACAAACCGAAAAATGGGCGCAAGATGCACAATTCGGTTCTGCCAACCTAATTACCGTTGCTTCGCCCGGTTTTCTACACGAGAAAAAAGACGGCGACTTTCAAAAATGGTATGCCGGTTTGAACTATCCTAAGCTACCCATCGTTACCGACAACGGCGGCACCATCGCCCAAAGCCTGAATATCGGCGTTTACCCTTCGTGGGCATTAATCGGCAAGGACGGCGACGTGCAGCGCATCGTCAAAGGCAGTATCAATGAAGCGCAGGCATTGGCTTTAATCCGCGATCCCGATGCCGATTTAGGTCGTCTGAAAAACACATTTTACAAACCTGATACACAGAAAAAGGATTCAGCAATCATGAATACGCGCACTATCTACCTCGCCGGCGGCTGCTTCTGGGGCTTGGAAGCCTATTTCCAACGCATAGACGGCGTGGTTGACGCAGTATCCGGCTACGCCAACGGCAAAACGGAAAACCCAAGCTACGAAGACGTGTCCTACCGCGATACGGGTCATGCCGAAACCGTCAAAGTTACCTACGATGCCGACAAACTCAGCCTAGACGACATCCTGCAATACTATTTCCGCGTCGTTGACCCGACCAGCCTCAACAAACAAGGCAACGACATCGGCACACAATATCGCAGCGGCGTGTACTACACCGACCCTGCCGAAAAAGCCGTCATCGCCGCCGCCCTCAAACGCGAGCAGCAAAAATACCAACAGCCCCTCGTCGTCGAAAACGAGCCGCTGAAAAACTTTTACGACGCCGAGGAATACCATCAGGACTACCTGATTAAAAACCCCAACGGCTACTGCCACATCGACATCCGCAAAGCCGACGAACCGCTGCCGGGCAAAACCAAAGCCGCCCCGCAAAGCAAAGCCTTCGACGCGGCAACGTATAAAAAACCCAGCGATGCCGAACTCAAAAGCATCCTGACCGAAGAGCAATACCAAGTGACCCAAAAAAGCGCGACCGAATACGCCTTCAGCCACGAATACGATCATCTATTCAAACCCGGCATTTATGTGGACGTCGTTAGCGGCGAACCCCTGTTCAGCTCCGCCGACAAATTCGATTCCGGTTGCGGCTGGCCAAGCTTCACCCGCCCGATTAACGCCGCCGCCGTTACCGAACACGACGATTTCAGCTACAACATGCGCCGCACCGAAGTGCGCAGCCATGCCGCCGATTCGCACTTGGGACACGTCTTTCCCGACGGCCCGAAAGACAAAGGCGGCCTGCGCTATTGCATCAACGGCGCAAGTTTGAAATTCATTCCTTTGGAAGAAATGGACGCTGCCGGCTACGGCGCGTTGAAGGGCAAAGTAAAATAACGGATTGAATCGAAAAAGGCCGTCTGAAAAAAATTTCAGACGGCCTTTTTGATTTGTCGGATGTAGAGGGTTGGTTTCTTATTTATCAAAAAATCTCAATAATTAAGAAAGTATGCCCTACAAAAGCCTTTTAAATTCGTTTTGCCAACTCTTCGGCTTTGCCCACATACAACGCAGGAGTCAGCTCAAGCAATTTGGCTTTGGCTTCTGCCGGAATTTCCAACGACTCGATAAAGAATTTCAATACTTCAGGCGTAATGCCGTCTTTACCGCGTGTCAGGTCTTTCAGCTTCTCGTAAGGATTGGCTACGCCGTAACGACGCATTACGGTTTGAATCGGCTCGGCCAACAGCTCCCAAGTAGCGTCCAAATCAGCAGCAAGGGCGGCAGGATTCGGCTCAAGCTTGTTCAGACCGCGCAGATGGGCGGCAAAGCCCAATACGGTATAGCCCACGCCTACGCCCATATTGCGCAATACGGTGCTGTCGGTCAGGTCGCGCTGCCAACGGGAAATCGGCAGTTTTTCGGACAAAAAGCCCAATACGGCATTAGCCATACCGAGGTTGCCTTCGGAGTTTTCAAAGTCGATCGGGTTAACTTTGTGCGGCATGGTGGAAGAACCGACTTCGCCTGCTTTGACTTTTTGTTTGAAGTAACCCAATGAAATATAACCCCAAACGTCGCGGTTGAAGTCGATCAGAATCGTGTTGACACGGCTGATGGCTTGGAAGAATTCCGCCATATAGTCGTGCGGCTCGATTTGAATAGTGTAGGGGTTGAAGGTCAGGCCGAGGCTGATTTCAACGAAGTTGCGGCAATGGGTTTCCCAATCCACATCGGGATAAGCGACCATATGGGCATTGTAGTTGCCGACTGCGCCGTTGATTTTGCCGAGGAATTCTTGCGCTTGCAGGTTTTTAAACTGGCGTTGCAGGCGGTACACGACATTGGCGATTTCTTTACCCAGTGTGCTTGGCGTCGCAGGCTGGCCATGCGTGCGGCTCATCATAGGGACGGCAGCCAACTCATGCGCCATGCCGGTCAGTTTTTCGATGATTTCGGCCAGTTTCGGTAGCAAAACAGTCTCACGCGCTTCTTGCAGCATCAAAGCGTGGGACAGGTTGTTGATATCTTCGCTGGTGCAGGCAAAGTGAATGAACTCGCTGGCAGCAGCCACTTCAGGCACGCCAGAGAAGCGTTCTTTAAGCCAATATTCGATGGCTTTGACGTCGTGATTGGTGGTCGCCTCAATGGCTTTGACGGCGGCGGCATCTTCAAGTGAGAAGTTTTCGATCACTTTGTCGATTTCGGCAAGCGTAAAATCGCTGAAAGCAGGAACTTCTGCAATCTTAGGCTCGGCGGCAAGGGCTTTGAGCCAGTTTAATTCAACTTTGACACGCGCACGCATCAGGCCGTATTCGGAGAAAATCGGACGCAATGCTTCAACGGATTTGGCATAGCGGCCATCTAATGGGGAAAGTGCAGCGATAGGGTTAATCATGTCGGATCTTCCTATGGGATGAAAACCAAATTGTTTGCAATTATACATGATTTTACACTTCAAGGCCGTCTGAAAAGCAGGTTTCAGACGGCCTTTTCAGCGTATTTTTCATAAAATTCTTTTCAGAGGTTCAACTTTGCAAAATCGATTTACGATATATGCCATCTTCACGGATAATATCGGCTGACTTTCTGTAAATAATGAGGTTTTATGAATATCAAACGTTTTTCCCTGGCTGCAACCGTATTTACGGCTTTGATGTTGAGTGCCTGTGAAACAACCACCACTTCAAGCGGCGGTGGCAGCTGGACCAACATCGGCACCATCTCTGAAGGCAATATCAAAGTAGCCATTGATAAAAGCAGCATTAAAAGAAATGGCGCACTGGTTACTTTCCGCGATAAAAAAACCGTTTCCAAACTGAAAGAGGAACGTTTCGTCAACACGCCTGCCTATAAAACGGCCATCGGCAGCTGGGAAATTCATTGCTCAAACAAAACCTATCGCCTGGCAGCGTTGCAACTGATGGACGAACACGGCCGGGTGATTTCCAACCAAAGCTATACTCCGACCAGCATCCGCCCAATGAGCGTCATGAGCGGCACGATTACTGAAAAACAATACGAAACGGTGTGCGGACATAAGCTTTAATCCACACTTATTCACAAAGTTATCCACAGTTTAAATATTTAAAAAGCCGTCTGAATGCTTTGAATATCAAGTTTCAGACGGCCTTTTTATGTTTTTATGGAAATTTATCTTCAAATTTATCCACAAAATTTGTTTATTCAAAAATAATTTATTACAGCGATTCATTTACGCTCAAAATTTGCTTCATTCTTTCACAAAATACTGATTTATACTCTAGACTGCTATGTATCAAACTGGATCTGCACTAAATGCTTTTCACACAGGTATTCCAACCTTTTGAAAAAAATTCGCTTCTCCAAATGAATACCTTTCCTTTGATGATACAGCCCTTCTTTAACGCAGCCTTGCTCCTGTTTCTCCGTCAATAATCTGGCTGGGCGTTTTCTGCTTACCTATCAATCCGCCTACAACCCATACTTTCCTGCCAAACTGTCTTCTGACTTCCCTTTCCGTTTTGCACGCCCGTTTGCCTGCGCGATTGCATGAAGTAGAGACTAAAGGCATTTCCAAAACCTGACACAAACGCCTTGCACCTGTATGCGCTGGAACCCTAACAGCCAATTTACTGCGTCCTTTTCCCCGCAACGAAGGCAATACTTTTTTGCCGGCCGGCAATAAAAAAGTTTTCGGAGCCGGCCATGCTTCATGCAGCATGGTTTGGATATTTTCAGACGGCCTTTGCAGCAAAGGTTGCAACTGTTCCAAGCTATGGCCAATGACAATCATACCTTTGTGTTGCGGTCGTTTTTTCAGATGGATTAGTTGGTTGAGTGCTTTAGGCAAAGTAGGGACACAGCCCAAGCCATAGCAAGATTCGGTGGGATAGGCGACCAAACCGCCTTTTTTAAGATGCGCCTGCAACCTACGTTGGGCTGCAGCCGATAAAATTCTGGGGAACATCATCATATACCAAGGCCGTCTGAAACTGCGATTGTCGGACAATCTGTGTTCAGACGGCCTATTTCTATTCATTATTAACGGTTGATGGCTTTATCGGCAATGTCTTTACGGTATTGCATACCGTCAAAACGAATGGTTTCCAATGCCTCATAAGCCTTACTCTTAGCTTGTGCAACATCATCGCCCAAACCGACGACACACAACACACGGCCGCCGTTGGTTACCACTTCGCCTTTTTCATTCGTTGCAGTACCGGCATGGAAAACTTTACCGATTTGATTGGCCTTATCCAAGCCGAAGATCACATCGCCTTTTTTCGGAGAGTCAGGATAGTTTTGTGCGGCCAACACCACGCCTACGGCAGTCTGAAGATTCCATTCGGCAGTAACACTATCCAGTTTGCCGTCGATTGCTGCTTCAACCAAATCCACCAAATCGCTATTCAAACGGCTCATAATCGGTTGGGTCTCAGGGTCGCCGAAACGGCAGTTGAATTCGATGGTATAAGGCTCACCGTTTTTATCAATCATCAAGCCCGCGTATAAAAAGCCGGTAAATTCATGACCTTCTGCTTTCATACCGGCCACAGTCGGCAAAATAATTTCATTCATCGCGCGCTCATACACATTAGGCGTTACCACCGGAGCAGGGCTGTATGCGCCCATACCGCCGGTATTAGGGCCTTTGTCGTCATCCAACAGGCGTTTATGGTCTTGACTGGTTGCCATCGGCAAAACATGATTGCCGTCCACCATAACGATAAAGCTCGCTTCCTCGCCTTGCAGGAAATCTTCAATCACGACGCGCGCGCCTGCATTGCCCATTTTGTTACCCAACAACATATCGTCGATAGCGGCATGGGCTTCATCCAAAGTCATGGCGACAATCACGCCCTTACCGGCAGCCAAACCATCCGCTTTAATAACAATCGGCGCACCTTTTCGGTTGACGTAATCATGTGCTGCATCGGCATTTTCAAAGGTTTGGTATTGCGCAGTTGGAATGTTATATTTTGCCATAAACGCTTTAGCAAAATCCTTTGAGCTCTCCAGCTGGGCCGCGTATTGAGTAGGGCCAAAAATCTTCAATCCGGCAGCACGGAAGTCATTGACCACACCTGCAGCCAAAGGCGCTTCAGGACCGACTACGGTAAAGGCAATATTTTCATTACGGCAAAAATCAATCAAATCTTGATGCGCCGTTAATGCGATATTCTGAAGTTTAGGTTCAATTGCCGTTCCGGCATTACCAGGTGCAACAAAGACAGTTTCTACTTTAGACGACTGCGCCAATTTCCAAGCCAGTGCGTGTTCACGTCCACCATTACCAATAACGAGCAATTTCATACCGTCTCCTTGAAGAATAGATGTTGTCAATTAAATTCAATCGATGGAATTATTATTCCATCTTGTATAGCTGTTTCAAATTAAGAATAATATTGCACCAAGACAACCATACTCTAATTTCAAACAACGAAAGGAAAATCATGCAAAAACGTATTGACGAAATTCAAAGCAAATACCGCGAATGGTGCGAATTACTGCCGCAACTGGAAGCAGATATCGCCCGTTGGAAACATGCTGCAAGCCTCATGCAGGACATGGATGAATTCTATACCAACGAATACCAAGCGTGTTATCAAGCCATTGAAGAAGGTGCAGATGTTGATTTGCGTACACAGGGCGAATACAGCATTATGAGCGAAGATGCCCTATGGAACGCATTGGGGGAATTTCATCAACTGGCTTGGGAACATTTGCGCTCAAGCGTAAATGCTTTAGACAGATATCAAGGCTAAAACATCAAAGGCCGTCTGAAACTTTTGATTGATCAAATATGTTCAGACGACCTTTTATTCAAACGGCTTCTCAGTATTTACTTCAATTTGGCGCGTATTTTTCCAGGCGGCAATACAGGCTTCATAATCTGCCAACGCTATTTTTACTGTCAACTTACAATCCAGCTGTAAATCCTGTTCCACAATATCGGCCTGATATTGTTTGGCAATCCGTATCGCCTCATTCAAAACTGGATATTCACACTTCAACCAAACCGTTTTCTCAACATTTTTTTCAACAACTTCAGCTATCGCCAGTGCCTGAGCCGTTGATTCCTTATAGGCATGAATTAAACCGGGAACACCCAATAGCGTACCGCCAAAATAGCGCACAACCACAACCAATACATCCGTTACGCCAACAGAATCAATCTGCCCCAGAATAGGGCGGCCAGCGCTCCCGGACGGTTCTCCATCATCATTTGCGCGAAACTGCATTCCATCCACACCCAATCGATAGGCGTAGCACCAATGTCGTGCTTTATGATGCTCTTCCTTTAATGGGTCGAGATATTTCTTCACATCAGCTAATGTGCGGATCGGATAGGCATATGCGATGAAGCGGCTGCCTTTATCTTTAAATTCAGCCTGTGTCGGTGTAGTAATGGTTTTATAGGTCGTAATCATGCCAAAATATTTTCAGACGGCCTTTGTTATAAAAGGCCGTCTGAACGTTTCACGTGAAACATTAGTTTTTCAGTGCTTCAGTCAGTTGAGGCACAACTTCAAACAAATCACCAACCAAGCCGTAATCTGCCACATTGAAAATAGGCGCATCAGCATCTTTGTTGATGGCAACAATTACTTTACTGTCTTGCATACCGGCAACGTGTTGGATAGCACCGGAAATACCGATAGCGAAGTACAGTTGCGGCGCAACCACTTTACCGGTTTGACCCACTTGGGCATCGTTTGGCGCATACTCGGCATCCACTGCCGCACGGGACGCACCAATCGCCGCACCCAAAACATCTGCCAAAGGAGTCAACACTTCATTAAATTTTTCAGCACTGCCCAATGCACGGCCACCGGAAACAATCACTTTTGCCTGAGTCAATTCAGGGCGGTCAGACTGAGAAAGTTGACGGTTTACGAAACGGCTCAGGTTTTGAGCAGGTGTTGCCTCAACATTGACCACTTCTGCATTACCGCCTTGTCCGGCAGCATCAAATGCTGTCGCACGGAAAGTCAGCACCAGTTTTTCAGAATTGGATTGAACGGTTTCAAATGCATTACCGGCATAAATCGGACGGACAAATGTCGAGTTATCCACAACTTCGGTTAAATCCGAAACTTGTGGCACATCCAACAGGGCAGCTACTCGGGGCAACAGATTTTTACCAAACGCAGTTGCAGTCGCAGCCACATAGCGGTAATCCGCAGCCAGTTTAACAACCAAAGGCGCTAATTCTTCTGCCAAACCTTCAGCGTAATAGGGCGCATCGGCTACCAAAACCTTCGCTACGCCTGCAACCTGTTTCGCCTCTTCAACCACCGCAGCAGCATTGCTACCGGCAACCAATAAATCTACATTACCTAATTTGGCGGCAGCCGTTACCGCATGCAAAGTGGCAGGATTCAAATGTTGGTTATTATGTTCCGCAATAATCAATACGCTCATTTCATACTCCTTAGATCACTTTGGCTTCGTTTTTCAGCTTTTCAACCAACTCGGCAACATCAGCTACTTTCACACCGGCTTGACGTGCTTTAGGTTCGGCAAATTTCACGGTATTTAAACGCGGAGAAATATCCACAGCCAAATCGGCAGGACTTAATTTTTCCAAAGGCTTTTTCTTTGCCGCCATGATATTAGGAAGTTTGACAAAGCGTGGTTCGTTCAAACGCAAATCCGCACTGATCACCGCAGGCAACTTCAACGCAACAGTTTCTTCGCCACCGTCAATTTCACGGGTTACCAATGCTTCTTCGCCTTCAATTTGCACTTTTGATGCAAAAGTACCTTGAGCCGCATTCAACAACGCAGCCAGCATTTGGGCAACTTGGTTGGCATCATCGTCAATTGCCTGTTTGCCCAGCAGTAAAATTTGCGGATTTTCTTTATCCGCAACAGCTTTCAGCAATTTTGCAACGGCCAAAGGCTCCAACTTCGCATCAGTTTCAACATGAACCGCACGGTCGGCACCCATCGCCAAAGCAGTACGCAACGTCTCTTCGCATTTTTTCTCACCAAGAGAAACAGCAACAATCTCGCTTACTTTTCCGGCTTCTTTCAAACGGACAGCTTCTTCTACCGCGATTTCATCAAACGGGTTCATCGACATTTTGACATTACCAATATCCACATCGGAACCATCGGCTTTCACACGAACTTTGACGTTATAGTCCACTACGCGCTTTACTGCGACCAGTGCTTTCATTCAATTCTCCTAAAAAGAATGTCCATCAAATCAAGCATACTGATTTTGATACATTCTTTATATAAAATCCAATTCGGTTTTCACCAACATGACAAAACCAAATTTATATAAATATTGGCAAATAGAGCGGAATTATATCATTTCTAAAGCATTTACTCAGAAAATAAATCTAACTCTCCAGCAATTATTTACCGTATGCTGCAACACAATCCATTAAGGTTTGGTAAACCTCGTCAACATTGGGAATTTGAGCAATACCGCCTAAATTTTTCGCATAAGCCGAAACTTGAACGCCGGTCTTAGCCGGATCTGTATCCGTATAAATTCCTACGACAGGCTTTTCCAACGCATTGGCAAGATGCAGCAATCCGGTATCTACGCCAATAATACCCTCTGCGTTTTTCAATAAAAATGCAGCCTGTAATAAATTCATTTTGTCGCAGACGAAAGCAAACGGTAAATCGTTTGCAATCTGTTCGGCACGCATTTTTTCGGTTTCATTTCCCCACGGCAGATATACATTGCATTGTTGCTCTTCATTCAACTTTTTCAATAATACACGCCAGTGTTCTACCGGCCATAATTTACTGTCGCGACTGGTTGCATGCAAAGCAGCATAATAGGGGGATTGCACATTTTTCAGACAGCCTGATTCAGGAACCGACAAACCAAATACCTGCGTTTCAGGCATTGTATAACCAAAAACTTGGGCGAATAACTCACGGTTTCGCCAAACCGCATTTTTACCTTTCGGCACGGCAAATGTTTTACCGTATGCAAGGGCAGCCAAACTTTCACGCGCGCTGTGTTTATCCAAACCGTAAATAGGGGATTTCGCCATTTTGGCAAAACATGCGCTTTTAATCAGTCCTTGACTATCTAAAACAAAATCAAAAGATTCAGCCTGTAAATCCGTTTTCAGACGGCCTATTTCACGCCACGTTTCAGCCTGAAAAAGGTGTTTGCGCCACTGCCGCCATTTCATTACATGAACCTTTTTGACAAAAGGATGTAAGTAGGCAATATCTGCAAACCCTACCTCACACAGCCAATGGAGCTCTACCTCAGGACATTGTCGCGCCAAATCTTCAACTGCGGGCAACGTGTGAATTAAATCGCCCATACTGGACAAGCGGACAAGTAAAATCTTCATATTTTGAAAGATGTTTCACGTGAAACAATGAAATTTTAAATATAATTTATTGATTATTAATGTATTTTTTTATTTCTTCAGCGTTTTCTAAAATAATAGCCCCGGCGGAACGCATTTCCTTCCATGCAGATTCAACCGTTTCCGGAGCAATACCGCGGCAAGCCGCCTGATTGACGATGACTTTCCAAGCCCCGCCTTTAAGCAACTGTAAAACCGTTGTCTTCACACAATAATCCGTTGCCAAACCGCCGACAATAACTGTATCTGCATTTTGACAGCGCAACCATTCGATCAAACCTGTACTGAGTTTTTCTTCAATATCGTGAAAACATGCGCCGTAAGGATGCAATTCAGGATCAACGCCTTTCCAAACGCAATAATCGTATTCTTTGGCTGAAGGCAGGCCATCCAACAATTCATAGCCATATGTTCCAACCATCGCATGCGCCACCCAAGTCAAATCCGCATCGGGCAAACCCGTCGGTTTCAACATATCAACAGGATTATCCACAAGCCATTTTGCCACGGCATGATGTGCATCTTTCGTCATCACGCGCAAATCCGCCAATACAGCTTGGGCATTGAGTTCATCCGCAATCAGATGACCTTCGGCAACGGGCAATTCTTTCGGGCACAAAGGCGTAAACGTTTTTTGTGCATCTACATCGATAGAAACAATCATGGATTAATATAACCTATTGATTTTATTTTAAATAATTTAAATTTTGCATTTATTGCCAATGTTCGGACATTTGGAATAAATGCTTTGTATTATAACAAATTACGACTGCAAAATGTGGGAAAACATCTATGATATGATGACAGTTTGCACAGTATATTTATCCACAAATTATGTCCTATTCGATTACGCCTATTGCAACCGTTCATTCCCCCTACAAGCAAAAATTCGGCATTGCCCGCCAACCAGGTTTGGTTCCTGCGGCAGAAATTTGCATTGAACTCACTCCTGAATTTACCGCAGACAGCGTTCGGGGCTTGGAAGATTTCGACTATGTGTGGATAAGTTTTATTTTCCACGGCGTATTGGATGAAGGTTGGGTGCAAATGGTGCGTCCGCCACGGCTTGGAGGCAAACAAAAAATGGGCGTATTTGCCACGCGCAGCCCACACCGCCCCAATCATCTCGGTTTATCCCTGCTGAAACTCGAACGCATCGAAACAGGCAAACCTGTCCGCATTTATTGCAGCGGCGCAGACCTGTTGGACGGTACTCCGGTAGTGGATATCAAACCCTACATCCCGTTTGTCGAATCCAAACCAGACGCATCATCGGGCTTTGTCAGCGGCAAACCTGAAGAATTGAGTGTAGTCTGGGCAGAAAATACCCTTTCAGAACATTTATCCACAGAAGAAAAACACCTTATTGAGCAAAGCATTGCCCAAGATCCCCGTCCTGCCTACCAAGATATTCCCGAACGGATTTATGTAATGAATATTGCGGATTATGAAGTGCAGTTTAGGATAGAAAACAAATGTGCCACAGTGATTAAACTATCCACAATCTGATTGTAGATTGAAATTTTCTACAAACGAAAGGCCGTCTGAAATGTTCAGACGGCCTTTGAGTTATCCACAGACTGATTGATTCAGCCTATTATCCTTTAGATTTTGCTGGCAAAGAATTCCAAGGTACGAACCAATTGGCAAGTGTAAGACATTTCATTATCGTACCAAGCAACGGTTTTCACCAATTGCTTGTCGCCTACGGTCATTACGCGGGTTTGAGTGGCATCGAAGAGTGAGCCGTATTCAATACCGATGACGTCGGAAGAAACGATTTGATCTTCAGTGTAGCCGTAAGACTCGCTGGCGGCAGCTTTCATCGCGGCATTGATTTCTTCTTTGGTCACAGGACGCTCCAGAACAGAAACCAGTTCGGTCAAAGAGCCGGTAGCAACGGGAACACGTTGGGCAGAACCATCAAGTTTGCCGTTCAATTCAGGGATAACCAAGCCGATGGCTTTAGCGGCACCGGTGCTGTTCGGTACGATATTCAAGGCAGCGGCACGGGCGCGGCGGAAGTCGCCTTTGCGGTGTGGCGCGTCAAGAGTGTTTTGGTCGCCGGTATAAGCGTGGATGGTGGTCATCAAGCCTTCAACAATACCGAATTCTTTTTGCAATACTGCAGCCATAGGGGCCAGACAGTTAGTCGTACAAGAAGCGGCGGAGATAACAGTTTCGCTGCCATCCAAAATATCTTGGTTTACGCCGTATACGACAGTTTTCACATCATTGCCGCCGGGAGCCGAAATCACAACTTTGCGCGCACCGGCACGGATATGGGCTTCCGCTTTGGTTTTATTGGTAAAGAAACCGGTACATTCGAGGACGACGTCCACACCCAGCTCGCCCCAAGGCAATTCTTCAGGATTAGGATTGGCAAATACTTTGATTTCTTTGCCGTTAACAACAATAGCGTCGTCTTTCAATTCGGCAGAGCCTTCAAAGCGGCCTTGGGTACTGTCGTATTTGAAGAGGTGCAACAACATGTCGGCAGGAGTCAAGTCGTTAACAGCAACGACTTCGATACCTTGGGCTTTTTCAATTTGACGCAATGCCAGACGACCGATACGGCCAAAACCATTAATCGCTACTTTAATACTCATTTTGCTACTCCTTTAGATGGAATGGGAAAAATTTCTCAGTGAGGCCATTGTATCCTGAAATAAAATTACTTTCTAGAATTACATGGAATTACTTTTAAAATGTTTGATTTAAATAAACAAAACGTGAAATTCTTGCTTGTAGGAAAATATCGGATTTGTCTAAATAGTCCTGTTTTTTGGTATTTTATTTCATAAATTTCATTTTTTCATCTTAGTTTTTTTATAAGTTTATGATTTTCATAAATTTAGTTCTATTTTTCTGTATTTTGCCGTTTTTGTGCTGATAGCACAGTCTTTTCTTCAAATCATAGTATTTAAAATTTTAAAATGATGATTTTGATGATGGTCCTGATCCTTTGTGGATAATAGAATATTTTTCTTTAAAACCAATCTAATAATCACTTTTTATTTTTGAGGCAAACCCCAACTGAATGTCGGAATAAAAAAGGATAAAATCTTAGTTTCCCTATTTACCTGTGGATAAAAACCAAATTACCCACTTCAATTTCACACACCTTTGTGGATAATTCAAAACGTGAAGTTCATCCCTGCAAAACATCCATATTGGCAAATACTATTAAAAATGATGGCTTGTTTTTTCCTTTTTAACGTATCATTTGCCCATTAGATTTTTTAAAAGGAAGCAATTATGCTGCAACGGACTTTAGCCAAATCAGTAAGCGTTACCGGCGTTGGCCTGCATTCGGGCGAAAGGGTCGCTCTGACTTTGCATCCTGCCGAAGAAAACAGCGGTATTTCGTTCCGCCGTACTGATTTGAGCGGGGAAATGGGCGAAGTAATCAAATTGAATCCTTATTTGATCAATGATACCCGCCTCTCTTCAACCATCGTTACCGATAAGGGCGTGCGCATCGGCACGATTGAACACATTATGTCGGCTCTGTCTGCCTACGGCATCGATAATGCCTTGATTGAATTGAACGCGCCTGAAATTCCGATTATGGACGGATCCAGCCTGCCGTTTATTTACCTTTTACAAGATGCAGGCGTTGTCGATCAAAAAGCCCAAAAACGTTTTTTAAGAATCCTCAAACCCATTGAAATCAAAGAAACCGGAAAATGGGTGCGCTTTACGCCTTACGACGGCTTTAAAGTTACTTTAACCATCGAATTTGATCACCCCGTGTTCAACCGCAGCTCACCTACTTTCGAGATTGATTTTGCAGGAAAATCCTATATCGATGAGATTGCCCGCGCCCGTACCTTCGGCTTTATGCACGAAGTAGAAATGATGCGCGCCCACAATCTCGGACTAGGCGGCAATTTGAACAACGCTATCGTGATTGACGATATGGACGTTTTGAATCCGGAAGGTTTGCGCTATCCCGATGAATTTGTCCGCCACAAAATCCTGGATGCAATTGGCGATTTGTACATTGTCGGCCATCCGATTATTGGCGCATTTGAAGGTTACAAATCAGGTCATGCCATCAATAATGCGCTGTTGCGTGCCGTTTTGGCAGATGAAACGGCTTACGAATGGGTTGAGCTTGCCGATGACGAAGAATTGCCCACCGCTTTTCACGAGCTGCCGGCAGCCTGATAGAAAGTAGATAAAGCAATCCAATGAGAAGGCCGTCTGAACCTTTCAGACGGCCTAAATCATGTCATTTTCCACAATTAATTATCCACATATTCATTCTTTTTATCTTATTGAAAAATAAAAATATTAAAATTCAACTCTATTCTTATACACA
>NZ_KV832193.1:325175-372022 GCF_001837375.1 Neisseria sp. HMSC066H01
ATGCCAAGTATGGGTTGGCGGTCGGGTCGGCGCCACCGAGCAAACCGTCTTTGCCGATCACAATGCCCTGTACGCCGGAATTCAAATCGCGGATTTGAACTTTGTAGCCCAGTTTTTCCAATGCTGCCGCTTTGTCCGCCGCAGCGGTTTTTTCCTCGATTTCATACTGGCTGCCGCGATTGAGCATATTCGGCAGAGAGATTGCCGCCTGAATGTCCATGCCCCAGTCGATATGCGCCACCAACGTTTTGGCGACGAAACCGATGATGCGGCTGCCGCCGGGCGAACCGACTGCCAAATAAGGCTTGCCGCCTTTCATCACAATGGTCGGCGCCATCGAAGAACGCGGCCGTTTGCCGCCCGCCACGCTGTTGGCCACCGTTTTACCGTCCGCGCCGACAGGGTTGAAAGCGAAATCGGTCAATTCATTGTTGAGCAGATAGCCGTTTGTCATCAGTCCCGAGCCAAACGCGTTTTCAATCGAAGTCGTCATCGACACGACGTTGCCGTCTTTATCCACAACCACCAAATGGCTGGTGGACGGCAGCTCTACCGCCATACCCTGCGCGTATGCTTTACCGACCCGACCCGCCTGAATGTTTTCCAACGCCTTGTCGGATTGACGGATTTCTTCGGCACGCGGTTTCAGGTATGCCTGAGAAATCAGGGCACGGGTCGGGACGTTGACAAACGCGGGATCGCCGACGTAATAATCGCGGTCGGCAAATGCAATCCGCGACGCATCGCCTATCCAGCGCCAACTGTGGATATTTTCCGCGCCCAATGCTTTCATATCCTGATTTTGCAGGACGCCCAAAATCTCGCCCAAAGCAATCGCGCCCGAACTTGGCGCGCCCATGCCGCAGACTTCATATTCACGATACGGCGCGCAAACCGGTTCGCGCTCGATAACGCGGTAGTTTTTCAAATCCACCATGCTGATTTTACCGGGGTTATCCACAGCGCCGGTAACGGCACGGACAATATTCTGCGCCTGCGCCCCCTGATAAAACGGCGCGCTGCCTTTTTCCGCCAACAGGCGCACGGAGCGGGCAAATTCAGGGTTTTTCAACACTGTTCCCGCTGCCAAAGGCTTGCCGTCGGGCAGGAAATATGCGGCGGTTTGCGGATAGCGTTTCAACGGCTCCAAATTCTGCTCGATGGATTTCGCCATACGCGGTGAAACGGTAAAGCCTTGTTCCGCCAAAGCAATCGGTTTGTCAAACAGGCTTGCCCACGGCAATTTGCCGTAACGCTTGTGGACATCTTCCAGTAGCTTCGGAATCCCCGGCACGCCGACCGAACGGCCGCCGACCACCGCATTCATAAAGCCCATCGGTTTGCCGTTTTCATCCAAAAAAAGTTCCGGCGTTGCCGCTTTCGGCGCCGTTTCACGGGCATCAAACGTCGTCAGCTTTTTCGCCTTATTGTCCCAATACACCAGAAACGCGCCGCCACCCAAACCGGAAGACTGCGGTTCGGTCAGCCCCAAGGTTGTCTGCATGGCGATCATCGCATCTATCGCGCTGCCACCGCGTTTCAAAACTTCATATCCCGCTTCGGTTGCCAACGGATTGGCAGACGCCGCCATATAATGTTTGGCGCGGATTAACTTCTGCTCAGTCAGCCCCGTCCCTTGTTCCGGCGCATGGTTATCCACAGATACGGAGGGCAGGGCAACTTGAGGCTTTTGAACCGGCTGTTGCGCACAAGCGGCTAAGACCAAAACAGGTAATAACTTAATACCAAAGGAAAATTTCATATTCACTCCATAAATTTAAATATTTTCAGACGGCCTTTTCCCAACTTGAACAAGAGGAAATATGAAAATATTCAGAAATAAAAAACCATTTGACTATTTCCCTACTCAATCAGTTCCGATTGGAGAAGTATAAAACAAGCTAAGATTGTGCATAGGCAAAAAGTTACCCACAGAACAAAGCAGCAGAAAATTTTTATCCACATCTGCAAACAAGGCCGAACTTACTTTATTCTCATCAAAAAATATCAACTAAGTATTTGAAAATTTTTTGTAATCAAAGTTATCAACAATCTGTGGCAGCACTCAATATCATCTTCATATTTATTATTTAAAATCTTATTTATTGTTTGTTTTCCCAAAGGCAAAGGCCGTCTGAAACGTAAAGGCATCTTTTCAAAAAATTAAAAAGTTAAGGATTGTTAAAAAGTTGTAAATCAGCTAGAGTTACGCTTGATAAAATTAATCAATAACGGAGTTTCACAAAAATGAAAGGTGACATTGGCGTAATCGGCCTTGCCGTAATGGGGCAAAACCTGATTCTCAACATGAACGACAACGGCTTTAAAGTTGTCGCATACAACCGTACAACCAGCAAAGTAGATGATTTTTTAAACGGCGCAGCCAAAAATACCAATATTATCGGCGCATATTCACTGCAAGATCTGGTTGATAAATTAGAAAAACCGCGCAAAATCATGATGATGGTACGCGCCGGTTCTGTCGTGGACGATTTTATCGAACAACTCGTTCCGCTTTTGGACGAAGGCGACATTATTATTGACGGCGGTAATGCCAATTATCCTGATTCCACCCGCCGCACGCACGAGCTGGCCGCAAAAGGCATCCGCTTTATCGGTGCGGGCGTTTCCGGCGGCGAAGAAGGCGCGCGTCACGGCCCGTCCATCATGCCCGGCGGCGACGAAGCCGCATGGCCTGCTGTTAAGCCGATTTTCCAAGCCATCTCCGCCAAAACGCCTCAAGGCGAGCCTTGCTGCGACTGGGTCGGCCGCGATGGCGCGGGCCATTTTGTCAAAATGGTGCACAACGGCATCGAATACGGCGATATGCAGTTGATTTGCGAAGCCTACCAATTCATGAAAGACGGCTTGGGTCTGTCTTATGACGAAATGCACCAAATCTTCAACGAGTGGAATAAAACCGAGCTGGATTCCTACCTGATTGAAATCACCGCCGCGATTTTGGGCTACAAAGATGAAAACGGCGAACCTTTGGTCGAAAAAATCCTTGATACCGCCGGTCAAAAAGGCACAGGCAAATGGACCGGCATCAATGCCCTCGATTTGGGCATCCCGCTGACGCTGATTTCCGAAGCCGTGTTTGCACGTTGCGTATCCGCGTTTAAAGACCAACGCGTCCAAGCAAACAGCCTGTTTGGCAAAAAAATTACCCCAATTGAAGGCGACAAAGCCGCATGGGTGGATGCGTTGCGCCAAGCCCTGTTGGCATCTAAAATTATTTCTTATGCACAAGGCTTCATGCTTATCCGCGAAGCCAGTGAAAACAACGATTGGGCATTGAATTACGGCAACACCGCCCTCTTGTGGCGCGAAGGCTGCATTATCCGCAGCGCCTTCTTGGGCAACATCCGCGACGCATACGAAGCCAATCCTGATTTGGTCTTCTTGGGTTCTGATCCTTATTTCAAAGGTGTATTGGAAACCTGTCTGCCTGCATGGCGCAAAGTGGTGGCCAAAGCGATCGAGTGCGGTATTCCGATGCCTTGCATGGCTTCTGCGATTACCTTCCTTGACGGCTACACTTCCGCGCGCCTGCCGGCCAACCTGTTGCAAGCCCAACGCGACTACTTCGGCGCGCACACCTACGAGCGTACCGACAAACCGCGCGGCGAGTTCTTCCATACCAACTGGACAGGCAAGGGCGGCGATACCGCTTCAACCACATACGATATTTAATTTGCCCGGGCAAACAAAAGGCCGTCTGAGTATTTCAGACGGCCTTTTTATAGGGTTATCCACAATGAAGAATGAAACGATTTAACCTGATTGATAGATAACCTTATGAAATAAATAAAGATTAATAAAGGCCGTCTGAATATTTCAGACGGCCTTTAAAATTGTTCACAACCTTATCAACAGGTTTTCCATAGATTAAACCAGATTTTGCGGATTGCCGGCCACAAAGCGGTTGATGTTGTCCAAAAGGATGTCAAACAGGCGGTTGGCGGCCTCTTGGCTTGCCCATGCGATGTGTGGCGTGACGATGAGGTTGGGCAGTCGGGCTTTCAGCAGAGGATTGCCGTCGCGTGGTGGCTCTTGTGTCAACACGTCAAAACCTGCCCCGCCGATTTGGCCGTATTTCAACGCCGCAACCAAAGCGGCTTCATCAACCAGGCCGCCGCGCCCGCAGTTGATGAGGATGGCGCCGGGTTTCATTTGCTGCAATTCGGCTTCGCCTATCATGTTGGCCGTTTGCGGCGTGAGCGGGCAATTAAGCGACACGACATCGGCGGAGCGGATGGCTTCGTCAAAGGAAACATAGCCATCGCGGACGCTTTGGGCATGTTTATGTTCGGCGAACACGACATTCATTTTGAAAGCCTGTGCATAAGCTGCCAGCGTTTTACCGATATTGCCGCGACCGAAAATCGCCAGCGTTTTGCCATTTAAATCGCGCATCGGTGCGCCGAGGTGGCAGAAAAACGGCGAGTTTTCCCACAAGCCTGCCGCAACGTCGCGCTGATAGGCAGGCAGGTTGCGCATCAGGGTAATCATCATCATAAACGCGTGTTCCGCCACGGATTCATTGCCGTAAGCGCGGATATTGCACACTGCCGTGCCGTTTTTTTTGGCAGCCTCAACATCCACATTGTTGACACCTGTCGCGGTAACGGCAACCAGCTTGAGTTGTGGATTTTCGGCAAATGCTTCGGCGGAAATCACGACTTTGTTGGTAATCACAATGTCCGCACCGCGGATACGCGCCAGCGTTTCGTGCGCTTCGGTTGTGCCGTAGCTGCTTAATGTGTGCGGAAAATCAAATTCAAATGGGCGGTTGACGAGGGTATCGCGGTCAAGGACGACAATTTGGAGCGGGTTCATAAAATTCCTATCAAAAATAAAATATCGATTTATAAAATCTAAATCAGGATAAAGGATTTAAAATATACGATTCAGTTGATAATAATTATTATATAGCGATTAAAACATCAATGTATCAGGAAAACAAAATGATTAAAACCATTACATTTGCTATTTTGCATTTCAGCGTTGCATTTAGTGTCGCCTATATTCTGACCGGCAGTATCGGTGTTTCCAGTGCGGTGGCTTTGGTCGAACCCATCGTCAATACCGTCGTCTTTTATTTTCATGAAAAAGCGTGGAACCGCTACGAGAAAAACAAATCCGAAAAGCAAAAATTGTGGGTGCCTCTGCATCAGTGCGGCTAAAGCTTCAGACGGCCCTTTGCTTGATTAAAACCGATTATGGTTTTTCGGTTCGGCCATCGCCATAAAAATGCCAAACCCTAAAATAGAGTAAGACTTTACGAAGGCTTCATGAAGGTAAAAATGCTAAAATACGCTATTCTTGCAAACCCATTCAGACGGCCTCAATGCTCACCGATTTAGAAAAAAACGCCATCCGCGACCATTACCAAAACATCGGCAAAAACCTGCCCGGTTTCCGTCCGCGCGCTTCGCAACGGGAAATGATTGCGGCGATTGCCAACGCTTTTTCGCGGACGTTGACGCGTGAAGAAGGCGAAGAAGCGCCCAAACGCGAGGGTGAGAGCATTGCCGTGATCGAAGGGCCGACCGGTGTGGGTAAATCGTTGGCCTACCTTTTGGCCGGCGGCATCATGGCGCAGACGCGCGGCAAACGGTTGATCGTCAGCAGCGCGACGGTGGCCTTGCAGGAGCAGTTGGTTGACCGCGATTTGCCGTTTCTGGTGGAAAAAAGCGGTTTGGAGCTGACCTTTGCGCTTGCCAAAGGGCGCGGCCGTTATCTTTGCCCCTACAAACTCTATCAACTGACGCAAAACAACGCCCAGCAAAACCTGCTTGGTTTTGAAGCGCCGGAAGTGTTGTGGGACAGCAAACCCAAGCCGGAAGAATTGAACCTGCTGCGTAACATTGCCGATGAATTTTCCGCCCGCCGCTTTAATGGCGACCGCGACACTTGGCCGGAAAAAATCGATGACGCGATTTGGCTTAAAGTGACCAACGACCGCCACGGCTGCCTGAAATCCGCCTGTCCAAACCGTCCGGAATGCCCGTTTTACCTGGCACGCGATGTTTTGGAAACCGTCGATGTCGTCGTTGCCAATCACGATCTTCTGCTTGCCGACATCAGCATGGGCGGCGGCGTGATTCTGCCTGCGCCCGAAAACAGTTTTTATTGCATAGACGAAGCGCACCACCTGCCCAAAAAAGCCCTCAGCCGTTTTGCCGCCGAACATTCATGGAATATTGCCGTTTGGACGCTGGAAAAACTGCCGCAGCTGACCGGCAAAATTGCCGCGTTGACCGATAAAGCCGAACTTGCCAACCTTGCCGACGAAGCTGCCACATCCTTGCTCGACAGCCTGCACGAATGGCAGTTCCATTTGGCGGAAGAGCCGTCTTTAAGTCTGGGGTCGTCTGAAAACGACAGGCGGAAACACAACGAACCGACTTGGCTGTGGGAAGACGGCAAAATCCCCGAAGGCCTGGAAACCACAGTTTCCAATACGGCCATTGCTGCACGCAGCCTGCTCAAACACGTTATCGGGCTGAACGATGCGCTTTCCGCCGCCCGCCGCGAAAAAGAGCAGGACGGCGCGCTCATTGACCGCCTGACCAGCGAGTTCGGCCTTTTTATCGCCCGTATCGAACAAATCAGCGCGGTTTGGGATTTGCTCTCCACCGTTCCCATTGAAGGCGAAGAGCCGTTGGCGAAATGGATAACCCGCCGTGCCGACGACAAAAACGACTATATTTTCAACGCCAGCCCCATCAGCAGCGCATCCCACCTTGCCAACAGCCTGTGGCGGCGCGCGGCAGGCGCGGTGTTGACTTCGGCCACCCTGCAATCGCTTGGCAGCTTCAATCTGATTTTGCGTCAAACCGGACTGCTGTGGCTACCCGAAACCACCACGCTCGCTTTGGAAAGCCCGTTTAATTTCGATGCGCAAGGCGAGCTGTATATTCCGCCGGTGCACGCCAGCCCGAAAGACCCTGATGCGCACACGGCCGCCATTGTCGAATGGTTGCCGAAGCTGGTTTCGCCGGTTGAAGCCATCGGCACGCTGGTGTTGTTTTCCTCGCGCAAACAAATGCAGGACGTCGCCTTGCGCCTGCCTGACGAATACTTGCCGCTTCTGCTTGTGCAGGGCGAGTTGCCCAAGGCCGTTCTTTTACAAAGGCATTATCAAGCCATTGCCGAAGGCAAAGCCAGCATTATTTTCGGCCTCGACAGTTTTGCCGAAGGCCTCGACCTGCCCGGTGCGGCCTGCGTACAGGTCATTATCGCCAAGCTGCCATTTGCCATGCCGGACAATCCCATCGAGAAAACCCAAAACCGTTGGATTGAACAACGCGGCGGCAATCCCTTTATCGAAATTACGGTGCCTGAAGCCAGCATCAAACTGATCCAAGCCGTCGGCCGCCTTATCCGTACCGAACAGGATTACGGCCGCGTGACCATCCTCGACAACCGCGTCAAAACGCAACGCTACGGCCAGCAATTATTGGCCTGTCTGCCGCCGTTTAAACGGATAGGGTAGTTTTGTATCATTCAAAAAACAAAGGCCGTCTGAAACCAAATGTTCAGACGGCCTTTTATTCTTTTCAAGCTATAAATTCAATTTCATGACGGATACGGTTTCCCCGTTGTGCCAAGTCTGTGTGATTTCTTTCCAGCCAAACTTTTCATACACGGCCTGCACATCCGGCGTATAGAGAAACAGATGCGGCAAACCCAGTTCGCGTGCTTTATCCAGACAAAACGAAACCAGCTGCCTGCCTACGCCCAAACCGCGAAATTGCGGCAAAACGAACACATCGCCTAGCCAATATTCGTATTCGGGAAAACAGGCCATATCAAACCGCTTCAATGCCGCCGAACCCATCAGCCTCCCTTCCTTATCCACAGCCGCAAACGCCAGCGGCAAGTTATCCCCATTGATGCACTGCGCGTAATACGCACGGATTTTATCCAGAGACGACCACGGCTCAAAATCGTGCCATTCCTCAAACAGCGCGAGGGATAAAGGTTCGATAAATTCAGGCTTCAGACGGCATATGTTCATATCGGGTCCTCTTGTTGTACCGCATAGGGATAGTTTTTACAGTATAGGCCGTCTGAAAGGTTAACACATCTTAAAAAATCAGCGTAAAACACGATAAACCCGCCGCCAGCCCCATTCAAATCACTTATAATTCTGCCCGTACCGCACACAAACAAAAGAAGAACACCATGGCCAAAAAATTTCCCATTTTCCCGAAAAATCCCGAGCGTATCTGCTGGGGTTGCGACAAATACTGCAAAGAAGACGATTTGCAATGCGGCAACGGTTGCGAACGCATCCAACACCCCATCGAGTTGGACGGCCGCGACTGGTATAAAAAAGGCGACTGGAGCAATTTGTTGAGCGAAGAGCAGCAAATCGAACTTGGACTGAAAGAAGCGCCCAAGCCGGCCAAACCGCATATCAAGCTGCCTTTGAAAAACAAAACGGCTTAAACGGAATGCCGTAAACAAACGAAATGAAAGGCCGTCTGAAACCTGAAAAACAGGGTTTCAGATGGCCTTTGCGTTGTCGGATTATGCCTTCACATAATGCACAAACGCGTATTCGATGCCTTTGGCGGAAACATGGTTTTCCCGAGAGGCTTCTTGCCATGTTTCTGTGGAAAACTCAGGAAAAAACGCATCGCCGTCCACATCCAAACCGACTTCGGTCAAACGCAAATCGGTGGCAATCGGCAGGGCTTGTGCATAAATTTGCGCGCCGCCCATGATGATGACTTCTTCAACCCCCTGACACAAAGCCAGCGCATCTTCCAAAGAAGCCGCCGTTTGCGCGCCTTCGGCCTGATAATCTTGGCGAGTGATGACGATATTTTGACGGCCGGGCAGCGGTTTGCGCGGCAGCGATTCCCATGTTTTGCGGCCCATAATGACGGGTTTGCCGGTGGTGTAGGATTTGAAAAAGGCAAAATCCTCGGGCAAATGCCAAGGCATGGTGTTGTTGATGCCGATACAGCGGCGGGCGGCATAGGCGGCGATAAGGGTGATTTTAGGCATAATGAAATCCGTTTGCAAAATAGAATGATTATAGCGGAAGGGAGGCGGGAAGGACTGAATGCCCGATATTATAAAAATGTTTCAACATTTATAAAATCAATATTCAAAATACTTAATTTTGACAAAAATCATTTATTGTTCATTTTTTTAGGTATATGATAAATATCATATCAAATAAAAAAGGAAAGGAAAAAATGATGAGAACCCTCTGTATTTCTGCTTTGACTGCCTCCCTGTCTTTGATGTTGACTGCCTGCGGCGGCGCAACAAGCGGCTTGTCGAATGCCGTGACCGAGCCGCTCAATCCGCATCCGAAAGGCGTGTTGTCCGTTGAATTGAACGAATCCGTCCCTGAAAACGGTACGTTGGAGCTGACCGCCAACGGTAAAACGCAAACCCTGCAAAAAGGCGGCAAACTCGATACCGGCTTTTTGAAAACCGATAAAGTATCTTCTTACGACTACGCCCAAAAAATCAAGGTAAACGGTCAAGTCATCACTTTGGAAACGGGCGATTTCCAAGTGTATAAACAAAATTATTCCACTGTTGCCGCGCGTTACGCCAAACAAAAAGCCGATGACGCAGGCAAGCTGCAAAACCTCGATACATACATATTTACCGTCGGCGAAGTCCAAGGCGATGAAACAGCGTATCGCAATTTACCCAAACAAGGCAGCTATCAGTATTCGGGGATCGCGTTTAACGGCGACGACCGCAGCGGCCGTCTGAAATACACTGTCGATTTCGATAAAAAACAAGGTTACGGCAAAATCAGCAGCATGGCTTCCTACAATAATGTCGACCTGCTT
The DNA here is from genome assembly GCF_001837375.1 of Neisseria sp. HMSC066H01. Taxonomy (NCBI): domain Bacteria; kingdom Pseudomonadati; phylum Pseudomonadota; class Betaproteobacteria; order Neisseriales; family Neisseriaceae; genus Neisseria; species Neisseria sp. HMSC066H01. The sequence continues at coordinate 335,012 of NZ_KV832193.1, forward strand.
GCCGCAGGTATTGCCAATAACAATGGCAAAGCCGCCTTCAGCGGTAAAACCAGTTTGAACGGTATCGAAAACGGCCGTTACGATTTGAAACTCTTCGGCCCGCAGGCTGAAGAAATTGCCGGTAAGGCGCAAATCAAAGTTGGCGACTTTACCAAAGAAATTGGCTTGGCCGGTAAGAAAGAATAGGAAACAAGGCCGTCTGAAAGGTTCAGACGGCCTTTTCTTTACAAAAAAGCAACGGCTCAAACCGTTGCTTTTTTCATGCCAACCTAAATTACAGGCTGCCCAAGATAATGCGCAATACGCGGCGCAACGGTTCGGCAGCGCCCCACAAGAGTTGGTCGCCGACAGTGAACGCGCTGATGTATTCGCCGCCCATTTCCAGTTTGCGGATACGGCCGACGGGAACAGACAGCGTGCCGGTTACTTTGGCGGGCGTCAGCTCGTGGATGCTGGCTTCTTTTTCGTTGGGGATGACTTTCACCCAGTCGTTCGCGCCTGCCAAAATCGCTTCGATTTCAGAAACAGGCAGGTCTTTTTTCAGCTTCAGGGTAATGGCTTGGCTGTGGCAGCGCATAGAACCGATGCGCACGCACAAGCCGTCGATTACGGTCGGATTGTCGCTGCGGCCGAGGATTTTGTTGGTTTCCACGCCGCCCTTCCATTCTTCTTTGGACTGGCCATTACCCAAATCCACGTCAATCCAAGGAATCAGGCTGCCGGCGAGCGGTACGCCGAAGTTGGCTTTCGGATAGTCTTCGCTGCGCAGGAAATCGGACACTTTGCGGTCGATGTCGAGGATCGCGCTGGAAGGGTCGGCAAGCTCGTCTGCCACTTGGGCGTGAATCGCGCCCATGCCGCTGATGAGTTCGCGCATGTTTTTCGCACCCGCGCCGGAAGCGGCTTGGTAGGTCATGCTGGTTGCCCATTCGACCAAATCGTTTTGGAACAGGCCGCCCAAAGCCATCAGCATCAGGGAAACGGTGCAGTTGCCGCCGATGTAGTTTTTCACGCCGTTTTTGAGGCCGTTGTCGATGACGTTGCGGTTGACCGGGTCGAGGACGATAATCGCGTCGTCTTTCATGCGCAGGGAAGAAGCCGCGTCAACCCAGTATCCGTTCCAGCCGCTGTCGCGCAGGGGTTGGAACACGGATTTGGTGTAATCGCCGCCCTGACAGGTAACGATGATGTCCATTTTTGCCAATTTGGCAACATCGTTGGCATCCAACAATGTTTTGGCCGCCTGACCGAAATCAGGGGCAGCACCGCCGACGTTGGAAGTGGTAAAGAAAAACGCTTCGGGAATATGGGCGAAGTCGTTTTCTTCTTTCATACGCTGCATCAAAACAGAGCCGACCATACCGCGCCAGCCGACAAAACCTACTTTCATGTGTTACTCCTTACAAAGAAAATCCGGATAAGTTTATAGTGCATTAACAAAAATCGGAACGGCATCGCCTGCCGCTTTGTTCAGATTTTTGTTAACCCACTATAAAAAAGGGGAAAACAAACGTTTTAACGCCGTCTGCGGAAAATGTAAAGGTTTTTATCGAAAATTTTTAGAATGATAGGAAAATAGGTTAAGATGGCAATGAAATTGCATTTCATTAATGGTACAGAGGAAGATTAAATGAGCAAAATCAATTTGTCGGATTTGCCCCAAACAGAAATAGTAGATGTCCATATTGCTTCGCCGGGGGCGAGGGTTGCGGCATATTTGTTGAATAATCTGTTTACTTTTTTGATATGGTTGCCATTCATTGTGATGGTAGTTTTCACTTTAGATGAAAGCAAAGAATTAGTTTCGGAGTCTTCTCTTTCTAATACCCCTGAATATTTTGCCATAACATTTTTTATTTCTTTGGCTGTTTATTTGGTTTTCGGTATCTTCCAACTGTATTACATGAGCCGGGACGGTCAGTCTTTAGGTAAAAAAATTATGGGCATCCGCGTGTTAAAAAGTGACGGGAATAATCCAGGTTTTGAAGGAACAGTTTTAATCCGCGAAGTTGTTTGGGCGCTTGCTGTTGGTGTTGTGGTAACTATTGTATCGTTGGCAATAAGTGACACGGGTGGAAACCTGATTTCTCTGCTTATAGCCTTCATCAACTTCATCATGCTCTTTTCCGTCAAACGCGACCGCCGCACGCTCTACGATATGCTGGCCGATACGGTTGTCGTCAAATTGCCGCCGCGCCGATAAATCGCTTTTTTTGATAAAAAATTGGAGATTCCTTTACAAATATGCTCTTACGTGCTATTATTTAAGTGACTATTTAAAAGGAGTTAATAAATATGCGGCAAGGTATTCTTAAATAAACTGTCAATTTGATAGCGGGAACAAATAATTAGATGTCCTTTTTTAGGAGGGCTTAGTTTTTTGTACCCAGTTTAAGAATACCTTTATCATGTGATTCTAAAGTATCCAGAGAATATCTGTATGCTTTGTATACCTATGGTTATGCATAAAAATCCCAGTGATAAAAGTATTTATCACTGGGATTTTTATGCCCTTTTGGGTTTTTGAATGGAGGAAAATCACATGAAAATTATTAATATTGGAGTTTTAGCTCATGTTGATGCAGGAAAAACTACCTTAACAGAAAGCTTATTATATAACAGTGGAGCGATTACAGAATTAGGAAGCGTGGACAAAGGTACAACGAGGACGGATAATACGCTTTTAGAACGTCAGAGAGGAATTACAATTCAGACAGGAATAACCTCTTTTCAGTGGGAAAATACGAAGGTGAACATCATAGACACGCCAGGACATATGGATTTCTTAGCAGAAGTATATCGTTCATTATCAGTTTTAGATGGGGCAATTCTACTGATTTCTGCAAAAGATGGCGTACAAGCACAAACTCGTATATTATTTCATGCACTTAGGAAAATGGGGATTCCCACAATCTTTTTTATCAATAAGATTGACCAAAATGGAATTGATTTATCAACGGTTTATCAGGATATTAAAGAGAAACTTTCTGCCGAAATTGTAATCAAACAGAAGGTAGAACTGCATCCTAATATGCGTGTAATGAACTTTACCGAATCTGAACAATGGGATATGGTAATAGAAGGAAATGATTACCTTTTGGAGAAATATACGTCTGGGAAATTATTGGAAGCATTAGAACTCGAACAAGAGGAAAGCATAAGATTTCATAATTGTTCCCTGTTCCCTGTTTATCACGGAAGTGCAAAAAACAATATAGGGATTGATAACCTTATAGAAGTGATTACGAATAAATTTTATTCATCAACACATCGAGGTCAGTCTGAACTTTGCGGAAAAGTTTTCAAAATTGAGTATTCGGAAAAAAGACAGCGTCTTGCATATATACGTCTTTATAGTGGCGTACTGCATTTGCGAGATTCGGTTAGAATATCGGAAAAGGAAAAAATAAAAATTACAGAAATGTATACTTCAATAAATGGTGAATTATGTAAAATCGATAAGGCTTATTCCGGGGAAATTGTTATTTTGCAGAATGAGTTTTTGAAGTTAAATAGTGTTCTTGGAGATACAAAGCTATTGCCACAGAGAGAGAGAATTGAAAATCCCCTCCCTCTGCTGCAAACGACTGTTGAACCGAGCAAACCTCAACAAAGGGAAATGTTACTTGATGCACTTTTAGAAATCTCCGACAGTGACCCGCTTCTGCGATATTATGTGGATTCTGCGACACATGAAATCATACTTTCTTTCTTAGGGAAAGTACAAATGGAAGTGATTAGTGCACTGTTGCAAGAAAAGTATCATGTGGAGATAGAACTAAAAGAGCCTACAGTCATTTATATGGAGAGACCGTTAAAAAATGCAGAATATACCATTCACATCGAAGTGCCGCCAAATCCTTTCTGGGCTTCCATTGGTTTATCTGTATCACCGCTTCCGTTGGGAAGTGGAATGCAGTATGAGAGCTCGGTTTCTCTTGGATACTTAAATCAATCATTTCAAAATGCAGTTATGGAAGGGATACGCTATGGTTGCGAACAAGGATTATATGGTTGGAATGTGACGGATTGTAAAATCTGTTTTAAGTATGGCTTATACTATAGCCCTGTTAGTACCCCAGCAGATTTTCGGATGCTTGCTCCTATTGTATTGGAACAAGTCTTAAAAAAAGCTGGAACAGAATTGTTAGAGCCATATCTTAGTTTTAAAATTTATGCGCCACAGGAATATCTTTCACGAGCATACAACGATGCTCCTAAATATTGTGCGAACATCGTAGACACTCAATTGAAAAATAATGAGGTCATTCTTAGTGGAGAAATCCCTGCTCGGTGTATTCAAGAATATCGTAGTGATTTAACTTTCTTTACAAATGGACGTAGTGTTTGTTTAACAGAGTTAAAAGGGTACCATGTTACTACCGGTGAACCTGTTTGCCAGCCCCGTCGTCCAAATAGTCGGATAGATAAAGTACGATATATGTTCAATAAAATAACTTAGTGTATTTTATGTTTATGTAAAATCAGCACTTTCCAACATAGGCCGTCTGAAAAATCGCTTTCAGACGGCCTTTCGACACGCTATTGATTTCATGAAAAAACATTTGTACCGCATTACGCTCGTCAGCATTGCCGCGGCCATTCTTGCCGCCTGTCCGAGCAAAAGCATTAAAAACCTCCCCGAAACCGACACCAGCGTTATCAAAGGCCCTGACCGCCCCACCGGTACGCCCGATCCCGTCGGTACGACAGTGAGCGGGGGAGGAGCAAACTACACCGTAGTTTCCTACAACGAATTGCCGCACTGGGACCTCCAACACTTTACCAAAAGCCTGCAATCTTTCCGTTTAGGCTGTGAAAAACTTAAAAACCGCCAAGGCTGGCAGGACGTTTGTATCCAAGCCATGCAAACGCCGGTGCACCATTTCCAAGCCAAGCACTTTTTCGAGCGCTATTTCACCGCATGGCGCGTCGATAACGGCGGCAATCCTGCCGGCACCATTACCGGCTATTACGAACCGGTCCTGCACGGCGACGACAAGCCCACAAGCCAATCCCGTTTCCCTATTTACGGCATTCCGAACGATTTCGTTTCCGTTCCGTTGGCTGCAAACTTGAGGGGCAGCAAAGCCACCGTCCGCATCCGCCAAACCGGCCAAAATAGCGGCGTCATCGACAACAGCGGCACATACATGGCCGACTTGTCCAGATTCCCGATTACAGCACGCAGCACCGCGCTGAAAGGCCGTTTTGAAGGCAGCCGTTTTGTTCCTTACTACACCCGCAGCCAAATCAACGGCGGCGCACTTAACGGCAAAGCGCCGATTTTGGGTTATGCAGATGATCCGGTCGAACTTTTCTTTATGCACATTCAAGGTTCAGGCCGTCTGAAAACGCCGTCCGGCAAATACATCCGTGTCGGGTTTGCCGATAAAAACGAACATCCGTATGTTTCCATCGGCCGCTATATGGCGGACAAAGGCTATCTGCCGCTGGGTCAGACCAGCATGCAGGGCATCAAGGCCTATATGAAGCAAAACCCCGGCCGCCTTGCCGAAGTTTTGGGACAAAACCCAAGCTACGTCTTCTTCCGCGAGCTGACCGGCAGCGGCGATTCCGGCCCAGTGGGCGCATTGGGTACACCGTTGATGGGCGAATACGCCGGTGCCATTGACCGCCACTACATCACGCTTGGCGCACCGTTATTTGTCGCCACTGCCCATCCGATTACCAAAAAAGCCCTCAACCGCCTGATTATGGCGCAAGATACCGGTAGCGCGATTAAAGGCGCGGTCCGTGTGGATTATTTCTGGGGTTATGGCGACGAAGCAGGCGAAGTGGCCGGCAAAATGAAAACCACCGGCTATGTATGGCAGCTTCTGCCCAACGGCATGAAACCGGAATACCGTCCATAAACAGCGGTTTTAAAAAAGGCCGTCTGAAACCAAGATTCAGGTTTCAGACGGCCTTTTTATTTCGATAAAAATGCGGAAGGTTTTAAAAACCTTCCGCGGTATGGGGACATACAGCTCGGACGGTAAGCCGGGTTCTGTCGCGGACAGTCATTCCTCTAGGCACATCATTGCTGGTGTGCTCAAGCAACCTACCCGAACGCTCGGCGAGCAGCGTCATCGCGTTCTGTTTGGTCTTGCTCCGAATGGGGTTTAGCCTGCTGCGCTTTGTTACCAAATGCACGGTGCGCTCTTACCGCACCTTTTCACCCTTACCTGTTTTGCCCAAAGGCAATCATCGGCGGTATTGCTTTCTGTTCCACTTTCCGTCGCGTTGCCGCGCCCGGCCGTTAGCCGGCATTCTGCTCTGTGGAGCCCGGACTTTCCTCCCCGTATGCCTTACGCGATACGCGGCGACTGTCTGTCCGACCTGTATGAGGTGCGGATTATAACACAGCCGCCATAGGGTTCAGACGGCCTAAATATTTATTTTTTCTTTTTAAATGCTATTTCGGTCAAACCCAATTCCTGTGCTTTTTTGCGGACTGCGGATTCGGGCATTTCGCGTGCCAGGCGGCTGGTGCAGTATTCGGTCATGGTGGTGGCGCAGGCTTTGAAGTTGCCGGTAAAGTCGCTGGCGGCACTCAAAAACGGGATGAGGCGGCCGGCCATGATTTCTTCGGCCGGTGCGTCTGTTTGGGCGGATACGCGTCCGGACTCGACCGCCGAGAAGATTTGTTCGGTAAAGCGTCGGGTGAAGTTTTCTTCTGTTTGGCAGTCTTGGAAGGCGGTGTTTTCATGTTGGCAGACGAGGGTAACTTCGCCTTGAGCTTCTTGCAGCGGTTCGGCCAAATCGAGTTTGAGGGTTTGCTTGTCGGTTTGCAGCCAGGCGGTGCGGCCTTGGGTTTTGATGATTTTGCCGTAAACGCCGATGGCATCGTTTTGGGGGATGTTTTTCTGTTCGACAAGTTGCTGGGCCGAGAATAAGGGGGCTTGTTCGGCAAATGCGCCGCCGGTTTCGTGTTTGAAGTAGGCGGCGAGGTCTTGTTTGATGAGGGCTTGGGTCAACAATTTTTCGCCTTCGGTCAGGCGGTGTGCAAAGCCGTGTGTTTTGGGGGCGGATGCGGTATCCGTGGCGGTCTTGGTGTCCGGTGTGCAGGCGCTCAGGAGTAAAAACAGGGGAAGGATGTATTTCATGGCTGGTCTCTCAACAGGCCGTCTGAATCTATGTTTCAAACGGTCAGCGTTGTTTATCGATAACGATAAACCCGGCGGGGATAAACGGGATAGGCCGGGTAATTGCGGACGGGTTCGCTGTCTTGATAGATGACGGTCGTCCCGGGCGGGGCGTTGATGGTCACGGTTTTGTTGACAGTGGTTTGCGAGTGGACGGGCATATCTAAGACGGCGGTGCGCCCGTACGGAGTCTCGGTATAAACGCACGCGCTTAGAAGCAAGGCGGCACTCAGGACGGCGGTTTTCATGTTTCAGACGGCCTTATTTGAGCAGGTTTTTTAAGGCCAGGCGCACGCCTTCGCCGACTTCCGTGCCTTTGGGAATGCCTTTGGTGGCGGCTTTGGCTTCGCGTTCGTTGTAGCCGAGGGCAAGCAGGGTGTTGATGATGTCTTGGCTTTCGTCGGCAACGGCATCAGGGGCAAACAGGCCGTCTGAAACGGTATGGGACACGAGTTTGCCGCGCAGTTCCAACACCATGCGCTCGGCGGTTTTTTTGCCGATGCCGGGGGCGGAGGAGAGGCGTTTGACGTCTTCTTCGGCGACGGCTTGCGCCAGCTCGTCGGCATTCATGGCCGACAAAATGCCCAATGCGGTTTTGGCACCGATGCCGCTGACTTTGACCAGTTGGCGGAAGGTGGCGCGTTCCTCGGCCGAGGCGAAACCAAACAGCAAATGCGCGTCTTCGCGGACGACAAGCTGGGTGTAGAGATGGACGGTTTCGCCAACGGAAGGCAGGTTGTAGAAAGTCTGCATGGAAACGTCGGCTTCATAACCGACGCCGTTGACGTCGATAACGACCTGCGGCGGATTTTTCTCAATCAATTTGCCTGTGAGCCTGCTGATCATGGTGTTCCCCTGTGATTAAAAAAGGCCGTCTGAAACCTTGCAATCGGGTTTCAGACGGCCTTGTATTGTATCAAACTTCAGCGGTAACGCGGACGAAATCAGATGGCGGATACCAGGTTCAGATGACGGGCGCGTTCGCCTGCTTCGGCGGCACGTTCTTGGCTGCTGAACGGACCCATTTTGACAACATATTCGTAGTTGCGTTTTTCCAGCATGACTTTGCTGTCTGACGGCAGGCTTTGTGCAGCTTGGTTCAAATAAGCCTGTGCTTCGCGTTGGGTACCGAAGGATTTCAAATCAACAAAAAATTCTTTGTTGTTTGGGGAAATAATGGTTTGAGCGGCGGTTTGGCCGGGGATGATTTGTTCAACTTTAACGTTGGCCGTGCCTTGGTTGATGAAACCCAATTGTTGGGCGGCGGCGCGGGAAACATCGATGACACGGTTGCCGTGGAAAGGGCCGCGGTCGTTGACACGGACGATGACGCTTTTGCCGTTTTGCATATTGGTCACGCGTGCGTAGCTGGGAATAGGGAGGGTTTTGTGGGCGGCGGAGAGGGCGTTCATATTGTAACGCTCGCCGCTGGAAGTTTTACGGCCGTGGAATTGGTTGCCATACCATGAGGCTTTGCCGGTTTGGCTGAAAGAGGAAACTTGGGTCAACGGCGTGTAGCGTTTGCCGGCAACTTTGTAACTGCGGTTGGCAGAAGGATGCAGTTTTTCGACTCGGACCACGCTGTCGGCGACGGCGGCATTGATGGAAAGGACGCCGATGGTGGTGGCGGCTAAGGAAAGGAGGGTTTTTTTGGTAAAAGTCAAAACGGGTTCCGTTCTTGAGTTGATAACGCAGCGGTTTCAGACGGCCTGTTATACGCCGCCGGCAAAACCATTTTGTCGCCATGCTTCAAACAGAATAACGGCGACAGTATTGGAAAGATTCATGCTCCTGCTGCCGGGCATCATCGGCAGGCGGATTTTTTGTCCGGCAGGCAGGCTGTCGAGAATTTCGGCAGGCAGGCCGCGCGTTTCGGGACCAAACAGCAACACGTCGCCTTCGCGGAAGGAAACTTCGTCGGGGCGGGTAGAGCCTTTGGTGGTCAGCGCGAAAATGCGGCGGCCTTCAAGAGCCTTGAGGCAGTCTTCGAAATTCTCATGTACCGTCAGTTTGGCAAACTCGTGATAATCCAAGCCCGCGCGTTTCATTTTGGACGAATCCAGCGGAAACCCAAGCGGCTTGACCAAGTGCAAATCGGCACCGGTATTGGCGCACAGGCGGATGATATTGCCCGTATTGGGCGGGATTTCGGGTTGGTACAAAACTATGGTAAACATATAAATCAATCACTTATAGAGTGGCATAATGCCGAAATGTTCCATGGGTGTCAAAAACTTTAAGCTATTTTTTCATTGGCGGCCATGCCAAAGACCAACAACAAATCCGGCCTGCGCCTGATTTTTTCAGCGTTTTCGCCAATTCGTCCAAAGTCGAGCCGGTGGTGAAGACATCGTCAATTAACAGAATATTACACGCCTTCGGCAATTCGGTTTTGATTTTAAATGCATTCTTGATATTTCGCCGACGTTCGTCGCTTTTCAGCGTACTTTGCGGCTCGCCGTGCCGTCTGAAAACCGCGTGGTGCGGCAACAGCGTCCAGCCGTAGCGTTTTGCCAAAATATCCGTCAACGCCTCGCTTTGGTTGAATCCGCGCTTGAGCCGCCGCTCTTTGCTCAAAGGCATGGGTAGGACGAAATCGAAGTGTTCCGTCGCCAGCCAGCCGGGTGCGTTTTGGCACATCAAATCCGCCAACGGACGGCTCATGCCCAAATCGGCCAAGTGTTTCAGCTCACGTATCATGCTGCTGACAGGCGGTTCGTAATACAGCGAGGCCCACATTCTATCAAATGCGGGCGGCTTTTTCTGACAACTGCCGCACACCGCCCCGCCCGCGACATGGCGGAAACACAAAGGACAGCTTTGTGCCGCGTCGATAAAATATTCCGTCAAATCGTTTGCGCAGCCTCGGCAAAGGCCGTCTGAAACGGAATCGTGGCATAATACGCAACGTCGCGCATTGAGCCGTTTCAAATTGCGCCACCAAGAAAGAACATTCATGCCACACTCCGCCAAAAAAGTTTATCTGATACACGGTTGGGCGGCGAACCGCCATGTATTCGACGATTTGATACCGCGCCTGCCTGCCGGTTGGGACGTCCGCGCGCTTGATTTGCCCGGACACGGTGATGCGCCTTTTACCGAGCCGTTTGATATTGCCGCCGTTGCCGAAGCCTTCGCCGGACAAATCGACACGCCGGCACACATTCTCGGCTGGTCGCTGGGCGGACTGGTTGCCCTGTATCTGACCGCGCTTTATCCCGACAAAATCCAATCGCTCTGCCTGACGGCAAGTTTTGCCCGATTGACTGCCGACACGGATTATCCCGAAGGCTTGGCGCAACCTGCCTTGGGCAAGATGGTCGGCGCATTCCAGCAGGATTATGCCAAACATATTAAACAGTTTCTACAACTGCAACTGCTGCACACGCCGCATTCCGGCGAAATCTTAAACCGGGTGCTGCCCGATTTGGCGCGCTGCGGCACGCCTTCCGCCTTACAGGCCGCGCTTGAAGCGGTCAACCATGCCGACGCGCGTCCGCTGTTGCCGCTGATTCAAACGCCGTCATTGCTGGTGTTTGGACAGAAAGACGCCATTACGCCGCCGCGCATGGGCGAATATTTACACCGCCATTTGAGCAACAGCGAGCTGGTCCTTATCGACAAAGCCGCACACGCGCCCTTTTTAAGCCATGCCGACGAATTTGCCGAAACCTACCGCAATTTTGTCGAAAAGGCCGTCTGAAACAAACATCAACCATAAAAACAGAATATTGTCGGGCAAAGCCCGCTGACACAACCCACCATGACCGAACAAGACAAACGCTGGCAAATTCACCGCCATCTCGCCCAAGACACCGACGAGCGCCTGCAGCTGGTCCGCAATGCACCCAAACGCATCATGCTGATTGGTGCCGATGCCGACATCAGCCGCAGCCTGCTGGCCGCGCGTTATCCCGACGCCGTGTTTGAAGAATACGATCCGAATGCCGACTTTTTGAAAACCGCCGCCGCCGCGCGCAAAGGCGGTTTCTGGCAGAAGCTGACCGGCAAAACCATTCCGCAACATTGCCAAGCCCTGACCGCGCCGCTGCCCGAAGCATCCGCCGATATGCTGTGGGCCAACCTCAGCCTCAGCCGCGCCGACGATATTTTGCCGGTATTGAAAAACTGGGCCGTTGCTTTGAAAACCGACGGATTATTGTTTTTCACGCACTTTGGCCGCGACAGCCTGACCGAGCTGACAGGCCGTCTGAACCATGAAGGCATCGAATGCGAAGCGCCCACGCTGATTGATATGCACGACTTGGGCGATATGCTCGCCGACAACGGCTTTTACGATCCGGTAACCGACACGGCCAAGCTTGAGTTGAGCTATAAAAAAGCCGGGACGTTTTGGCAGGACATGGAAACCTTGGGATTGTGGAACGCGTTGAAGTTCAGCAATCCGCAGGCGGCCAAGGAAGCTGTGGATAAGATTTTTGCCAACGAAGGCCGTCTGAACATCACGCTTGAAACCGTGTACGGCCATGCCGTGAAGAAATTGGTGTTGCCGCAAGGGGAGAACGTGGTGCAGTTTTTCCCGAAAAAACAGATGCAGGCCGGAAGCTGAGGCTGCTTGGGTTTGAATGCAAAAAGGCCGTCTGAAGTTTCAGACGGCCTTTTGTTTGATTCCGAATTAAGCCTGTTTGGCCGCCCATTCGGCCGGCGTGGCGGCAACGGAAATCGACAGCGCGTGCAATTCGTTGCTTTCAAGTTGCGGCTTGAGGCCGTCTTTAATCAGGCGGTGGCGGGCGAGGCGGGCTTTGCCTTCAAAGGAAGAGGAAACGATTACGGCGAAGAAGTGATGGCCGTCGCCTTCGACTTCGACGTGTTCGCAAGGGGTAACGCCTTCAATCAGGGTTTTGACTTGTTCGGGTAAAAGCATGAGGGTTCCTTGGGAAATGGTTTGTTTGTAAAACAGGCATTATACCGAATCTTGATAAAAACAGGCCGTCTGAAACCTGAAAAACAGGGTTTCAGACGGCCTCGGTCTTTGGGAGCGTCAAATGCTTATTCGTACACTTTCAGCAGCTCGACTTCAAAAATCAAAGTTGCGTGCGGAGGAATCACACCGCCGGCACCGTGTGCGCCGTAGCCCATTTCGGAAGGAATGGTCAGCTTGCGTTTGCCGCCTTCTTTCATGCCGCCGAAGCCTTCGTCCCAACCTTTAATCACTTGGCCGACGCCCAGGGTGATGGTCAGCGGTTGACGGCGGTCGAGGCTGGAGTCGAACTTGGTACCGTCTTCCAACCAGCCGGTGTAATGTACGGTGATTTCTTTGCCTTTGACGGCTTCTTTGCCGTGGCCTTCTTGCAAGTCTTCAATAATCAGGCTCATGATGTTCCTTTCGGATGTATGGTGAAAATCGGCTCAAGATTACCATATTGTGCGCAATCGTGAAACAAAGCCGCCCATATGGCCGGCAGCAAAAGGCCGTCTGAAACGGATTTTCAGACGGCCTTTGTTTTATGCTAACCCTTATTTGTTGTCAGGTTGGGATTTGACATCGTGGGAGACGGGCAGCTCAGGCATGGTTCGGGCAGATTCAGGAACATTGCCGGAGAGGGCTTTCAAGAAGGCAACGATGTTTTCAGTTTCTTCCGGAGCCAGAGTTTTACCCAATTGAGCTTTCGCCATGATGTTGACGGCTTTATCCAATTCCCAAACGCTGCCGTTGTGGAAGTATGGGTAGGTGCGTTCAACGTTTCTCAAGCCGGGAACACGGAAGAAGAATTCGTCTTCGGCTTTTTTGGTTACGTCCGCACGGCCTTTGTCGTGTTTAGGATCGTCGATGTGTTTCCAGTAAGGGCCATCCACCAAACCGAATTTTTGGAACATGGTACCGCCCAAGTTGACGCCGTTGTGACAAGCGATACAGCCGTTGTCCATAAATGCGCGTACGCCTTTGCGTTCTTGTTCGCTCAGGGCAGATACGTTGCCTTTCAGGTAGTCGTCCCAACGGGTCGGGGTCAGCAGGGTACGTTCAAACGCGCCCAATGCGGTGGTGATGTTTTTTAAGGAAACCGCGCCGTCTTCAGGGAATGCGGCTTTGAATTTTTCTTGGTATTCAGGGATACCGGCGATTTTGGCGGCGGCATCGGCTTCGGTAGCGTTGGCCATTTCAACAGGGTTGAGCAATGGGCCACCGGCTTGTTCTTCCACATCGGCTGCACGGCCGTCCCAGAATTGGCTGCCCAACAAGGCGGCATTCAGAGCAGTTGGGGAGTTACGGCCGCCGAATTGGCTTTTATGACCCGCGCTGGTCGGCATATTGTCTACGCCGGCAGTTGCCAAGTTGTGGCAAGAGTTACAGCTGACGGTGTTGCCTTTGGACAGGCGGTTTTCGTACCAAAGTTGTTGGCCGAGTTTGACCTGTTCTTCGGTAAACGGACGGACTTTTTGCATTTCGGCTAAGTCAGGCAAAGGTTTGAACGTAGCTTGCGCGCGTTCCAACAGGGCTTTGTCTTCGTCAGAAACATCGGCAGAATTTTGAGGGGCTGAAACGGCGGCGGTGCTTGCGGCAGCATCGGCAGTGCTCGCGGCAGAAGCAGCTTGAGGAGTTTCAGTAGTTTGTGCAGTTTTCTCACCGCAGGCGGTCAACGCGGCAGAAACGACCAAGGCCAGAACGATTTGGTGGAGTTTCAAACGTGGCATAGGAGGTTCCTTTATTATGCATTTGTTATGTAATGGTTTGCTGGTTGCGACAGCAGTATTTGAACTATATGAGATAAGTTGCTTTTGATTCTTGCTGTAAATCAACCTTTTATTTTTGATAAATTTTGAAAATATAACCGATAGAGAATTTTATACTATGAAACTTTTTTATTGTTTTTTTACAATTAGTTAATGTTTTTAAGGCCGTCTGAAAAAACAAAATTCAGACGGCCTTTTAGTTTTTATTGATTACGTTCGTTATTTTATTTTAAAAAATCTTAATAATTATAGGATTATTAAAAAATGAAAATAATTTGCGTTATTAAGCGTAAAGCGTTATAAATGCGTTAACAAATGAACGTTTCACTTTAGAGTTTTTTATGCTGATTGCTTTTTTGATTATGCTGCGCGAGGGCATCGAAGCCGCCCTGATCGTCGGCATTGTTGCCAGTTTTTTAAAACAGTCGGGACACAGCGAGCTGATGCCGAAGGTTTGGCTGGGCGTGTTTTTGGCTGCGGCCATGTGTTTGGGTATCGGTTACGGCATTCATTCCGTTACGGGCGAGATTCCGCAAAAAGAACAGGAATTGGTGGTTGGCGTCATTGGCCTAGTGGCCGTGGCGATGCTGACGTACATGATTTTGTGGATGAAGAAGGCCGCGCGTTCGATGAAACAGCACCTTCAGGATTCTGTTCAGACGGCCTTGAACCACGGCAGCGGCCAGGGCTGGGCCTTGGTCGGTATGGCGTTTTTGGCCGTGGCGCGCGAAGGTTTGGAGAGCGTGTTTTTCCTGCTGGCCGTGTTCCAGCAAAGCCCGACGTGGTCTATGCCGATAGGCGCGGTGTTGGGGCTGTTGGCGGCGGTTGTCATCGGTACGCTGATTTATCAGGGCGGTATGCGCCTGAACTTGGCGAAGTTTTTCCGTTGGACGGGCGCGTTTCTGATTGTGGTGGCGGCCGGTCTGCTGGCCGGTTCGTTTCGCGCGCTGCATGAGGCCGGCGTATGGAATGTGATGCAGGACATCGCTTTCGACACATCGAAATATTTGCATGAAGACAGCCCTTTAGGCGTGCTGCTCGGCGGTTTCTTCGGCTATACCGACCACCCGACCGAAGGCGAAGTCCTGATTTGGCTGCTGTATCTGGTTCCCGTCATGATTTGGTTTTTGCGCGGCAGTGCGCCGGCAAAAACGTTAACTAAATAAAAAGGAAGTAAAATGAAAAAATTCAATCTGACTGCTTTGTCCGTAATGTTGGCTCTGGGTTTGACCGCGTGTCAGCCGCCTGAAGCCGAAAAAGCCGCGCCTGCCGCTTCAGGCGCATCCGCTGCCGCTAATGCCGACGGTTCGGTCAATATCGGCGTGAACGATACTGCCTGCGAACCGATGGAATTGACCGTCCCCAGCGGCCAAGTCGTGTTCAACATCAAAAACGACAGCGGCCGCAAGCTGGAATGGGAAATCCTGAAAGGCGTGATGGTGGTGGACGAGCGTGAAAACATCGCCCCGGGTTTATCCGACAAAATGACCGTTACCCTGCTGCCGGGCGAATACGAAATGACTTGCGGCCTGTTGACCAATCCGCGCGGTAAGCTGATTGTTACCGACAGCGGCTTCAAAGACACTGCCAACGAAGCCGATTTGGAAAAACTGGCGCAACCGCTCGCCGACTATAAAGCTTACGTTCAAGGCGAGGTTAAAGAGCTGGTGGCGAAAACCAAAACCTTTACCGAAGCCGTTAAAGCCGGCGACATTGAAAAGGCCAAATCCCTGTTTGCCGCCACCCGCGTCCATTACGAACGTATCGAACCGATTGCCGAGCTTTTCAGCGAACTCGACCCCGTCATCGATGCGCGTGAAGACGACTTCAAAGACGGTGCGAAAGATGCCGGATTTACCGGCTTCCACCGTATCGAACACGCCCTTTGGGTAGAAAAAGACGTATCCGGCGTGAAGGAAATTGCAGCCAAACTGATGACCGATGTCGAAGCACTGCAAAAAGAAATCGACGCATTGGCATTCCCTCCGGGTAAGGTGGTCGGCGGCGCGTCCGAACTGATTGAAGAAGTGGCGGGCAGTAAAATCAGCGGCGAAGAAGACCGTTACAGCCATACCGACTTGAGCGACTTCCAAGCCAATGTGGAAGGCTCCAAAAAAATCGTTGATTTGTTCCGTCCGCTGATCGAAGCCAAAGACAAAGCGTTGTTGGAAAAAACCGATGCCAACTTCAAACAGGTTGAAGACATTTTGGCGAAATACAAAACCCCGAACGGTTTCGAGCTGTACGACAAACTGAGCGAAGAAGACCGCAAAGCCCTGCAGGCGCCGATTAATGCCTTGGCAGAAGACTTGGCCAAACTGCGCGGCATTTTGGGTTTGAAATAAGATAACGCGTTTTCAGACGGCCTTTGGATATTGAAAGGCCGTCTGAATCTTATTGCCGCCCACACAAATATGCTTGAAAACCGACCTTACTTCATACGATTGCAATCTTTCCGTTCCCTGCCAAGGAGCAGACCATGAGCCAAAACAAACAACCGGCACAACCCGAAAAACGAACCCTTTTCAAAACTGCCCTTGCCGCCGGCGCCATCGGCGTTGCCGGTTATTTTGCCGGCAAAAAACAAGGCGAAGCCGCCGCCAATACCCAAAATAACCAACATTCCGAGCTGGCCTATCCGTGTTACGGCGAGCATCAGGCAGGCATCGTCACGCCACACCAGCTCTTCGGCATCATGTGTGCCTTTGACGTTACCGCCAAAGATGCCAAACAACTTGAAAACCTGTTCCGCGCCCTGACCGCCCGCATCGAATTCCTCACCCAAGGCGGCGAATACCAAGACGGCGACGACAAGCTCCCGCCTGCGGGCAGCGGCATCCTCGGCAAACAATTCCGCCCCGACGGATTGACGGTTACCGTCGGCGTCGGCAGCAGCCTATTTGACGACCGCTTCGGCCTCAAAGACAAAAAGCCGAAACACCTGCAGGAAATGCGCGACTTCCCCAACGACAAACTCCAAAAATCTTGGTGCGACGGCGACCTCAGCCTGCAAATTTGCGCATTCTCCCCCGAAACCTGCCAAGCCGCCCTGCGCGACATCATCAAAAACACCGCCCAGTTTGCCGTCATCCGTTGGAGCATAGACGGTTGGCTCCCTAAAGCCGAACCCGGCGCCATTGCCGCGCGCAATCTTTTAGGTTTCCGCGACGGCTCCGGCAATCCCAAAGTCGAAGATCCCAAAGTTGCCGATCAAGTCCTGTGGACAGGCGTTGCCGCCAACAGTTTGGACGAACCGGCATGGACGAAAAACGGCAGCTATCAGGCCGTCCGCCTCATCCGCCACTTTGTCGAATTTTGGGACCGCACCCCGATGCAGGAACAAACCGATATTTTCGGCCGGCGCAAATACAGCGGCGCACCCATGGACGGTAAAAAAGAGGGCGACACCGCCGATTTTGCCAAAGACCCCGACGGTAAAATCACGCCCAAAGACAGCCATATGCGCATTGCCAATCCGCGCGATCCTGAGTTCATGAAAAAACACCTACTCTACCGCCGCGCCTTCAACTACTCGCGTGGCCTCGCCGCCAACGGCCAGCTCGATGTCGGCTTGGTGTTCATCTGCTATCAGGCCAACCTTGCCGACGGCTTCATTTTCGTGCAAAACCTGCTCAACGGCGAGCCGCTGGAGGAATACATCAGCCCGTTTGGCGGCGGCTATTTCTTCGTCCTGCCGGGTGTCGAAAAAGGCAGCTTCCTCGGCAAAGAGCTTTTGGGCGTATAAATCCGCCGATGGTTTGAATAGATAAAAAGGCCGTCTGAAACCTGATTTCCAGATTTCAGACGGCCTGAGTTTTTTCTATCAAACCAAATGTTCCGCCAAGAAAGCCAATGCGTATTCGACGGCTTGCGCCCTTACTGCTTCGCGATCGCCTGGGAATAGCGCGGTTTGCTCAAACGAACCTTCGGGCGTGGCCAGGCCGAACCAGACTGTGCCGACCGGTTTGGCCTCGCTGCCGCCGCCGGGGCCGGCGATACCGGAAATACTCAAGGCGTAATCTGCCTGCGCGACGGCTTTTGCGCCGCGAGCCATTTCATAGACGGTCTCGCGGCTGACTGCGCCGTGTTTCAGCAAGGTGTCGGGCATGACGCCAAGGCGGTCTTGTTTGGCTTGGTTGCTGTATGTGACGAAGCTTTGGTGAAACCACTGCGAGCTGCCGGGAACGGAGGTCAGCGCACCTGCAAGCAGGCCGCCGGTGCAGGACTCGGCGCAGGTAACGGTTTGACGGCGGCTGGTCAGGTGTTCGGCGATGGTTTGCAGGTGGGACATAGCGGCTCCTTAATAGAAAAGGGTAAAACCGGGCAGGCGCTTGGCCCGCCGGGTTTCAGACGGCCTGAAAGCTGAAATCAGGCTTTCGGCTGGATGAGGTGGACATCGCGTTGCGGGAACGGGATGTTGATGTTGGCGGCACGCAGGTTTTCAACCACTTGCTCGTTCAGGGCGAATCGGAACGGGCCGAGGTTTTCTTCTTGCGTCCACGCCCAAAGGGTGATTTCGATGGCGCTGTCGCCAAGGTTGGTAATGTATACGACGGCAGGTCGTTCTTTGGTTTGAACACACAATGGATGCTCGGTTGCCGCTCTCAATACGGCGTCTTTGGCAACTTTTAAATCACAGGCGTAGTCGACACCGACAACGACTTGGGCGCGGCACAGGGGTAGGGAGGAGCGGTTGGTGATGCTATTGGTCATGACCATGCTGTTGGGCAGGACGACTTCTTCGTTGTCCGGCGTACTCAAAGAGGTCTGCACCATTTTGATTTCGCGGACGATGCCTTCAAAACCGTTGACGCGGATAAAGTCGCCGACTTTAAACGGGCGGAACAGGATAATCAGCGCGCCGGCGGCGAAGTTGGACAGTTGGTCTTTCAATGACAAAGCCACGGCCAGGCCTGCGCCACCGATCAAGGCGGTAACGGAAGTGGTCGGGATGCCGAGTTTGCCCAGTGCGGCGATGATGATGAGGATCAGCAGGCCGATGTTGGCGACGTTACCGAGGAAGCTGACCAGCGTTTTATCGACTTTGGCGCGTGTCAGCGCGGCTTTCATCAGTGTCACCACGCGCGTGGCGACCCAGCGGCCGATAAAGAAGATGGCTAAGGCGGCTAGCAGGTTGGTGCCGAAAGACATGCCGGTTTGGGCGAGTTGTTCCCAGCCGGAGAACGAAGAGAGGGCTTGAAGATCGAAATTCATAATTGTGTGTGCGTGTGAAGTTGTTTAAAAGGTTATTGTAAAACAAGGCCGTCTGGAAAACTAATGATTTGTTTTTTCAAACGGCCTTGATGTGTTTTTAAGTTTTTCGGTTTAACGTAAAACAGTTTTGCTCCAACGGCTCACCCATTGTTTTTGTTTGGTGTTGATGTCGGCGCGGTTGGGGGAATCGCTGTGTTTCGGGGTTTGGGCGAACTCGAATATTTTGGGCAGCGGCGTGTTTTTGACTGCCGGATAGACCCACATTTCGGCAGGCAGGGCTTTTTGCACGTCGCCGCTTTGCAGCCAGCTTACCAGTTTGGCCGCCAGCTCGGGTTGTTTCGCGCCTTTCAAAACGGCCGCGCCTTCAACTTGGCGGAATGTACCGCCTTTGAGGAAGAGGTTGCCGGTGGGCGGGGTGCTGTATTTGCCTTTGGAGTAGTGGACTTCGGCCGCCGGGCTGGTGGCATAGCTGACCACGAGGGGGTAGGCGCCGCCGTTTTGGGTGAAGTCGGTGTAGTAGGCTTCGCTCCAGCCTTTGGCGACTTTCACGCCGTTTTGGCGCATTTGCGCCCACCATTTGAACGCGCCTTCTTCACCCATGCCGCCGATGTTGGCCAAGAGGAAGGAGAGGCCGGGCGAGGATGTGGCGGGAGACGGGGTTACCAGAAGGTTTTTATATTCCGGTTTGGTCAGGTCTTGTAGGGTTTGCGGCAGGGGCAGTTTTTTCTGTTCAAACCATTTTTTGTCGTAGTTGATGGTGACATAGGCGTAATCGACAGCCAGCGCATCGGGCAGGGACGCGGTTACGGGCGCGGATTTGGGTTGGCTGGCAGCGAGGATGCCGGCGGCTTTGGCTTTGCCGATGTTGGCGTTGTCCAAACCGTAAACTGCATCGGCAATCGGGTTAGCCTTGCTCAAAATCAGCTTGTTGAGCATTTCGTTGCCGCTGCCTGCCTTGATGACGGACACTTTGGCATCGTTGGCTTTTTCAAATTGAGCGATGACGGTTTGGGGCAGGCTGAAGGATTTGTGCACGGCCAAACGCACTTCGGTTTGGGCGTACAGGTTTGCCGAAGCCAGCGACAGGGCGAGGGCGGACAATTTCAGTTTCATTCTCTTTCCTTTGTACGGGTAAAATACGAAATATCATAACAAAATCTGCATATCAAGGCACGATATGAATCATTCCCCCATTTGGCTGTTTGACCTCGACAATACTTTGCACAATGCCGAAGCCGGCATTTTCTACATCATCAACCGTGCCATGACCGAATACATGGCAGGCCGTCTGAAGCTTTCCGAAGAGGCCGCCTCCCAATTGCGCCAAGATTATTGGCACCGATACGGCGCGACGCTTGCCGGTTTGCAAATCCACCATCCCGAAGTCGATATCGATGAATTTTTGCGTGAAAGTCACCCGCTTAAGCAAATTTTGGCAAAGGTGGAGGGTATGGATGGAACTGATGACGTTTTAGGCCGTCTGAAAGGGCGAAAAGCCGTATTTTCCAACGGGCCTTCGTTTTATGTCCGCGCATTGGTTGAAACGTTGGGCTTGGAAGCGCATTTTGACGGCTTGTTCGGCACGGACGACTTCGGCCTGCTCTACAAACCCAATCCGCAAGCCTATCTCAACGTCTGCCGCCTGTTGGGCATCAATCCCGAACAGTGCATCATGGTGGACGACAGCGCCGACAATCTGCACCAAGCCAAAGCCTTGGGCATGAAGACCGTTTGGTACGGCGAAAAAGCCCATCCGTTGCCATTTGCCGACGGCATAGCGAAAGATATGCAGGGCTTGCTTGATTTTGCACAAAACCTGCCATGAAATTTTTAAAAATCAAGTACAATACACGGTATTGCCGACATTTAAAAACAAGGACAACATCATGCGTAAACTCGCTTTAATCCTGACCGCCGCCGCCGTTTTGGCCGGTTGCTCTTGGGAAACCTACACCACCGAATCCGGCCGTACCGCCGTACGCCAAAAATATGCTACCGGCACACCCATCGTTTATCAGGACGGTACTTATTCTAAAAACATGAATTACAACCAGTTCCGCCCAGAGCGCCGCGCCGTCCAATCCAATCAAGCGGAACACGCTGAACGCGGCCAAAACTGGCAAAAACCGCAATTCGCCAACCAACAGCCAGTAACCGAATAACAATATCCCCAAGGCCGTCTGAACTTTTCAGACGGCCTCAAACAACGACAACGGAAACCGTATCATGGCTCAGACAGCTTTAAATATCGTCATCCTCGCCGCAGGCAAAGGCACGCGCATGTACTCCAAAATGCCCAAAGTGCTGCACCGCATCGGCGGCCTTCCTATGGTTGAGCGCGTTATCGACACTGCCGCCTCCCTGAATCCCCAAAACATCTGCGTCGTCATCGGCCACGGCAAAGAGCAAGTCTTGGACACCGTCAAACGCGATGTCGTTTGGGTTGAACAAACCGAACAGCTCGGTACCGGCCACGCCGTCAAAACCGCCCTGCCGCACCTTGCCGCCGAAGGCCGCACGCTGGTGTTGTACGGCGACGTCCCCCTGATTGACGCCGCCACCCTCGAAACCCTGCTCGAAGCCGCAGGCAACGAAGTCGGCCTGTTGACCGACGTGCCCAACGACCCGACAGGCTTGGGCCGCATCATCCGCGACAGCAACGGCAACGTTACCGCCATTGTCGAAGAAAAAGACGCCGATGCCGCCCAAAAGGCCGTAAAAGAAATCAATACCGGCATTTTGGTTCTGCCTAACGCCAAACTCGAAGCTTGGTTGAACAGCCTTTCCAGCAACAATGCCCAAGGCGAATACTACCTGACCGACCTCATCGCCAAAGCCGTTGCCGACGGCATCAAAGTTCATCCCGTCCAAGTGCGCGCCTCCCATCTGGCCGCCGGCGTGAACAACAAACTCCAACTGGCCGAACTCGAGCGCATTTTCCAAACCGAACAGGCGCAAGAATTGCTCAAAGCAGGCATCACCCTGCGCGATCCGGCACGTTTCGATTTACGAGGCCGTCTGAAACACGGACAAGATGTCGTGATTGATGTCAACGTCGTCATCGAAGGCGAAGTCGAACTCGGCGACAACGTCGAAATCGGTGCCAACTGCGTGATCAAAAATGCCAAAATCGGTGCCAACACCAAAATCGCCCCGTTCTCCCATTTTGAAGGTTGCGAAGTCGGCGAAAACAACCAAATCGGCCCATACGCCCGTCTGCGTCCGCAAGCCAAACTGGCCGATGACGTACACATCGGCAACTTCGTCGAAGTCAAAAACGCCACCATCGGCAACGGCACCAAAGCCAACCACCTCACCTACATCGGCGATGCCGAAATCGGCAGCAAAACCAACTTCGGCGCCGGCACGATTATTGCCAACTACGACGGCGTGAACAAACATAAAACCGTCATCGGCGACGAAGTGCGCATCGGTTCAAACTGCGTCTTAATCGCCCCCGTAACGTTGGGTAACAAAGTGACGACAGGCGCAGGCAGCGCAATTACCAAAAACGTCGAAGACGGCAAACTCGTCCTCGCCCGTTCACGCCAAACCGTCATCGAAGGCTGGGTGCGTCCGGAAAAAGGCGATAAGAAGTAAAACCGGCCTTTTATTTATTTTCAGACGGCCTTAAGAAACAACAGGCCGTCTGAAATCCAGATTTGCCGTTTCAATGAATATAAAACGGCGTTTTCCGACTGCCGCTTTCGGGAGCCGGAGCAGCAGTCATTTTCTCAAACTTTTGATACTAAGGAACTTATATGTGCGGTATCGTAGGTGCTATTCGCGCCAATCACAATGTAGTCGATTTTCTGACCGACGGTCTCAAACGCCTTGAATACCGAGGCTATGATTCGTCGGGTATTGCCGTAAACATGGACGGCAAAATCAAACGCGTCCGCCGCGTCGGCCGCGTGCAGCTGATGGAGGACGCCGCGCGCGAAAAAGGCGTGTTCGGCCATATCGGCATCGGCCATACCCGTTGGGCAACCCACGGCGGTGTAACCGAGCCTAACGCCCACCCCCACATTTCCGGCGGCATGATTGCGGTTGTCCACAACGGCATCATCGAAAACTTCGAAGCCGAACGCGAACGCCTGCAAGCTTTGGGTTATACCTTCGAATCACAAACCGATACCGAAGTCATCGCCCACAGCGTCAACCACGAATACACACAAAACGGCGGCAAACTGTTTGAAGCCGTCCAAGCTGCGACTGCCCGTTTCCATGGTGCATACGCCATTGCCGTTATCGCACAAGACAACCCTGAAGAAATGGTTGTTGCGCGCATGGGCTGCCCGCTGTTGGTAGCCTTGGGCGACCAGGAAACCTTTATCGCTTCCGACGTATCCGCCGTGATTGCCTTTACCCGCCGCATCGCCTACTTGGAAGACGGCGACATCGCCCTGCTGAACGCAAACGGTATCGAAAAACTGCTCGACAAAACCGGTGCGCAAACCGAACGCGCGGTTAAAGTATCCGAATTGTCTCTGGCTTCTTTGGAGTTGGGCCCATACAGCCACTTCATGCAAAAAGAAATCCACGAACAACCCCGCGCCATCGCCGATACCGCCGAAGTCTTCTTGGACGGCGGTTTCGAACCCGAAAACTTCGGCGCGAACGCCCGCGAAGTGTTCGACGATATCCACAGCATCAAAATCCTTGCCTGCGGTACGTCCTACTATGCCGCGCTGACTGCCAAATACTGGCTCGAATCCATCGCCAAAGTGCCGACCGACGTAGAAATTGCCAGCGAATACCGCTACCGCGACGTGATTGCCGATCCGAAACAATTGGTCATCACCATTTCCCAATCCGGCGAAACCCTGGACACCATGGAAGCCCTGAAATACGCGCAATCCTTGGGACACAAACACAGCCTGTCTATCTGTAATGTGATGGAATCCGCCCTGCCGCGTGAAAGCGAATTGGTACTGTACACACGCGCCGGCGCAGAAATCGGCGTTGCCTCTACCAAAGCGTTCACGACCCAACTGGTTGTCCTGTTCGGCCTGGCCGTTACCCTGGGTAAACAGCGTGGCCTGGTTTCTGACGAACAAGCGCGTGAATACGTTGAGGAACTGCGCCAACTGCCGGGCAGTATTCAGCATGTTCTCAACCTTGAGCCGCAAATCGCCGCTTGGGCGCAAAAATTTGCCAAGAAAACCAGCGCACTCTTCCTGGGCCGCGGCATCCACTTCCCAATCGCCCTCGAAGGCGCGTTGAAGCTGAAAGAGATTACCTATATCCACGCCGAAGCGTATCCTGCGGGTGAGCTGAAACACGGCCCGTTGGCCTTGGTGGACGAGAACATGCCCGTTGTCGTGATTGCCCCGAACGACAGCCTGCTGGACAAAGTGAAAGCCAACATGCAGGAAGTCGGCGCACGTGGCGGCGAACTCTTCGTCTTCGCCGACCTCGACAGCAACTTCAACGCCACCGAAGGCGTGCACGTCATCCGCGCCCCACGCCACGTCGGCGTACTCTCGCCGATTGTGCACACCATCCCCGTGCAACTCCTGTCTTACCACGCCGCCCTCGCACGCGGTACAGACGTGGACAAACCGCGCAACTTGGCTAAATCGGTAACGGTTGAATAAGTAATAAACCGGTAAAAAAAGGCCGTCTGAAACTTGTTTCAAGGTTTCAGACGGCCTTTATGTTTTAAGAATCCGATTTATTTTTCGTATTCGGAAATGTATTGTGCGACAGCAGCTTCCGGATTATTGGCCTGAATGATTTTAGGTGCTTCTTGATAGCCGCGTTTTTTCAGATTTCCTTCACGCAATTTGTTGCCTTGTAAGCCAAGTACAATACCTAAACCGAAGCCAAGTGCGCTGACAAGGCTTCCCATGGCCGGATTGTCACCGGCGATTAAATTCAAAATTATAAATACAACAAAGATTCCGATACCCAAACCCCATATTTTTTTCACGCATGCCCAGATGCCGCCAAAGAAAAATGCAGGCCAAGACCAACCTTGTTTGACAGCTTCATATTGACCTGTCGGATTTTTGAATATTTTGTAAGTTTTCATAAAATATATTCCTTTTACGATCAAAAATTGAAAAAACAAGTGATTGTATCACGATAACATAAACGATTTGA
The DNA here is from genome assembly GCF_001837375.1 of Neisseria sp. HMSC066H01. Lineage (NCBI taxonomy): Bacteria > Pseudomonadati > Pseudomonadota > Betaproteobacteria > Neisseriales > Neisseriaceae > Neisseria > Neisseria sp. HMSC066H01. Next base: position 360,175 of record NZ_KV832193.1, read on the forward strand.
ATAATTAAAACAACAGGCCGTCTGAAAAATCTTTCAGACGGCCTGTTGTTTTAAAGCGTTTTATTCTGCGCCGACAACGACGGTGTTGAGGTCTTTGAATTTGACGCGGCGTTGCCATGCGTCGCGGACTTGTTCGACGGTCAGGCTGTTGATGGCTTTGGGGTAGGCTTCCAAGTAGTCGTTGGGCAGGTCGTAGAGGCCGATCAGGCTCAGGTAGTTAAGCAGTTTGTCGTTGGAGTCGTAGCGCAGGGGGAAGCTGCCGACGATGTTGGCTTTGGCCTGTTTCAGTTCGGCTTCGGTCGGGCCTTCGGCGATAAACTGTTCGATGACGGCTTGGGTGTCGGCCAGTGAGGCTTTGGTGTTTTTCTTTTGGGTGGAGTAGGAAACGGCAAACGTGCCTTCTTCTGTCGCCGGGGCGAGGCTGCTGTATACGCCGTAGGTGTAGCCGTGTTGGTCGCGCAAAACTTTCATGAGGCGGCTGTCGAAACCGCCACCGCCGAGGATGTAGTTACCGGCAACGAGGGCGTAATAGTCGGGGTCGTGGCGTTTGATGAGGGAGGTGCCGAGCAGGACTTGTGCTTGTGTGCCGGCAAAGGGGATGTCGCGGCGTTGGGCGGTTTGTTTGGGAACGGGCGGGATGGCGTGGGTTGCGGTGGCTTTGGCCGGCAGGTCTTTGAGGACGCGATCGACCAGTTGCTCTGCCTGTTTGCGGTTGAGGTCGCCGACGATGGCAACGATGGCGTTGTCTTTGCCGTAGTGGGTGCGGTGGAAGGCGCGGATGTCGTCCAGACTAACTCGTTTGAGGCTGTCAACGGTTATGTTTGCGCCGCTGCCGTAGGGGTGTTTCGGGTAGATGAGTTTGGTCAGTTCGCGCGTGGCGGTGTAGTCGGGGGTGGTTTCTTGTTGTTGCAAGCCGGTAATGGATTGGGTTTGACGGCGGCGGAAAACGGCTTCGTCAAAGCGCGGACGGGTCAGCGAGTGGTTGAGCAAGTTGGCGGCTTTGTCGCGGATGTCGGCTTTGCTGAGGCTGCGGAAGCCTGAGGACGCGCTCTCGGCATTGCTGTCGCTGCTGATTTGTGCGCCGATGTTGTCGGCTTCGGCATTGAAGGCTTCTTCGTCCAGCTCTTGGGTGCCGTCGGTCAGGAGGGCGGCGGTAAATTCGGCAACTTGGCTTTTGCCGTCCGGATTGGCGACGCTGCCTGCGCCCTTGAAGCTGACTTCAAGGTCGATGATGGGGTTTTCGTGGCGTTCGACAAGGAGGATTTGGGTGCCGTCGCGGTTGCGCCAGCGTTGGATGTCGGTGGCGGCTTGGACGCTTAAGGGCAGGAGTAGGGCAAGGGCGAGCAGGGTGGGTTTCATGTTGTGGCTTTCTGTTAGGGCCGTCTGAAAGGGTATGGGCTTTCAGACGGCCTGATGTTTATCGGCGTTTGGCAGCTTTTTTGCTTGGTGCGGCGGCAGGTTTTTGCGGTTCGATGATGACGGTACTCATGCGCTCGTCGGTCAACATCCGGGCGGCGGCCTGTACTTCTTGCGCGCTGACGGCCTGCAGGCGGCGGTGGATTTCTTGTTCGTCGGTATATTGGAAACCGCGCGCTTCGAGGCGGCCCATCATGGAGGCTTGGGAAGACATGGAGTCTTTGGCGTAGATTTCGTTGACCGCTGCCTGGGTTTTGACGCGCTGCAATTCTTCTTCTGAAACGCCGTTGTCGGCAATGTCTTTGATTTCTTGGCGCAGCTGGGCAATCAGAGTATCGGCTTTCACGCCTTCGGCAGGCATGGCTATTACGCTGAACAGCGGCATTTCGCGGCTGATGATGTCGTAATGCGTTCCTGCGCTCAATGCGGTTTGCTTGCCGCGCACGAGGTTTTTATCAAAACGGCTGGACGCGTTGCCTGCCAAAATATCGGAGAGGATGTCGAGAGCAAAAGGCATCGTGTCATCGAGTTTTTGGAGTTTCGGCACACGGAAGTTGATGGCAATCAGCGGCTGGTGTGTGACCGGAGAAGTGGCTTTGACTGTAACAGGTTTGCGCAAATAGGGTTCGGTATTCAGTTTGTTGCGCGGCGGCTGGGCTTTGGCCGGAATATCGCCAAAGAGTTTGGCGGCCGTTTGAAGCGTTTGTTTGGCATCGACATCGCCGACAATGACCAATACGGCATTGTTGGGCGCGTAATATTGTTTGTACCACGCGCGCAAGTCGTCGGCTTTGAGGGTGTGCAAATCTTTCATGTAGCCGATGACGGAGGCGCGCATAGACGGTTGGGTAAAGGCGGCAAGATAGGCTTGCTCCCACATTTTGCCGTCGGCCGTGTCTTCCGTGCGTTGGCGGCGTTCTTCGCGGATGACGTTCATCTCGTTGAGGAATTCTTTGTCGCTGAAGTTGAGGTTGTGCATGCGGTCGGCTTCGAGCTTCAGAATTTCGGGCAGGTTGGCGGCGGCGACGTTTTCGTAATAGACCGTTTCATTGCGGTTGGTGTAGGCGTTGTTTTGCCCGCCCAGCTCGGACACGCGGCGGTTGAACTCGCCGGAGGGAACATCTTTCGTGCCTTTAAACATCATGTGTTCCAAAGCATGGCTCAGGCCGCTTTTGCCCGGTTTTTCATCCACGCTGCCGATTTTGTACCAAATCTGCGAAACGGCCACTGGCGCGCGGTGGTCTTCTTTGACGATGATTTTCAGACCGTTGGGCAGGGTTTCGGAAAGCGTCTGCGCCCATGAAGCGGCAGGCAGCGCGAAGGCAAGCATTAAAGCAATTCGGCGTAACATGGTTCAATCCGTAAAATGAAAATCAATCGCCAAAGTATAGCGGAAAATCTGCAAAGATTGGACGAATGTTTCAGACGGCCCGGGCCTTATCTGCTGATTCACATCAAGCGCGGCCGTTGCCAATCTTTACCGTCGCGCCTCATTCGCGGATAATCCCAAACATTCCCGTTCCCAACCATCACAAAGGAATCATCATGGCATTTTTGAAACTGACCGAACAAAATGTTCAAGGCAAAACCGTTCTGATCCGCGCCGATATGAACGTACCGTTTAAAGACGGCAACATCAGCGACGACACCCGTATCCGTGCTTCGCTCGCATCCATCAAATACTGCTTGGACAACGGCGCGTCTGTGATCGTGATGACCCACCTCGGCCGTCCGACCGAAGGCGAATTCCATCCTGAAGACGATGTAGCGCCTGTTGCCGCGCATTTGGGCAAACTGTTGGGCAAAGACGTGAAAGTATTGAACGACTGGCGTGAAAACAAACCGACTTTGAACGCCGGTGATGTCGTGATGTTGCAAAACGTGCGCATCAACAAAGGCGAGAAGAAAAACGACTTGGAGCTGGGCAAAGCCTACGCTTCTTTGTGCGACGTGTTCGTCAACGACGCATTCGGTACCGCCCACCGCGCCCAAGCTTCGACTGAAGCCGTTGCCCAAGCCGCACCAGTTGCCTGCGCCGGTGTGTTGATGGCGGGCGAACTCGACGCTTTGGGCAAAGCCCTGAAACAACCGGCTCATCCGATGGTTGCCATCGTTGCCGGCAGCAAAGTGTCCACCAAACTGACCATCCTCGAATCTTTGGCCGACAAAGTCGACCAACTCATCGTCGGTGGCGGTATTGCCAACACATTCTTACTGGCAGAAGGCAAAGCCATCGGCAAATCTTTGGCCGAACACGATTTGGTGGAAGAATCCAAAAAAATCATGGCGAAAATGGCGGCCAAAGGCGGTTCTGTTCCGCTGCCGACCGATGTGGTTGTCGCTAAAGCCTTCGCCGCCGATGCCGAAGCTGTAGTGAAAGACATTGCCGACGTTGCCGAAGACGACATGATTTTGGACATCGGCCCGAAATCCGCCGCTGCTTTGGCCGAGCTGCTCAAAGCCGCAGGCACTGTCGTATGGAACGGCCCGGTCGGCGTGTTTGAGTTTGACCAATTTGCCGGCGGTACCAAAGTATTGGCCGAAGCGATTGCCCAAAGCGATGCGTTCTCGATTGCAGGCGGCGGCGACACTCTGGCGGCGATTGCCAAATTCGGCGTAACCGACCAAATCAGCTACATCTCCACCGGCGGCGGCGCGTTCCTCGAATTCTTGGAAGGCAAAGAGTTGCCTGCCGTAGCCGCTTTGGAAAAACGCGGCGCGTAATCGGTTTTAATATCGATGGCTGAATAAAGGCCGTCTGAAATCTGGAAATCAGGTTTCAGACGGCCTTATTTATTTTGTTGAAATGTGTTATCGGTTTAGGCGGTTTGCGTATCCGACTGTCTGTGCAATGCCTGATAACACGGTGCAAGCTGGCGGATGATGAGGTCGAGCTGGTGTTTGAGGATGTGGTCTTGCTGCGCTTGTGTGTTTTGTTCAAGCTCGGCAAATTCCTGACGGATTTGGGTCATGGCCGTTTCAAAAGCCTCGGGGTCGGTTTGGGGCATTTGGGTCAGCAACTCGGCGATGTGGTGGGTCAGGCGGGCATATGGGGCGAAGGTATCGCTGCCGTCGTGATGAACCTGGTCGCGGTATGCGCCGAGCGCGGAAATGTGGCCGGTCAGCGCATAGCTGGTTTTGAGCAGGGTAAAACCGTCTTGCAGGCGGTCTTGGTATTTTTTCGGGTTGCTGCTCATGTCGGATAAGGTGCTGCTGAGGGCGGCGGTGCTTTCGTGGGCTTGGCGGCGGGTGAGGCGGTAGTCGACATCGTCGCGGCTGCCGTTTTGCAGCTGGTCGAGGATGGCGTCGAGATAGCGGCCGTTGGCAGTGATGGTCTGGGCGGCGGTGTGGCTGAGAGTGAGGTAACGCCAATCGGGCCAGAGGTAGGTGGCGGCGGCCCATGCGATAACGGAACCGACGATGGTGTCGATGATGCGGATGGGCATGGCGTGGTACACGTCCAAACCGGCAAGCGAAAGGCTGGTCAGGGCTTGGATGGTGATGAAGAAGGTGGAGAAGCTGTATTTGTAGCTTCGGGTGATGAAAAACAGGGTGGTGCTGGCGATGACAATCCAGAGTTTGGTTTCAACGGACGGGGTGAAGTAGGGGACGAGCGAACCGACAATCACACCGAGAATCGTGCCGGCGATACGTTGGTACACGCGGCTTTTGGTGGCGGTGTAGTTGGGTTGGCAGACGAAGAGGGCGGTCAGCAGAATCCAGTAGCCGAGATTGAGATGAAGGATTTCGACAATGATGCAGGCCGTGGCCACGACGATGGAGAGGCGGGTGGCATGGCGGAAGACGCCGGAGTCGAAATTGAGCTGGCTGAGGACGGTTTCGCCGATATTGCGGAACTTGGTGTTTTCAAGGGCGGCGATGCGGGTGTTAGCGTTGTCGTTTTCGGCAAGGGACGCATCGTTTTGCAGTTGCCGCAGTTGGTAATCGACGCTGCTGAGGTTGTCGAGCAGGCGGCGGATATTGTGGAGGTTGGCATTGTCGGCATGGGTCTCGGCAAAATGGCTGAGGGACTGGCGGCAGCCTTCCATGGCGCGGCCGAGGCGTTTGCTGTATGCGTAGGGTTTGTTGTTGCGCAGGGAGGCGGCAACGTTGCGGCACGCCTGGCCTTGCATTTCGAGCAGGCGGCGGATGCGGAAGATGAGGTCGGTGTTTTTGAGTTGTTCGGCCATTTCGCTGTAATCGACGTGGGCGGAGCTGATGCGTTCGTGCATGTCTTGCGCGCAGAGGTAGTAGCGCAGCATTTTGGCGGTACGCGGATGGCGGTGTTGGCCGCGCAATCGGTAGAAAAGTGCGCCGCGACATTGGTTGAAGGCGGTAATCACGCCGGTGTTGCTCATGGCCAAGTCGATTTGGCGGTTGCCCAGCCATGCGGCTTCGTCGGGATCGAAAAAGTCGGCTTTGGCATCGAAGTAGTTGCTGAGTGCGTCGTAGGCGTTGGCGACGGTTTCTTGGACGGGGCGGTGGGGCAGGATGATTTGGAAGATCAGGATGTTGACGCTGTATAGGACAGTACCCAGCAGAATCATGACGGGGTTGGTCAGCCAGTAGGTCTCGGGGGTGTAGGTCAGCGTGGTGTAGGTGGCGACGGCGAGCGCACCGAAAGCGAAGGTGCGGTATTTGAGGCCGACGGTGCCGAGGATGGTGAAGCCGAAAGTCATCAGGGTCATGGCCAAGATGAAGGGAACGCCTGTGCCGATGGTGCTTTGGGCAAGCAGCGAGGAGAGGGTAAACAGGGCAACGGTGATGACGATGTTTTTCAGACGGCCTGTGAGGCGGTTGTCCAAATCAACCAAACCACCGGCAATAATGCCGAGTACGAAGGGCATAACTAGTTTGGGCGTGTCGAAGTACCAAACGAGGGTGGCGGCGATGAACACGCTGGCGAAGACGGGTAGGGAGGCAATGATCAGAGGTTTGAGCGGCGGAGTTTTCATGATAGTGTTGTTTATTATTCGTTATGAGGTGAATGATTGGATTTTAACAGGATTTTCAGTCGGTTTCAGAATGCTTTAAATGAGATAAGGCCGTCTGAACGGATATGGGGAAATACTTGATTTCGTTTCTACATCCGTTCAGACGGCCTTTTTTGGCTTGTGCCATCAGGTCATCAGGTTGAGGTCGCTGATGCGGTCGTAGAGGCGTTCGGTATTGTTGCCCTCGTCGTGCATTTGAATGCGCAGGCGTAAATCGTTGGCAGATACCGCTTGGCGCAGGGCTTCGCTGAGTTCGATTTGGCCTTGTGTGTAGAGGTTGAAGAGGTTTTGGTCGAATGTCTGCATGCCGTTGCTGCCGGAGCGTGCCATTAGGTCGCGGATTTCCAGTAATTCGCCTTTGAAAATCAAGTCCTGCATGGCCGGAGTGTTGAGCAGGAGGTCGGTAACGGCCGTGCGTTGGCGGTTTTTCTTGATGGTGAGGCGTTGGCCGATGATGCCGACGAGGTTTAATGCTAAATCCATCAAAACCTGTTGGCGGCGGTCTTCCGGATAGAAGTTGATGATGCGCTCGATGGTTTGGGAGGCTGTGCTGGCATGGATGGTGAAAACGCACAGATGGCCGGTTTGAGCCAGTTGGAGGGCGTATTCCATGCTTTCTTCGCTGCGGACTTCGCCGATACAGACGACATCGGGCGCTTGACGCATGGCGCTTTGAACGGCGGTTTTCCAGTTGTCGGTATCGATGCCGATTTCGCGCTGGGTGAAGATGCTGCGGCAAGGTTTGTAGATAAACTCGATGGGGTCTTCGATGGTAACGATATGGCCGGGCAGCTTTTGGTTGCGGTAGTTGAGCATGGAGGCCATGGTGGTGGACTTACCCGAACCGGTCGGGCCGGCGAGGATCAGCAGGCCGCGCGGTGCAAGAGCAAGCTCTTGGAGCTTTTCGGGCAAGCCGAGGGTCTTCATCTCGGGAATGTCTTGGCTGACGCGGCGCAATACCATGCCGACGCGGCCTTGCTCGTGGTAGGCGTTGACGCGGTAGCGCGTGTTGCTGCGCGATTGGACGGAATAGTTGATTTCCCAGTCGCGGTTGAAGGCTTCGAGCTGGTCGGGGTTCATGGTGGATTCAGCGATGGCGGCGGTGTCCGCGCCGGTCAGCGCTTTGTGGGGCATGGGCGTGAGGGTACCGCCGACTTTGATGGCAGGGGGAAAGCCTGCGCTGATGAAGATGTCGGATGCGTTGCGTTTTTCGGCCTCTTCACACATGCGGTCGAGCAGGGGGTGAAGATGCGTGCCGATTTCGGCCGGGGTGGGGATGTGCGGTGCTTGGTTTTTTTGTGAGTAGGCTTGCACCATTTCGCTTAACAGGTCGTGCAGAGGGGCGAGGTCGCTCATGATGATTCTCTTTAAAACGGGTATTCGGTCAGGCTCAAAGGCCGTCTGAAAACGGGATGATGGGGTTCAGACGGCCTGAGTATGGTTTAGAAAATAGAGAGGTTTTCGATGTTTTGCGCTTTGCTGCGTGCCATCTCGGGGCTGATGGTGCCTTGGCGGACAAGGGTTTGCAGGGCTTGATCGAGGGTTTGCATACCGTGGGCCTGACCGGTTTGGAGGGCGGCGTTGATTTGGGCGATTTTGTTCTCGCGGATGAGGTTGCGCACGGCCGGTGTGGAAATCAGGATTTCGTGTGCGGCGACGCGGCCGTTGCCGTCGCGGGTTTTCAGCAGGGTTTGGGAAATGATGGCGCGCAAGGATTCGGACAACATGGAGCGCACGATTTCTTTTTCGCCTGCAGGGAATACGTCGACAATACGGTCAATGGTTTTGGCGGCACCGGTCGTGTGCAGCGTGCCGAAAACCAAGTGGCCGGTTTCGGCGGCGGTCAGGGCGAGGGAGATGGTTTCAGGGTCGCGCATCTCACCGATCAAAATCACGTCTGGGTCTTCGCGCAGGGCGGAACGCAGGGCGTTGGTGAAGCTGTGGGTATGCTGATGCAGCTCGCGTTGGTTGATGAGCGCCTTTTTGCTTTGATGGACGAACTCAATCGGGTCTTCGATGGTCAGAATGTGGGCCGGTTGGGTTTCGTTGATGTAGTTGACCATCGCCGCCAGCGTGGTGGATTTACCCGAACCGGTCGGGCCGGTTACCAAGACCAAACCGCGCGGATTTTCGGCAATTTTTTGGAAAATGCGCGGCGCACGCAATTCTTCCAGCGTCAGGACGGTGCTAGGAATGGTACGGAATACGGCGGCCGGGCCGCGTTCGGTCATAAAGGCGTTGACGCGGAAACGGGCAACATTGGGCAGCTCAAATGAGAAATCGACTTCAAAATCCTGTTGATAGAGCTTGCGCTGGTGGTCGTTCATGACTGAGGTAATCATGGTACCGACTTCTTCCGGGCTCATCTCGGGCAGGTTGATGCGGCGGATGTCGCCGTGTACGCGTATCATAGGGGAAATGCCCGAACTCAAATGGAGGTCGGAGGCTTTGTTTTTCACGCCGAACGCGAGTAAGTCGGTAATCTGCATAATGTGGCCTTGTTTTGGTTTAGAATAATAAAATTGCTTTATTTTAAATAGATAAATCCGTTCGACCAAGTAAAATTTTTAAAATGCCGAGTGATGAACGGGTTAAAGGAGAAAACCATGTCGGTATTGCAACAAAACTATCGGGACGTATGCCGGGCGATTGAACAGGCGGCTGAGGCTGCAGGGCGGCCTGCGGGTGCGGTAAAGCTGGTGGCAGTCAGCAAGACGTTTCCGGCGGACGATATCCGCGAAGTGTATGCGGCCGGTCAGCGCGATTTTGGCGAGAACTATATTCAGGAATGGTTTGAAAAAACGGAAACGCTGGCTGATTTGCCGGATATTGTTTGGCACGTTATCGGCGATGTGCAGTCCAATAAAACCAAATTTGTGGCCGAACGCGCACATTGGGTCCATACGATAGGCCGTCTGAAAACGGCGCGGCGCTTGAGCGAACAAAGGCCGTCTGAAATGCCGCCGTTGCAGGTGTGTATTGAAGTGAACATTGCCGCTGAAGAGGCGAAACACGGCGTGGCACCCGATGAAGCGGTCGGGCTGGCCCTTGAAGTGGCCAAGTTGCCGAATATTCAAGTGCGCGGATTGATGTGTGTGGCCAAGGCCGACAGTAGCGACGATGAGTTACGCAGCCAGTTTCATACCATGCAGCGGCTATTGGTTGAGTTGAACGCGGCAGGCATAGAAGCAGATGTTTTGTCTATGGGTATGTCCGGAGATATGCCAATCGCGGTAGAATGCGGCGCAACCCATGTCCGCATCGGCAGCGCGATTTTCGGCAAGCGGCATTATCCTCAAGCGTAAAATTAATGGCCGTCTGAACAGGGTAGACAGCAGTTTCAGACGGCCTGATCGATATCACAAAGGAGTGACATATATATGAATATCTATTTTCTCGGCGGCGGCAATATGGCGACTGCCATTGCAGGCGGTTTGGTCAAACAAGACGGCTATCGTGTCCACATTGTCGAACGCGGCACCGAAAGACGGGCGCAACTGGTGCAAGAATTGGGCGTAGCCACTTCTGAAAACCTGCCCGAATTGAGTGCGGACGATGTCCTCATTCTCGCCGTCAAACCGCAAGACATGCAGGCAGCCTGTCAAAACATCCGTTTAAATGGCGCGCTGGTGTTGTCCGTAGCGGCCGGATTGTCCATCGATACCCTCAGCCATTATTTGGGCGGTACACGCCGTATCGTGCGCATTATGCCCAATACGCCGGCTAAAATCGGTTTGGGCGTATCCGGTATGTTTGCCGATGTAAGTGTTTCAGAAGCCGACCGCGCAGCCACAGACGGCATCATGCGTTCTGTCGGCACGACCATTTGGCTGAACGAGGAAGAGCAACTCCACAATATTACCGGCATCAGCGGCAGCGGACCCGCCTACGTTTTCTATCTGTTGGGCGCGCTCCAAAATGCGGCTTTGGCACAAGGTTTCAACGAGCAAGATGCACGCGAACTGAGCCTTGCCACATTTAAAGGCGCAGTGGCTTTGGCCGAACAAACCGGCGAAGCATTCGCACAATTACAGCAAAACGTAACTTCCAAAGGCGGCACGACACACGAAGCCATCGAAACCTTCAAAGCCCGTCACGTTGCCGAAGCCATCGAACAGGGCGTAGAAGCCTGCGTTAAACGTTCGCAAGAAATGGCGCAACAATACAAGGCCGTCTGAACATGCGCGGCGACTTGCTCCTATTATTGGCAGACGCCGTTGCCATCCTGTGTATCACACGCTTTTTGCTCCGATACGCAGGATTGGCAGCAGAACACCCCCTGCTCAAATTCAGCATACAGGCAACAGGCTGGCTGACCAAACCTTGGCAAAAAGCATTTCCAAGCGGCGAGAAAACCGATTGGTACTGCCTGCCCGCAGGTTTTCTGGTGTATTACCTTGCCTGTACCACCATTATTTTCATCTCGCCGGCATTATCCATCAGCAATAAGCTGATTCTGGCAAACTTCTGGTTTGCCATACTCCATATGCTGAAAGCCGCAGCCTATACATTACTTATCGCTCTGATTATCAGAATGGTGTCCAGCATACAGGGCCGCTATTCGCCGTTGACCTATGCCATCGAACGAATCCTGCAGCCATTGCTCAAACCGTTTTCCTTTTTACGCACAGGGCGATACGATTTTTCAGGCAGTTTGCTGGCACTCTTATTATGGTTGTGGCTGACACGATGGTTTCCCCAGCTTATCCAGCAAACAAATCTATGGTTGCTCCAATAGGCCGTCTGAAAGCGCAGCAGGTATTAACGACCAAAAATACAACGTCCTAAAAAGCGCATTAATATATTTAGGCGTAAGGTAGTGCAAAAAAGTGCAAATCGAAATATAAAGAACAAATGAATAGGTAAAACATGATATGATTCGCCCAATTTCCAAAACGGAAATTCAAGAAAACCCAATAAAAGCAAACCCGTAGCATCCAAATCATTAACATAAACCGAAAGCAGACACCATGGCAAAGCTGACAGAACAAGATATTTTAAACTGGGATGGTCCTGAAGAGGACTACATGAACAGCGACCAATTGGCCTTCTTCCGCGAACTACTGGTTAAAATGCAAGAAGAGCTGATTGAAAATGCAAACACCACTACCGGCCATCTCCAAGAGCACGAATCCGCCCCCGATCCTGCCGACCGCGCTACCCAAGAAGAAGAATACGCTTTAGAACTGCGTACCCGCGACCGCGAGCGTAAACTTCTCAGCAAAGTGCAAGCAACCATCCGCAGCATTGACGAAGGCGATTACGGTTTCTGTGCCGATACCGGCGAACCCATCGGCCTCAAACGCCTGCTGGCACGTCCGACCGCGACACTGTCCGTAGAAGCGCAAGAGCGACGCGAACGAATGAAAAAACAGTTTGCCGACTAAAAATATAGACATAAAACCTCAAAAAGGCCGTCTGAAACCAAAATTTCAGAC
>NZ_KV832194.1:0-29446 GCF_001837375.1 Neisseria sp. HMSC066H01
GTTGGGCCCCGGGGCGGCTTTGTTTGGGGGCGGGAATAAAACTTGAGATCTTTGCATAATTCCCAAAAATTTCCTAAATCCCACAAAAATATTTAAGAGACTTTTTGGGTATTTTGCAAAGATCACAAATGAAAAAACCATCAAAATCATGAACCTGCTCAACTACATCGGCAAACCAGGCGTAAACCTGCCGCAAAACTGGCGCATCCGCGTCGGCACCAACGACCGCGACACCTCACTGGCAATCTCCGCCGTCTTAGCCGCCAAACTGCAAAACAACGGCCAAACCATCGACTGCGCCCTGCCTTGGGATGTCGGCCACAGCGGGGATTATGACTTGGACGAACTGTTTGCCTGGATGAAACAAGTCAGCAGCTCTGCAAAATAATCATTCGTTCGCAACATAGATTGAGATGAGATTTGGTATCCCATTTTGATTGGGAAAATGGCGTGTTTTACACTATTGAAGTACCTGTTTGTGCCAGAAAAGGGACATTGATACCCTAATTATTGGGCATCTAGGATGCCTGAGGAGAATAAAAGGGAGATTTAAAGCTAAAACAGCCGAAACCCTATGTTTGAGTTTCAGCCATCGTGAAATAGTAAAGAAAACTATTTTAAAAATGTCTAAGACCGTCTGAAATCTAACTTAAGGTTTCAGACAACCTATTCTTGTAAAGACAATGTTTCTAGATACACATCGGCCAACAAGAGCGACATCCTGTTAATACTATTGCTATAGCACTATATAATAAGCCAAAATTAAATATATTTTTTCTACGATATTTATGGTTCATTTTTGTCTCTTTCTTAAGCTTTAAAGCTAATAAATTTGGTAAGTTTCTATTCATTAAAAATCTAATTAAATCCGTTTTTTTAATGTCGGCAATATTGCATCCCAAGCCGTTAAAGCCTCCTGTTCACTTAATGGGGAACCGGCAGAATTGTTATCACTGGTACCGAAAGTCATCTTAAATCTCACACTGCCATCATCTTTTTCCCAAATAAATAGATATCGTTTCCCCTGCCACTTAACAAGTTTCTCACTGCCGGACATGCCGTTGATGTTCCGGCTTCCCTGGCGAATCGTGCTATATTTTGCCCATGACATAAGTCTGCCCATAACACTATTTTTCTTAACAAGATCTCGCTTCAATAAAGGTTTGTCATCTTCCTCCAAAGATCCACCTGTCGTTAGCTCGGCATAAACGTCTTTATAGTCTTTGATTTTGATGCCAGCACTGCCAAAAAACGGCTCAGTTCCCTTATCGACAATAAATCCCTCTTTTAAACAAACACCCTGTTGTAGCGGAATTTCACTTTCATTACGATCTCTCAATTTATCGAAAAAATCATTTCGTATATGCCTAATAGCTTCATCAACTTTACTTTTTTCCAGCTGTTTAAGGTTTGGTGGCTCTTTACCATTGACAGGCATAATGCGTACAAAAGCCCTAATAGAATAGGCATCATTCTTACCTAGCTTGAAATAGAAATCGACATAATAGATCATCCCTTTTAGATGCTTTGACACCGAGTGTTCCCAAGAACCCGGAGCCTGTGTCACCATAGCTATCGCTTTATTAGGAATAACTGTACGGTTTTCTATAAAACTATCGCTTCCATTATATCCTTTTTCTTTAACCTCTAATGCGGATTCTACTTCCAGATTCCAATAATCTGGTCGAACTCTTATCTGCCAACCATTGTATTTAAGCCAACCAGTTCCACTTATACGGTTAGATGGTAAGTTAATTTTGTAACGCCCACTACAAAATGGCTGCGCCGTCCAATATGCATTATCGGCAGCAAATGGCTTATCTACTGCCTGGACGGTAGAAAATGTGGCCGAGAGAAGTAGTGTAGAGATTAATGGAATACGGTGGAACATAAATTTTCCTTGACAGATAAACTGACCGACAATTGAAGTATAACAATGAATTTAATATAGTATCTGTGATAATGCCAATGGTAAAGGGATAAGGATTAACGGAAAAAAGCCTGTCTGAAAGGTTGAATTTTGCAAAGGTCTCAGTCTGTTGACGACATTTGATGCATAAAAATGCGCCATAAAATTTTTAATTGACTAAAATCTTCTTATATTATCGTAAGAGTCTTAGGCCGTCTGAAAGATGCTGAAATCAGCTTTCAGACGGCCTTGTCGTAAGATAGGTTTTGATATTGGCGTACTTTTTTAAATACAGATAAAATCCCTGCTAATTATTTATAACAATATTTTTAGGATACACAGTGCTTGCTTTAGATTATTGTCGTCAAAAGGCTGCGGAAAGCCATTCCAGTTTTTTATCCGGTTTTCGTTTTTTATCAGTAGAAAAACGAAATGCGATTACTGTTTTATACGCTTTTTGTCGCGAACTGGATGATGTGGTCGATGGCTGTACCGATCCGAATGTGGCTCAGATTACCTTGAATTGGTGGCGCAGTGATTTGGAGAAAGTGTTTAATAATGAGATGCCTGAGCATCCTGTTCATCAAACTTTAAAAGATATTCGGGCAAGTTTTGATTTACCGAAGAATGAATTTGAAGCTTTGATTGATGGGATGCAGATGGATTTGGAGCAGGCCCGTTATGGTAGTTTTGATGAATTAAAGCTGTATTGCCACCGTGTTGCCGGAGTAGTGGGGTGTCTTATTGCACGGATTTTAGGTTTTTCCAATCCGAAAACTTTGGAATATGCGGACAAAATGGGCTTGGCTTTGCAGTTGACGAACATTATTCGCGATGTGGGCGAAGATGCGCGGCAGGGAAGAATTTATCTGCCGATAGAGGAAATGCAGAAGTTTGATGTACCTGCCAATGTAATTATGCAGTGTAAACCGACAGATAATTTTGCAAAATTGATGCAATTTCAAGTGAATAGGGCGCGTGAAACTTATCGTGAAGCGATGTTGCTTTTGCCGGCTGCGGATAAGAAATCGCAAAAAGTCGGCCTGATTATGGCGGCTATTTATTATGCGCTGTTGAATGAAATCGACCGTGATGGCGCGCAAAATGTGTTGACTTACAAAATTGCGATTCCTTCTCCCCGTAAAAAACGTATTGCTTTGAAAACTTGGCTGTTTGGATTTAAACCATGAATACTCAGCATCCAAAAATTGCTGTGATTGGTGCCGGTTGGGCAGGTTTGTCTGCGGCGGTTTCTCTGATTCAACGAGCTGATATTGCTTTGTTTGAAGCCGGGAGGCAAGCGGGCGGTAGAGCGCGTACCTTAGCCGGGAAAAATGATGGATTCAGCTTTTTGGATAATGGGCAGCATATTTTGTTGGGTGCGTATCATGGTGTTCAAACTTTGATGCAACATATTGGCGTTCAACCTGAATCAGCCTTTTTACGCCAGCCTTTGCAATGGTACATCCATGAGGGATTGCAGTTTCAGACGGCCTCTCTGCCAGCGCCTTGGCATTTGCTTGTCGGTATCCTGCGTGCAAAAAATCTTTCCTTTTCATTGAAAATCAAATTGCTGTCGGATATGTCGGCATTGCAACGTTGGGCAGGCCATCATAAAACTGATTTGACCGTTGCAAAGTGGTTGAGAACACGAAATGTTCCACGCAGCCTGCTTGGCCAGTTTTGGCAACCTTTGGTCTGGGGTGCTTTAAATACGCCGTTAGAACAGGCATCGTTACGCATTTTATGCAATGTATTGAATGATGGCGTGTGGTCTGAAAAGGCGAACAGCGATTATCTTTTGCCCAAGCAGGATTTAGGGCGGATCGTAGTAGAACCGGCTTTGGATTTTCTACACAAACATGGTGCAAAAATACATCTTGAAACCCGTATTACACATTTAAACCATCATATCGATGGCCGAATTGAAATCAATGGCGAAGTATTTGATGCGGTGATTTTGGCTGTTGCGCCATATCATGTTGACGCGCTTTTGCCTGAAGATACGCCTGACTATATTCAGACGGCCTATCAATCGTTGCATTACCATGCGATTACTACGGTTTATTTGCGTTATGCCCAAGCAGTCAAACTGCCTGCGCCTTTAACCGGGTTTGCTGATGGTACGGCGCAGTGGGTGCTGCATCGGGGGGCGTTGGGTTTGCCGGATAATGAAGTTGCGGTCGTCATCAGTGTTTCCGATTACACCGAGGCTTGGAAGGATAAAGATTTGGCCGAGAAAAGTCATGCGGACATCAAGCGGATTTGTCCGGATTTGGATAAACCCGAAGCCGTACGCATTATTACGGAAAAACGCGCGACTACGGCGGCAACGGTTGATTTTGTACAACCTGATTTCTCATGGCTGCACCATCGTCGTATTTATCCGGCCGGCGACTACCTCCATCCACGCTATCCGGCAACATTGGAGGCTGCGGTTCAGTCAGGCTTTGCAGCAGCTGAAAAGCTTATGCTGGATTTGCGGTTTGAATAAACTGAGGCCGTCTGAATGTTCAGACGGCCTTTTTGACTTTACAAAACTTACCAAGCCGATACAATATCCGAAACCATAAAGTTCAAGGAAAAGTCATGACGACATTAGCGGACAAAACCATCTTGGTTACCGGCGCATCCCAAGGTTTGGGCGAGCAGGTTGCCAAAGCCTATGCGGCGGCCGGAGCGACTGTCATTTTGGTGGCGCGTCATCAAAAGCGTTTGGAAAAAGTATATGATGCCATTGTGGCTGCAGGCAGCCCAGAGCCGTTTGCCATCTGCTTTGATTTGATGAGCGCTGAGGAAAAAGAATTTAAACAATTCGCGGAAACCATTGATGAAGCTACCGGCGGAAAATTGGATGGCGTGGTGCATTGCGCCAGCTATTTCTATGCCTTGTCGCCGTTGGATTTCCAAACCGTATCGGAATGGGTCAACCAATACCGCATCAATACCGTTGCGCCTATGGGTCTGACCCGTGCGCTGTTCCCATTGTTGAAGCAATCCGAAGACGCTTCTGTGATTTTTGTCGGTGAAAGCCACGGCGAAAAACCGCAAGCCTATTGGGGCGGTTTCGGAGCTTCTAAAGCCGCGCTTAATTATTTGTGTAAAGTGGCTGCGGACGAGTGGGAACGTTTTGACAACCTGCGTGCCAATGTTTTGGTGCCGGGTGCCATCAATTCGCCGCAACGCATCAAATCACATCCGGGCGAATCGAAAAGCGAACGTAAAAACTACGAAGATGTCCTGCCGCAATTTATTTGGTGGGCAAGCCGAGAGAGCAGGGGGCGGACAGGCGAAATCGTCTATCTGTAAATCTACCTGCTCAGAGTGGTTTGAGAACATGAGGCCGTCTGAAATCTGTATTTTCAGACGGCCTTTAACTTATTGAGTTTTATATCTAAATAATGGTGTAGTTTTGATGTTTGACGTGCTAATAGGCAACCGTCGGGCTGGCACAAAGTTAGATGTAGTAATCTAAGTTATAGTTATATTGGATAAATATGACGGAATTTGACTTTATCAGACAATATTTGCAGCGACAAAAATCGGAAGGTTTGATTTTGGGCATAGGCGACGATGCTGCCATTATTCGCCCAAGTAGCGGATTTGATTTATGTTTTAGCGCAGATATGTTGGTCAAAGGCAGACATTTTTTTGAAGATGTTTCGCCTGAAGATTTGGCATGGAAAATGCTTGCAGTAAATTTGTCCGATATGGCCGCTATGGGTGCCAAGCCGCGATGGGTATTGCTCAGTGCTGCGCTGCCTGAATTGAATCAAGACTGGCTGACACGTTTTTGCGATAGCTTTTTTGCTTTGGCAGCGCGTTTTGATACGGTGTTGATTGGTGGCGATACCACCAAGGGCGATTTGGTCTTTAATGTAACGATAGTAGGTGAAGTACCGACAGGGCGTGCCCTGCGGCGTGATGCAGCCGAAGTCGGCGACGATATTTGGGTATCGGGCCGCTTGGGTTTGGCTGCCGCTGCTTTGAACCAACATCTGGGGCATTCTCAATTGCCGTCTGAAATCATGGCGGTTTGCGATGATAAATTGCTCCGTCCGGAGCCGCGCGTTTCATTGGGGCTGGCATTGCTGCCGTTTGCCCATGCTGCGCAAGATGTTTCAGACGGCCTGGCTCAAGATGTGGGGCATATTTTGAAAGCCTCTGCTGTCGGGGCGGAAATCTTTGCCGATTGTGTGCCGTCGTTGCCTGAATTGAAAAACGTTTTGTCGCGCGAGCAATGGTTGTCGGCAGTATTGGCCGGCGGCGATGATTACGAACTGATTTTTACTGCCGCTCCAGAAGACAGGAAACGCGTTTGTCAGGCGGCGGAACAAAGTGGCGTACCGGTCGCCCGAATTGGTAAAATGACTGACTCAGGCCGTCTGAATATTTTGGATGCCGAAGGCGGCGTATTGGAACTGACTTCTTTAGGATTTGATCATTTTGGCTGAACGTAAACCTACTTTTTCTTGGCTGTTGCACAAACCATTGTGTTTTTTAGGATTTGGTTTCGGCAGCGGCTTATCGCCGGTTGCGCCGGGTACGGCAGGAACGCTGGCCGCATTACCTCTGGCTTTTGTATTGTGCCTGTTGGGCATAGACGGCTGGATATTGCTTTTATTGTGTATCGCCTTGTTTTTCTGGGGCATCCGCATTTGCGGTTATACCGAGAGGGAGCTGGGTATTCAGGATTACGGCGGTATCGTCTGGGATGAAATTGTCGCGATGCTGCTGGTGCTGTCGCTGATTCCGTTTAAATGGAGCTGGTGGCTGGCGGCTTTTGTTATTTTCCGCTTGTTTGATGCGTTGAAACCATGGCCGATCAAATGGTTTGACCGGCGGATTCATGGAGGTTTGGGCATTATGCTTGATGATTTGATTGCGGCTGTGATGACTTTATTGGTCTTGGGGCTGTTTCATTGGATTGCGTGATGTATTTTAAGTGTTTCGACCCTTTGCAAAAATAGGGCGGACACGCCGGAATTATCCGGTTTTAAATAAAATAAATATACGGGTGAACAATTATGAACGAAATCGAGATTAACGTGGAGCCGCGTTATATGGCCGGCCAAAGCGACGTCTACCGCGACCGCTACGCCTTTAATTATCTGATTACCATCTGCAACCGCAGCGATGAAATCATTACTTTGCGTCAGCGTTTTTGGGAAATCACCGACGGACACGGTGAGACAGAGCAAGTCGGCCATGCCGGCCTGATTGAAGAGCAACCTGTTTTGTACCCGGGCGAAGCCTATGAGTACAACAGCGGCTCGCAAATCAGCACGCCTTGGGGCAGCATCGAAGGCGCGTATGAGTTTGAAGACAGTATCGGCAAACGTTTCGTTATCGGGGTGCCGAAGCTTGAATTCAAAGCAGGCTTTACGTTGCAATAGGCCGTCTGAAAAATGAAAAACCGGAACATGCGAAATGTTCCGGTTTTGTTTTTTCAGACGGCCTTATCAGTCTTTGCAAGGTTGTACCAATACCCACGGCGCTACAACGACCGCCCACATTTCCTGATTATCCGCTAGAAAAGTACGCGCCATATCATCGCTGACGGCACCGAATTTGCCTTGTTCCATCCATTGTTTCAATGGCGCGGCTTCATCTTCGGCAACATGGCGGGCGACGGCAATCAAATCCAAATCGGGCGCAACATAGACGGCGGCACCGCGTGCGAAGTGGGGTTGCAGCTCTTCCCATGAAATGCGGGCGGTTTCGGTATTGAGTTTTTCGTTTAAGAGTGGAATAGACATAGGACAATCATCAAATAAAAAATGGATTGTAACCGATATTCAGCCTTTTGCCCGATGCCGTCTGAAAACGAAAGAAATTTACAGGGTTAACGTTATACAGTATCATTTTAGGGTTTTAATTTCTTTCAGACGGCCTGTTGTCCGTATTCGGGCAAGGGCGGTTTTAGGCTTATGAATTCTGTATTGTTGACCGGATTGCTGCAAAGGCTGCTGATTGCGCTTGTCGCATTGGCGGCGTTGTGGGCTGTATATTTTTGGGCGGTATCGCCATGAGTATCGTGGTGGAAAATCTGACGGTCAGCTATCAGCGCAGGCCGGTGGTGCACCATGTCGATATGGTGTTTGAAGATGGTAAGATGTGGACGATTTTTGGGCCGAACGGCGCGGGCAAATCGACTTTGCTCAAAGCCATTATGGGTTTGCAGAAGACGGATACGGGCAGCGTGCGCTATGAAAATATGGCGCGCAAGGACATTGCCTATCTGCCGCAGCAGTCGGATATTGACCGCAGCCAGCCGATGACGGTGTTTGAACTGGCGGCGATGGGGCTGTGGTATGAAATCGGCTTTTTCGGGCGTGTGAACGCGGCGCAGAAAAAGCGTGTGATGGCGGCTTTGGAACGCGTGGAAATGCAGGATTTTGCCACGCGCCAAATCGCGCACTTGTCCAATGGTCAGTTTCAACGCGTATTGTTTGCGCGGATGCTGGTTCAGGATGCCAAATTTTTACTGCTGGACGAGCCGTTTAACGCAGTGGATGCGCGGACGACTTATGCGCTGTTGGAAGTTTTGCGCCAGTGCCATCAGGACGGTCAGGCAGTGATTGCCGTGTTGCATGATTACGAGCAGGTGCGGGCATATTTTGCCAACACGCTGCTTTTGGCGCGTGAAAAAGTGACAGCCGGTGCGACGGAAAATGTGTTGACCGATGAATTTTTGGCGCAGGCCAACCGAATGATGCAGAAACAGGAAGCGGCCGATTGGTGCGCGGTTTAATGGACAAGGCCGTCTGAAAGTAAGTGTTTTTCAGACGGCCTCAGGCTTTCAGAGATTAATAAAAAAGCGATAAAACATGGATTTATATGATTTGGTCGTCGCGCCGTTCGTCGAATTCGACTTTATGCGCTATGCCTTGGCGTCGATTTTCTGCCTGGCATTGAGTGCGGCGCCTGTCGGTGTGTTTTTGGTGATGCGCCGCATGAGTTTGGTGGGCGATGCCTTGAGCCATGCGGTTTTGCCCGGTGCGGCCATTGGCTATATGTTTGCCGGTTTGAGTTTGCCTGCGATGAGCGTCGGCGGTTTTGCGGCCGGTTTGCTGATGGCTTTGTTGGCCGGTTTGGTCAGCCGGTTTACTTCATTGAAAGAAGACGCGAACTTTGCCGCATTTTATTTGAGCAGCCTCGCCATCGGCGTGGTTTTGGTCAGCAAAAACGGCAGCAGCGTCGATTTGCTGCATTTGCTGTTTGGCTCGGTGTTGGCGGTGGATATTCCGGCTTTGCAGCTGATTGCCGTTTCTGCGAGCGTCACTATTTTGCTGATGGCTGTGATGTTCCGCCCGCTGGTGTTGGAAAGTATAGACCCTTTGTTCCTTAAGGCTGTTGGCGGTAAGGGCGGCTTTTGGCATGTGTTGTTTTTGGTGCTGGTCGTGATGAATCTGGTTGCCGGTTTTCAGGCATTGGGCACGCTGATGTCGGTCGGTTTGATGATGTTGCCGGCGATTACCGCCAGACTGTGGGCGAAAAGCATGGGTTGGCTGATGATTTTGTCGGTCGCATTGGCTTTGCTTTGCGGTTTGGCAGGACTGTTGTTTTCCTACCATATCGAAATCCCGTCCGGCCCGGCGATTATTTTATGCTGCGGCACACTTTACCTGATTTCCGTCGTGTTTGGTTGGGAAGGCGGCATTTTGGCAAAATGGCTGCGCCGCAAGAAACACCGTACGGCCTGATTTTTCAGACGGCCGCTTGAATAATCAGGCGGTCTGTTTTATGATGATGTTAATGTTACGTTATATCAATGGAGAGAATATGAAACATTGGAAACTCGGCATCGTTGCCGCATTATTGACCGGTGCCGCTTATGCCGCTCCGTTGCCTGTTGTGACCAGCTTCAGCATTTTGGGCGACGTGGCCAAACAGATTGGCGGCGACCGCGTGGCCGTTCAAAGCTTGGTGGGTGCCAACCAAGACAGCCATGCCTACCACATGACCAGCGGCGACATCAAAAAAATCCGCAGCGCAAAATTGGTATTGCTCAACGGCTTGGGCTTGGAAGCCGCCGATGTGCAACGCGCAGTCAAACAGAGCAAAGTGCCTTTCGCCGAAGCGACCAAAGGCATTCAGGCCTTGAAAGCAGAAGAGGGCGGTCATCATCATGACCACGATCATGAAGGCCATCATCACGATCATGGCGAGTTTGACCCGCACGTTTGGACTGACCCCGTCCTGATGGGTACTTATGCGCAAAACGTTGCCAATGCGCTGATTCAAGCCGATCCTGAAGGCAAAACCTACTATCAGCAACGTTTGGGCAACTACCAAATGCAGCTGAAAAAACTGCACAGCGATGCGCAGGCTGCCTTTAATGCCGTACCTGCCGCCAAGCGTAAAGTTTTGACCGGACACGATGCATTCACATACATGGGCAAACGCTACAATATTGAATTCATCGCCCCTCAAGGCGTGAGCAGCGAAGCCGAGCCGTCTGCCAAACAAGTGGCTTCCATCATCCGCCAAATCAAACGCGAGGGCATTAAAGCCGTTTTTACTGAAAACATCAAAGACACGCGCATGATTGACCGTATTGCCAAAGAAACCGGCGTCAATGTCAGCGGACGTTTGTATTCTGATGCATTGGGTGGTGCACCGGCCAATAGCTATATCGGCATGTACCGCTACAATGTCAAAGTTATGACCGATGCCATGAAAAAATAAAGCGGCTTAAAGATAAAGGCCGTCTGAAACTTGGAAACAAGGTTTCAGACGGCCTTTTATATGCTTATTTTGAAACAAATCGTCAAATTTAGAATATAAAAATAAAATTTATGCTATTGAAAGTTTAATTATCAAAAATTCATGCTAATTTGCCTGGTAAGTACGCACCATCCGTGCGAATTGCTTATCGGCTGTCCGTCAGCCACTCACGGCTTGACTTCACCCTGTTACAATTCGGCATCTTCACGTTTCTTAATATTACATCATGAGCAACCATTCGTCTTGGTCATCCAAAATCGGCTTTGTGCTCGCTGCGGCAGGCTCGGCCATCGGTTTGGGTGCAATTTGGAAATTCCCTTATACAGCCGGTACCAACGGCGGCGCCGTATTCTTTCTTTTGTTTTTGATTTTCACCATTTTGGTGGCTTTGCCGGTTCAACTGGCCGAGTTTTACATCGGCCGTACAGGCGGTAAAAACGCCATTGATTCCTTTAAAGTATTGCGCCCGGGTTCGCAGTGGCCGTGGGTCGGCCGCATGGGTGTGGCCGCGTGTTTTATTTTGCTGTCGTTTTACAGCGTGGTCGGCGGCTGGGTGTTGAACTACGTCGTGCACAGCTTTACCGGTGAAATTCATGCCGGCGCAGACTTTGAAGCCTTGTTCGGCAACACGATTTCTTCACCGTTTGGTTCGCTGTTTTACCAAGGCTTGTTCATGCTGATTACCATTTGGGTGGTTAAAGGCGGCATTTCAGACGGCATTGAAAAGGCAAACCGCGTGTTGATGCCGGGTTTGTTTATCCTCTTTATCGCGCTGGCCGTTCGTTCGCTGACCTTGCCCGGCGCAATGGAGGGCGTGGCATTCTTGTTGAAACCGGATTGGTCGTATTTGAAACCGGGTACGATGCTGACTGCTTTGGGCCAGGCATTTTTTGCCTTGAGTATCGGCGTGTCCGCAATGATTACCTATGCTTCGTATTTGGGTAAGGATCAGGATATGTTCCGCTCCGGCCATACGATTATGTGGATGAACCTGTTTGTGTCGCTGTTGGCCGGTTTGGTGATTTTCCCTGCGGTATTTGCCTTCGGTTTTGAACCCGGCCAGGGCCCCGGCCTGATTTTTGTCGTGTTGCCTGCAGTTTTCATGAAAATGCCGATGGGTACGTATTTGTTTGCCGTATTCATGCTGTTGGTTGTTTTTGCAACGCTGACTTCCGCATTTTCCATGCTGGAAACCGTGATTGCGGCAACCATCCGCCAAGACGAGAAAAAGCGCAGCAGCCACACTTGGATAATCGGTATTGCGATTTTCATAGTCGGTATTCCTTCGGCGCTGTCTTTCGGCGTATGGAGCGAGTTTAAAGTTTTCGGCAAAACCATTTTTGACTTGTGGGATTTCATCATTTCCGCCGTCATCATGCCGATTGGTGCTTTGAGCGTTGCCGTGTTTACGTCATGGATTCAAGACAAACAGTCCGTCCTGCGCGATGCGGGCATGGGCAGTACCGTGCCGAAACAGCTGCTTTGCCTGTGGCTGGGTGCGCTTCGTTATCTTGCGCCGATTGCGATTATTGTGGTGTTCATCAACTCTTTGGGTTTGATTTAATCCGATAGTGAGCAAACAGTCCGGCGTTGCATTGCTTCGCTGGACTGTTTGTTTAAAAACATCCTTAAAAATATTAAGGCCGTCTAAAAATTTTTCAGACGGCCTTTTTATAGATGCGCGAGGCTGGTTAGAACTTCGCTTGCAGTCTCAGCCATGCAGTACGGCCGGGTTCGTTCACGCGCATGGTTTGAGTACCGGCAGACGGGTCGCCGCCGCGGCTGACGAATTCGGCATAGGTTTTGTTGAACACATTGTCCACGCCGCCTTGCAATGTGGCGTATTTGCTGAATTTCCAACCGGCGTTGAGCGAGAGTACGCCAAAGCCTGAAGAGGCGCCGATGTCTTGGCCGACGATATTGCCTTGGCCTTTGCTGTAACGGTTTTGCTTGGCCACGACGCGCCACAATGCGCCTGCGCTGAATTTACCGTTGTCAAAGGCAAGGGTGTTGTTCCACTCGAGCGGCGGCGTTTGTGCCAAAGGTTTGCCGTCGGTACGGTTTTTGCCGTGGGTGTAGGCAAGGCTGGTGCCGACTTCCCAGTTAGGCGCAAATGTCCATTTGACTTCGGCTTCGCCGCCAAAGCGTGAAGCGTTGATGTTGCGCACGTTGAAATTCATGCCTTGGCGCTCCATCATGATGAAGTCTTTGATGTCGCTGCCGAATACGGATACGGATGCGTGGAGGTTAGGACGTTTCCAGATTACGCCTGCATCGATTTGGCGGTTTTGCTCTGCGCGGATGGCTTTGTTTTCGGAGCGCAGGCGTTCCCAATAGTCAGGCGCGCGTTCGGCAATACCGAAACCGGCATAGTATTTCAGACCGTTGTCCGTATTTCTTTCCCAACGTAGGAAGCCTGAGTTCAAATTGAATTTCTGATGTTTTAAAACGGGGTCGGTCACGCGCGCGGTATCGTAATGCGCTTTGACTTGGTCATGGCGCAAACCTGCTACCCAGCGTTGTTTGTCGGTTTGCTGCCAAGAGGCTTTGGTGAAGATACCCCATTGTTTGAAACTTTGGTTGGGCATATAGGGCTTGTGGCTGTAGCCGTCGCCACCACGCTCATGACGCGCGACGTGGACGTCGTCCAGATAATCCAAACCGGTTTGCAGGTTGAGCTTGTCCCAGTCGAAGGTAGCTTTCAGACGGCCTGTATCGGTATTGCGTTTAGGGTTGTTGGCATTTTTAATCTGCATGCCGGCAGGGTTGCGGATGGTACGCAGGCTGTATGTGTCCATCACGTGGTCGATTTCGCTTTTACCGTAGCGCAGTTCCAATTCGCTGAACCATGGGGTGAGGTTGCGTTGGGTAAAGCGGATGTTCCACGCATCACGGTCGAATTTGCTGCCGTCCATCATGCGGTCGGCGTAGGCAACCTTGGCCCTGCTGCGCTCGTATGTGCCGGCAATGGTGGTGTTTTCTGTCGGGGTGATGCCCAGTTGCACCATTTGGCTATCGCGTTTGAAGTTGGAGTGAATGCGGTTGCCGTCGCCGTCTTTGTAATCGTCGGCTTCGTTATGGGAAATATTGCTGCGGACGTAGCCGTATTTGCCGCCGAACTCGGCTTCTAACGAGCCGTCGCGGCGGTCGTTGCTGCCTGCCGTCAGGGTAGCGTTAACGTTGTAAGGTTTTTCAGTGAAATCAGGGTCTTTGCGGATAAATTGCACCGAGCCGCTGACCAAGCCCATGCCTTGGGTAACAGTTTGTGGGCCTTTGGTAACGACAACTTTATCAAACGAATTGGGGTGGATATAGGCAGTCGGCGGGTCCATGCGCATACCGCAACCGCCATAAATAAACTGGTCGTCGGCATTGACGGAGAGGCGCGAGCCGCCCAAACCGCGGAACAGCGGATCGCCCGAGCTGCCGCCTTTGCGGATGATGCTCATGTTGGGCACGGATTGTAAAAGGTCTGCCCCGTCTCCGGCAGGGAGGGGTTGCAAAGCAGCTTTGGGGTTGAAAGTAACGCGATTGGCTTTTTGTTGTTGTGTGCCGGTGACGGTGACAGGGGAAAGGGTAACTGTTTCTTCAGGTGTAGGGTTAGTCTCTGCCCATGCTTGGGATACGGCTAAGGCAATGGGTAAGATAAGTAATGGTGGGTATTTCATATTGTTTCTCTCTATTATTAGGAATTATGTTAACTAATACCTAAGTATTATACATAAAGTCTAGTTAAATAGAAGCGGTGGGATTTTAATCTAAATCAATATTTTTAGGTTTTGGGCGAATAGGTTGTTTATTAAGATTGGTCATACCAAAATATTGATTTGAAGGCATTGGTGAGGTTACTCAATAAAAATGAATGTGTTTGAATTAAACTGCTTGCGATGGGGAAAATGGCATTTCTTGACGAAAAAATAGGGGATTGATTAGAATGGGCGGCCAATTGGTCAATCCAATTTATGGCCGTCTGAATAAAACTGTCCTTCAATCATCAGGAATACAACATGACGAAATTGGTTCGTCCGCAAAAAATCAGCGATCAGGTTTTAGCCGTTTTGGAAGAACGTATCGCGACCGGCATTTATGAAGAAGGCAGTAAATTGCCTCCCGAACGCACGCTCGCGGAAGAATTCGGCGTGTCGCGTCCGTCGGTCAGGGTGGCATTGAATATTTTAATTGCCAAGCAGGTTTTGGAAGCGCGGCAAGGCGATGGCTATTATGTTTCCGTCAAGCCGCAGCAGGATTTTTTACAAAGCTGGCAGGAGTTGCTCGGCAAACATACCAATTGGGAAACAGACGTATTCGATTTCAGCTGTCACGTTGAAGGCTGTATGGCGGCGCTGGCCGCCGAAAGACGGACTGATGCCGACTTGAAACGCATTGACTTTTGGCGGCAGAAATTTGAAGCGGCCTGCGAAAGCGGAAATTTGGAGCATCAAGCCGAAGCAGACGTCAGCTTCCATCAAACCATTGCCGATGCTGCACACAATATCCTGTTCAGCCACCTTTCCAGCAGCCTGCTCAAAATGCTTTATCAGCAAACACGCAGCGGCATTATCTATATCCATCAAACCGAAGACCCGCGCCCGACGCTGATTGCCCAGCACAGCACTATTTTTGAAGCCATTGCCCAGGCCAAACCGGTCGAGGCGGCGGAAGCGGCCAAACTGCATTTGAATTATGTCGCCCGCCGCATTTTGCAGGACAGGGAATATCAAAGCCGCAGCGAGCATGCGGACGTATTGGCGCAAAATGATTTGAAACGGGTAGATTGGTAGCGTTTAAAAATAATCAGGCCGTCTGAATTTTTTCAGACGGCCTGATTTTGCAAATAAGGCCTTTTAGTGCCACAATCTTCCCCATTCTGTCTAAAAACAAAGGAAGCACCATGTACCGTCATGTCGAGTATTATCCGGGCGACCCGATTTTGAGTTTGGTTGAAACCTTCAAACGCGACGAGCGTCCTGAAAAAGTCAATTTGAGCATAGGCATTTATTTTGATGACGAAGGCAAAATGCCGGTTTTGGAATCTGTCCGCCGGGCAGAAGCAGAGCGTGCGGCTGTACCGCGCCCATCGCCTTATCTGCCGATGGAAGGTTTGGACACTTACCGAAGCGCGGTTCAGCGTTTGCTGTTTGGCAAGGATAATCCGGCATTGGCAGAAGGGCGCGTTGCAACCATACAGACTTTGGGCGGTTCAGGGGCGTTGAAAGTCGGTGCCGACTTTTTGCACCGTTGGTTCCCTGAAGCGAAAGCCTATGTCAGCGACCCGACTTGGGACAACCATAAAGGTATTTTTGAAGGCGCCGGTTTTGAAGTGGGGACGTATCCTTATTACAACCCTGAAACAGTCGGCGTGAAATTTGAAGAAATGACTGCGTTTTTCAAAACCTTGCCGGAAAACAGCGTCTTGATTTTGCACCCATGCTGTCAAAACCCGACCGGCGTCGATATGTCGCAAGCGCAATGGGATGAAGTGTTGGACATCATCAAAACGCACAAGCTGATTCCGTTTATGGATATTGCCTATCAAGGTTTCGGCGAGGATTTGGACAGCGATGCCTATGCAATCCGTAAAGCCGTCGAAATGGGCCTGCCTTTGTTTGTCAGCAACTCTTTCTCGAAAAATCTGTCACTGTACGGCGAGCGCGTCGGCGGTTTGAGCGTAGTGTGTCCCAATAAGGAAGAAGCAGAGCTGGTGTTCGGACAGTTGAAATTTACCGTCCGCCGTATTTATTCGAGCCCTGCCGCGCATGGTGCATATATTGCATCTGATGTGATGAACAGCGATGATTTGCGTGCTTTGTGGGAAAACGAGGTTTACGCCATGCGCGACCGCATCCGTGCCATGCGTCAGAAGCTTTATGATGTTTTGACGGCCAAAATCCCCAATCGCGATTTCAGCTATTTCATCAAACAGCGCGGCATGTTCAGCTATACAGGCCTGACCGTAGAGCAGGTACACCGCCTGCGCGACGAGTTTGCCGTTTACCTGCTGGATTCGGGCAGGATGTGTGTGGCCGGTTTGAATGCATCGAATATCGATTATGTGGCCGAGGCATTTGCCAAAGTGTTGCAATAGCCGTTCAATCTGAAATTGAATGTAGTTTTATTTGAAGTAAATCAAAAGGCCGTCTGAAAAATTTTCATCTTTCAGACGGCCTATTTATAATTGGCGCACCCAACAGGGATCGAACCTGTGACCTCCAGCTTCGGAAACTGACACTCTTCCAACTGAGCTATGGGTGCGAAAGCCGTAAGGTTAACGCATATTGGCTTTATTGGCAAAGTTTATCTTGAAAGTGTCTGAAAGTGGCATTGGCGGTCACTTTTTTGCATGGCTGGAATAATCAATTAACTACAAAGGCTTAGCAGAATTCAGACGGCCTTTTGAGGATTTTTGCGTATCTTTTTCTCAAGATGGATTGGAAAGCCTTTGCGAATTCAGTATAATCCAGCAAAATATTGTTAATTGCGTTTAACACATAAACTATAACTTACAGCACAACCTAACCTAACGGCGAGGCCTACCAAATGAAACAACTCCGCGACCACAAAGCCCAAGGCTCTGTATTGTTCACCCTTGTGAGCGGTATCGTTATTGTTATTGCAGTGATTTTCTTCCTGATCAAACTGGCGGGAAGCGGTTCATTCGGCGATGTTGCCGAAACAACCGAAGCTGCAACTCAAACCCGTATCCAGCCAGTCGGCCAACTTAAAATGGGCGACGGCATCCCTGTCGGCGAACGTCAAGGCGACCAGATTTTCAACAAAATCTGTATCCAATGTCACGCCGCGGACAGCATCGTTCCCAAAGCGCCTAAATTTGAAAACAAAGGCGATTGGGCGCCTCGCATTGCACAAGGTTTCGATACCTTGTTCCAACACGCTTTGAACGGTTTTAACGCAATGCCTGCCAAAGGCGGTGCGGCTGATTTGACCGACCAAGAATTGAAACGTGTCATTACTTATATGGCCAACAAAGCCGGCGGTAATTTCCCTGATCCTGATGCAGGCGCTCCTGCAGATGCCGCTGCGTCCGGCGAAGCTGCTTCAGCTCCTGCTGCGGACGATAACGCCGCTGCTCCTGCAGATGCTCCTAAAGCAGACGCTGCCAAAGCTGAAGACAAAGGTGCAGCTGCCGGCGGCGCAGACGGTAAAAAAGTTTACGAAGCCAACTGCCAAGCATGTCACGGCGGTGCAGTTCCAGGTGTTCCTCATGTAGGTAAAAAAGAAGACTGGGCTCCTCGTATCAAACAAGGTAAAGACACCCTGCACAAACACGCACTCGAAGGCTTTAACGCAATGCCTGCCAAAGGCGGTAACGGTAGCCTGAGCGATGATGAAGTGAAAGCTGCAGTTGATTACATGGCTAATCAGTCTGGTGCTAAATTCTAAGATTTGATTTTGAATCTCGAATAGGAAGCGCATTCTGCAAAAGGATGCGCTTTTTTCGTGCAGGAAATCCGGATCTTGCTATAATACTGAAGTAGTAAATTATTCTCATGATCAAGGGTCGTCTGAAAGATTCAGACGGCCTTCGAATACAATCAAGATTCTTTTAAAGAAGTTCAACCATATTCACATACGACAAAACAATCACGGAGTTATCTCATGGCAAAAAAATATTTCGGTACTGACGGTGTGCGCGGTGAAGTCGGTCAGTTTCCTATCAATCCTGATTTTGTCCTGAAATTAGGTTATGCGGCAGGTCAGGTTTTGGTGCAGCACGAAGGCGAAATCAAACCGACCGTCTTGATCGGTAAAGACACGCGTATTTCAGGCTATATGTTGGAAGCCGCGCTGATTGCCGGTTTTACCGCCGCCGGTGTCAATGTTATTCAAACCGGCCCTCTGCCGACTCCGGGCGTGGCGTATTTGACCCGTGCTTTGCGTTTGTCTGCCGGTGTGATGATTTCTGCTTCCCACAACGTTTATTCCGATAACGGCATTAAATTCTTTGCCGAAGGCGGTGTGAAGCTGAGCGATGAAATCGAGTTGGAAATCGAAGCCAAAATCGATGAGGAAATGAAAACCCAGCCGTCCAGCCGTCTTGGCCGCGCGCGCCGGATTAATGGTGCGGATGACCGCTATATCGAGTTCTGTAAATCCACTTTCCCAAGCCATTTGGACTTGCGCGGTCTGAAATTGGTGGTCGATACCGCCAATGGTGCGGGCTATGCGGTTGCGCCTAAAGTATTCCATGAATTGGGTGCGCAAGTGGTCAGTATCGGTAATGAGCCGAACGGCTACAACATCAATGAAAAATGCGGTGCGACCCATTCGAAAGCTTTGCAAGCTGCTGTGTTGCAAAATGAAGCCGATTACGGCATTGCCTTGGATGGCGACGGCGACCGTTTGATGATGGTTGACCGAAATGGCAAAGTGTATGACGGCGACAGCTTGATTTATGTGATTGCCAAAGCACGCGCGCACGAAGGCGTGGAAATCGGCGGCGTGGTGGGTACGGTAATGACCAATATGGCGATGGAAGTTGCTTTGAAAGAGCAGGGTGTTGATTTCTGCCGCGCCAAAGTAGGTGACCGCTATGTGTTGGAACAGCTCCATCAACGCGGTTGGCTGATTGGCGGCGAAGCCAGCGGCCATATTTTGTGCATGGACAAACACAATACCGGCGACGGCATCATTTCCGCGCTGCAAGTTTTGGCTGCATTGCAAACCTTGAATCAAGACCTTGCCACCGTTTGCGCCGATTGGCAGCCGTATCCGCAAACCATGATTAACGTTCGCATCAAAAAAGGCCAAAACTGGCAGGATGCTTCCAAAGAGGCTTTGGCCGAAGTGGAAAAAGAACTCGAAGGCAAAGGCCGCGTGGTCTTGCGTGCATCCGGTACCGAGCCTGTCGTGCGCGTGATGGTGGAAGCCAAGCAGGCAGATTGGGCGAAAAAAGGCGCAGAAAAAATTGCCGCTGCCATTCAAGGTCAAAAGTAACAGTGTGTTTGATGTTGAATTGAACTAAAATAAAAGGCCGTCTGTTGTTCAGACGGCCTTTGTGTTTCATTAGAAGCTTAATTGCTCAAGACATCAACGCCTTTAGGAGGGGTAAATTTGAACATACCGCTGGAAAGGTTAGGTTTGGTGTTCAAACCGCTGAAGCTGATGCTGGTTTGGTTGCCGAAGCTGTCTTTCAGCTGCATGGCGGCGAGGTTGTCGCCTTTGAAGCCGATGCGGATGTATTGGTAGCCGGCGTTGTTTTTCTTAGGCGTAGCCAAAACATAGTCGATGCCGTTGGCAGAACCGTCTTCTTTCAACGTGTAACTGCTGTCCAATGCCGTTTTGTTGGAGAGGATGGCGGCAGGGCTGTCGCCGATGGTCTGGTCTTGTGAGGACTTGGTTACTTGCGCCAAATCTACGTCATAGAGCCAAATGGTTTTGCCGTCGCCGACGATGGTTTGTTTGTAGGGTTTGGTGTATTCCCATTTGAACAAACCCGGGCGCAGGATTTTGAATGTGCCGTATGTGGTTTGGGTTTTCTTTTTGCTGTGAACGGTTTGGCTGAAGTTGCCGCTGATACCGTCGGCGTCATTATTGAATTTTTTCAGGGCGTCCACTGCGCCGGCTTGTGCAAAGCCGATGGCTGAAGAAAGCAGCGCGGCAGCGGTCAGGGTGAACAGTCGGGTAGTTTTCATGTTTTGGTTCCTTGTTCGGAGAGATGGGTTCAGTATAGACGTTATGGTGTAACAGGCAAGGGGCTGAAGGGCGGGTTTAATTTGTGTAAATATGAAAAATCCAAGCAAGTATCTGAAATAATTTTATTTCTTCAGACGGCCTGTATTTGGTTTTGACGTTTTTTTAATGAAACGCATAAGGGCTTGGTGTGGTATTTAATGTCATTTTACGGAAAGCGTGAAATTATAGTCTTTCTGTTTGCTTTTTAAAACGGTTATAATATTTATCTTTTGAAAACAATGGTTTTGTATGTATCTGAATCCTTATCCTTTATTGGAACAGGCTTTGCTGTCGGACAATCCGGATGAAAAAGGAAAATTGACGCAGGCCTTGTTTGTGCAGTTGGGCGAGGCGGAAGGCTTGACGGCTGAAGCGTCGAAACCCGTGGATTGCCGTTTTGTCGGCCATCCGTTGCGTCCGCGTTTGGTTGCGCCTTCGGAGGTTACGCCGCGCAAGATGAATACGGTCGAAGGCTATGCGGCGATGTTGCATGCGATTGCGCATATTGAATTTAACGCGATTAATCTGGCTTTGGATGCGGCGTATCGTTTCCGCAATATGCCGTTTCAGTTTGTGCGCGATTGGGTAAGGGTGGCGAAAGAAGAAGTGTTTCACTTCGGCTTGATGCGTGGCCGTCTGAACAGCTTGGGCTACGATTACGGCGATTTTGAAGCGCACGGGCATTTGTGGGACATGGCGTATAAAACCGCTTACGATCCCTTGTTGCGCATGGCTTTGGTGCCGCGGGTGTTGGAAGCGCGCGGTTTGGATGTTACGCCGGGTATTCGTGCAAAAGTGTCGCAGCGTGGCGATATGGAAACCTGCGATGTGTTGGATATTATTTACTGCGATGAAGTGGGGCATGTCGCCATCGGCAATCATTGGTATCAGCATCTTTGCCGTGAGCGCGGTTTGGAACCGGTTGCCCTGTTTCGCAGCCTGATTGCGCGTTACGATATGTTTATCTTCCGCGGCTACGTCAATATCGAAGCACGGGAACGTGCAGGATTCAGCCGTTTCGAGCTGGATATGTTGGAAGATTTTGAGAAAAGTTTGAAACAGGATAAAAAGGCCGTCTGAAACGGTAAAACCATCATGGCACATCATCACGATCATTCGCACGCGCATACGCATACCGCCAACAAGCAGGTATTGCGCATTTCATTTTTCGTTATTGCCGGATTTATGCTGGTTGAGGCGGTCGGCGGCTGGCTGACCAACTCTCTGGCCCTGCTTTCCGATGCGGGGCATATGTTCAGCGATGCGTTTTCGCTGGGTATGGCATTGTGGGCATTCAAACTTGGCGAGAAACAGACCACGCTGCAAAAGACATTCGGTTACAAGCGTTTTGAAATTTTGACGGCGATGTTTAACGGATTGTCGCTGGTGTTGATTGCGGCGATGATTTTTTATGAAGCAGTCAAACGATTGTTTTATCCGCCGGAAATTTTGACGAGCGGCATGTTGGTGGTCAGTATCATCGGATTGCTGGTCAACATCGGCGTCGCCGTTTATATGTTGAAAAATAGCGATACTGAAGAAAACGTCAATATGCGCGGCGCGTATCTGCATGTAATCAGCGATTTATTCGGTTCGATAGGGGCGATTGTCGCAGCAGTGCTGATAATGGCGTATGGCTGGCAATGGGCGGATACAGTTGCCAGCGTATTGGTGGCGGCTTTGGTAGGGCGCAGCGGCTGGACGCTGTTTAAACAGACTTTGCACATTTTGATGGAAGGTGCACCGGAAAACATCCATACCGATGAGTTGCTCAGCGTGATCCGCAATACAGAAGGCGTAAAATCCGTTCATGACTTGCATGTTTGGACGATTACCAGCAATATCCACGTTTTGTCCTGCCATATTGTTGTCGATGGCAGCATGACGGTTTCCGAATCCGAACAAATCGCCTACCGCATCGAACATGAGTTGGCGCATCACAACATCGGACATTGTACGATTCAGATTGAAAGCGAACGGCATCCGCATAAAGATGAAGTTTTGTGTTCGCAGGAAATGCATGAACATCATCACCATTAACCATATTCAGGCCGTCTGAAACTTGTTGAATTGTTCAGACGGCCTTCTAAAATCATCAAAGGAACACTTATGACCCAAGCCGTATTATTCGACCTTGACGGCACGCTTGCCGATACCGCGCTTGATTTGGGTGGCGCGCTCAACACGGTATTGCGCCGACACGGTTTGCCAGAAAAAAGCATGGATGAAATCCGTCCGCAGGCCAGCCACGGTGCGAGCGGTTTGCTCAAACTCGGTGCAGGCATTACGCCCGAGCATCCGGACTATATGCAATGGCGCAAAGAATTTTTGGACGAATACAGCCGCTGCTATGCCGATCAAACCATCTTGTTCGACGGCGTAAACGAAATGCTGGAAGCCTTAGTTCGACGCGGTATCCAATGGGGCATTATCACCAACAAGCCCATGCGTTTTACCGATGTCCTCGTGCCTAAGCTCGGGTTTACCGTGCCTCCTGCCGTGATTGTCAGCGGCGATACTTGCGATGAGCCCAAGCCCAGCGTGAAGCCTATGTTTTATGCGTGTGAACAGATGGGTGTCGAAGCGCAGCGATGCTTTTATGTCGGCGATGCCGAGCGCGATATGCAGGCAGGCAAGAATGCCGGGATGACAACCGTGCTTGCCGATTGGGGCTATATTTCTGCCGAAGACCAAACCGAAAACTGGCTTGCCGATTTCCGTATTGCCACGCCTTTGGATTTGTTGGCAATCTTGCGTTAAAACCCTGTAATAATCCGTTTTCAGACGGCCCGAAACGGCGTAAAATTACATAAATTTGTATTTTTTCAACCGTTTTACTACTTGTAAAGAGAAAAATCATGTTCTTCAAGCATATCGAAGCAGCTCCTGCTGATCCGATTTTAGGTTTGGGCGAAGCGTTTAAAGCCGAAACCCGTCCCGAAAAAGTCAATCTCGGCATCGGCGTGTACAAAGACGCATCCGGCGCAACGCCTATTGTCAAAGCCGTCAAAGAGGCTGAAAAACGCCTGCTGGAAAGCGAGACAACTAAAAACTACCTGACCATCGACGGCGTTGCCGATTACAACGAGCAAACCCAAATCCTGTTGTTTGGCAAAGACCACGAAATCATTGCCAGCCGTCGCGCCAAAACGGCGCAAAGCCTTGGCGGTACAGGCGCATTGCGTATTGCGGCCGAATTTGCCAAACGTCAGTTGAACGCGCAAACCATCTGGATTTCCAATCCGACTTGGCCAAACCACAACGCCATCGCCAAAGCGGTCGGTATCCAAGACAAACCGTATCGTTATTACGATGCCGCCAAACACGGTTTGGATTGGGACGGCATGATTGAAGACTTGAGCCAAGCGCAAAAAGGCGACATCGTCCTGCTGCACGGCTGCTGCCACAACCCTACCGGCATCGATCCTACGCCCGAACAATGGGAAACTTTGGCTAAACTTTCTGCCGAAAAAGGCTGGTTGCCGCTGTTTGACTTTGCCTACCAAGGCTTCGGCAACGGCTTGGAAGAAGATGCCTACGGCTTGCGCGTATTCTTGAAATACAATAAAGAATTGCTGATTGCCAGCTCTTATTCCAAAAACTTCGGCATGTACAACGAACGTGTCGGCGCGTTTACTTTGGTGGCCGAAGACGAAGAAACAGCAGCCCGCGCCCACAGCCAAGTCAAAACCATCATCCGTACCTTGTATTCCAACCCGGCTTCACACGGTGCGAACACCATTGCGCTGGTGTTGAAAAATGATGATTTGAAAGCACAATGGATTGCCGAACTTGACGAAATGCGCGGCCGCATCAAAGCCATGCGTCAAAAATTTGTCGAGTTGCTCAAGGCTAAAGGTGCAAGCCAAGACTTTGATTTCATAATCGAACAAAACGGCATGTTCTCTTTCAGCGGCTTGACTCCCGAACAAGTCGACCGTTTGAAAAACGAGTTTGCCATTTATGCCGTCCGCTCCGGCCGCATCAACGTTGCCGGCATTACTGATGACAATATCGATTATTTGTGCGAGAGCATTGTGAAAGTGTTGTAATTGTCGAATTAAAGGCAAAGGCCGTCTGAATCATTCAGACGGCCTTTATTTTTGACTTGTCAGCTTATCCGGCAACTGCGTTCATTCCCCAATAAATCATGGCATAGCGCAGCAGTTTGCCTGCAATCAGAATGATGGCGCAATGCAAGGCATTGAGCCTGAGCCAGCCTGCGGCAAGGGGGAGGGCATCGCCGATAATGGGTAGCCATGCAAATAATAGCGGCCAAATTCCCCAACGATTAAGCCTTTCCAACATTTTTTCAGACGGCCTTTTTTTATTTGGAAACATCCTGCCCATGTAATACGAAACCATACTGCCCAAGCCATTCGCCAACCCGGCACACAAACATGCGCCGAGGGCGTGTTGCGGGTATTGGTACACAAATGCGGCGTATGCCGCCTCGGATGTACCCAGAAGTAGTGTGGCAGAAGTAAAGGCAGAGGCAATCAGGCCAAGGTAAGCGTAAAGAAGAGGCATATTTTGAGTTATATCAAGGAGTATTGTAAAAAAGAAATAACAGGCTTAATAAGAGGATTATGCCTTTATTTTTTAATCTATCAAAAGATAAATCCAATATTATTGAATTCTTTAAAATTAAACGGTTGAAGGATAATGTAGTCAGATGTCGGAAAATAGTTTTCAAAGTGACGGATTATCAGTATGAGACGGGCGGCTGTTAATGAGTGTTAAGTTTAATGAACTGATTTAAGCTCATTTTTCCAGCAAATCTTAACAAAACGAAAGGCAAATCATGTCTGTGCATTCACAATAAAATCATACTCCTGCGCTGGTTGTCCTAACCACACTCTTTTTCATGATGGGTTTCATTACCTGCATGAACGATATTTTGATTCCGCATTTGAAAGATATTTTCGACCTGACTTATGTTCAGGCGATGCTGATTCAATTCTGTTTCTTTACCGCTTATGCGATTATGTCGATCCCGATGGGCTATTTGGTCGGCAAAATCGGCTATAAAAACGGCGTGATTAGCGGCTTCGTATTGACTGCCATCGGCTGTCTGCTCTTCTATCCTGCTGCCGGCAGTCATTCTTATGCAACTTTTTTGGGTGCATTGTTTATTTTGGCTTCAGGTGTAACACTGTTGCAAGTAGCGGGTAATCCTTATGTGACCCTGTTGTCCAAACCGGGTAAAGAATCTGCAACACTGACTTTGGTTCAGGCATTCAACTCTTTGGGTACGACTATTGCTCCGCAAATCGGCGCATTCCTGATTTTGGCTGATGCAACACAAACTGTCAGCAAAGCCGAGCAAATTTCTTCCGTTCAAATTCCGTATTTAGGGTTGGCCGGTTTGCTGATTATTTTGGCTGTGTTTGTCAAAATGATTCGTTTGCCTGATGCGCGTAAAATTGCCGAAGAAGAGAGCGAACATAACCATGATGGCAAACACAGTGTTTGGCAATACCGTCATTTGTTTTTTGGTGCGGCCGGTATTTTCTGTTATGTCGGTGCGGAAGTATCCATCGGTTCTTTATTGGTCAGTGTGTTGGGCTATCTGAAAGGTTTGGACCACGCATCTGCCGCAAAATATTTGTCGTTCTACTGGGGCGGTGCAATGGTCGGCCGTTTCTTAGGCTCTGCCATCATGGCGAAAATTGCGCCTAACCGCTATTTGGCATTTAACGCTACCGCTGCTGTTGCCTTGTTGGGCGTTGCTATGTTGGCAAGTAAAGCCAGTGCGGATATTGCGATGTGGGCATTGTTGGCCATCGGCTTCTTCAACTCCATCATGTTTCCGACCATTTTCTCTTTGGCAACCAAAGGTCTGGGCCGATTCACCAGCAGCGCTTCCGGCGTATTGTGTACTGCGATTGTCGGCGGTGCGATTGTGCCTGTGGTACAAGGTTGGGCTGCGGATACTTACGGTTTGATGATTTCTTTCGTCGTATCCGCGATCTGTTATGTATACATTGTCTTCTTTGCGATTAAAGGCTACAAAGCTGACGAATAATTCATCATGATAAAAGGCCGTCTGAAACCCTATGGGATTTCAGACGGCCTTTTTACTTTGTGGCATAATGATTTAAATGACAGGAGGAAAAAATGGCCAAAATCATTTTGCTGCATGGCTTGCACATGCATTCATGGGTAATGAAACCGCTGGCGTATTTGCTGGAACAAGAAGGTTTTGAAGTTGCGCTGTTCGATTATTACAGTGTTTTGCATTCGATGAACCGACATGTTGAAGGTTTGGCGCGATGGATTGATGAGAACCATGCTGATGAAACGCTGCACTTTGTCGGCCATAGTTTGGGCGGGTTGGTCTTACGCAATTTTGCGGCGGCATATCCGGATAAAGTCAGCGGCCGTATCGTTACCATGGGGACGCCGCATCAAGGCAGCCGTGCCGCGCAGCGTGTGTTCAATATGGGTTTGCAAAAACCGGTATTGGGCGGCTCGTATAAAGGCGCATTGGACGGCGGTATGCCGGAATTGCCAAAGGGTGTTGAGTTGGGCAGTATTGCCGGCAATAAACCGTATGGGCTGGGTCGTGTTTTAGGTTTACATGGCGAACATGATGGTACGGTTTTGGTCAGCGAAACGCATTGTCCGAATATGCGTGATCATGTTGTTTTGCCTGTCAGCCATAGCGGTATGCTGTTTAACCGTAAAACGGTCGAGCAAGTAGTGGCATTTTTGCATGATGGATGTTTTAAAAAGCAATAAAATTCCATTTATTTCTATTTAAAAATATTTAATTTTAATAATTTGATATATTTTAAAGAAAGTGTCGCAGTTTTACTGAAGCTGTTTTTATAAAATAACAGGCAGGCCGTCTGAAAAACGGGTTTCAGACGGCCTGTTATGCTAAAATCTGTTAAATACTTATTAAAAAGGCAAAGAACAATGTTTGCTTTCAAATCCTTACTGAATATGCCGCGCTTTGAGGCCATCGCTGTGGCCTTGGCTTTGGTGGCGGCAATGGGTTATACGATTATTTCGCTTGAATGGCTGCCGCATATGTCGATTGTGACGGCGATTGTGGTCTTGCTGTTGTACGGTTTGATGCGCGGCTTGAAATATCAAGATATGCAAAACGGTATGATAGGCGCGGTCGGGCAGGGCATGGGCGCGATTTATCTGTTTTTCTTTATCGGCCTGATGGTCAGCGCGCTGATGATGAGCGGTGCGATTCCGACGCTGATGTATTACGGTTTCGGATTGATTTCGCCGACTTATTTTTACTTCTCGGCGTTTGCGCTTTGCTCGATCATCGGTATTTCCATCGGCAGTAGTTTGACGACTTGTGCGACTGTCGGCGTGGCATTTATGGGTATGGCGGCTGCGTTTCATGCCGATATGGCGATGACGGCAGGTGCGATTGTGTCGGGTGCGTTCTTTGGCGATAAAATGTCGCCGCTTTCTGATACGACCGGTATTTCCGCTTCGATTGTCGGCATTGATTTGTTCGAGCACATCAAAAACATGATGTACACCACTGTGCCTGCGTGGTTGATCAGTGCGGCGTTGATGCTGTGGCTCTTGCCCAATGTTGCCGCGCATGACATGAACAGCGTCGAAGCTTTCCGCGCGCAATTGGAAGCAACCGGTTTGGTGCATGCTTACTCGTTGATTCCGTTTGCCTTGCTGGTTATCCTCGCACTGATGCGCGTGAATGCCATTGTAGCCATGTTGTTTACCGTTATAGTGGCGCTGATTGTGACTTACTTCCACAGTACGCCTGATTTGAAACAGCTGGGCGCGTGGTTTTACAGCGGATACAAACTCGAAGGCGAAGCATTTAAAGACATTGCCCGTTTGATTTCTCGCGGCGGCTTGGAAAGCATGTTCTTTACGCAAACCATCGTGATTCTCGGCATGAGTTTGGGCGGCCTGTTGTTCAGCATTGGTGTGATTCCGTCTTTGCTGGAAGCCATTCGTGCGTTCCTGACCAATGCCGGACGCGCTACTTTCAGCGTGGCCATGACATCGGTCGGTGTCAACTTCCTGATTGGCGAGCAATACTTGAGTATCCTGCTTTCCGGCGAAACCTTTAAGCCGGTTTATGACAAGCTTGGTCTGCATTCGCGCAACCTTGCCCGTACGCTGGAAGATGCGGGTACGGTCATCAA
The DNA here is from genome assembly GCF_001837375.1 of Neisseria sp. HMSC066H01. NCBI lineage: Bacteria > Pseudomonadati > Pseudomonadota > Betaproteobacteria > Neisseriales > Neisseriaceae > Neisseria > Neisseria sp. HMSC066H01. The sequence goes on from NZ_KV832194.1 coordinate 28,483, forward strand.
CCCGTTGGTGCCTTGGAGCGTCTGCGGCGTATTTATCAGCCATGCCTTGGGCGTGCCTGTTTGGGAATACCTGCCTTACGCCTTCTTCTGCTACTTGAGCTTGGCTCTGACTCTGGTGTTCGGCTGGACAGGGCTGACTTTGAGTAAGAAGTAAACCGCACATTAAAATAGCAATCTTTTATAAAATCAGGCCGTCTGAAAACAATTTCAGACGGCCTTGTTTTACTTGAAGTAGCCGTATTAGCATGATTTCACTATAATTGCTGCGCCAATAAAAAAATAATCTAAACAATGAACAAACAAATCCGCCAAGAAATTTTCGAGCGTTTCCGTGCTGCCAATCCTCATCCGACTACCGAGTTGAATTTCAGCTCGCCGTTTGAGCTGCTTATCGCCGTTTTATTGTCTGCGCAGGCAACTGATGTCGGCGTGAACAAAGCGACTGCCAAACTCTTTCCCGTTGCCAATACGCCGCAAGCCATGTTGGATTTGGGGCTGGACGGCGTGATGGAATACACCAAAACCATAGGCCTCTACAAAACCAAGTCCAAGCACATCATGCAGACTTGCCGTATTTTGCTGGAGAAATACAACGGCGAAGTGCCTGCTGACCGTGAGGCTTTGGAATCTTTGCCCGGCGTTGGCCGTAAAACTGCCAATGTGGTGCTGAATACTGCATTCGGGCAACCTGTTATGGCGGTCGATACCCATATTTTCCGCGTCTCCAACCGTACCAAAATTGCTCCGGGCAAGGATGTGCGCGAAGTTGAAGACAAGCTGATGCGCTTTATTCCCAAAGAATTTTTGATGGATGCCCATCACTGGTTGATTTTGCATGGCCGCTATACGTGCAAGGCTTTAAAACCGCAATGCAGCAAATGTTTGATTAACGATTTGTGCGAATATCCGGCAAAAATGTAAATAAAAACATAAGAAAAAGGCCGTCTGAATTTCAGACGGCCTT
>NZ_KV832194.1:29546-94362 GCF_001837375.1 Neisseria sp. HMSC066H01
AGGCCGTCTGAATTTCAGACGGCCTTTGATTTGGCTACGATTAGTCGGCAACTGCCATCAGGCTGGCATTACCACCGGCAGCGGTAGTATTGATACTGCAAGAGATTTCTTCAAATACTTGCAGGATGTCCAGACCTTGTTCGGAAGGCAGGATGCGGATAAGCGCACCGTCGCGGCCGGCCAATTCTTGTTTGCGCTCGCTGCTCAAAGGCTCGATGGCGGCAACATGGCTGATGCCTGCTTTTTCAGGTTTGCTGTTGACTTGCAGCAAACCGTCTAAATCGGCAGAGTAGGCAGCCAGTGGGCTGTTTGGCTCAACAACGGTTTGAATGCCTGCGGCAGCCAGCTCGGTCAGAGCAGAGAAGGCTTGCAACAAAGTACCGCCGTGTACCCAAACGTGTTTCGGAGAGCGCCAGCTCAATGAGTTGCGTTCGCCGGTTGGGCCGACCAATACGGTTTCGGCTTTGCGCAGAGTGCGAACTCGCGCGTGACCCAAAGCTGCGGCTGCAGTTTTCTTCTCTTCTGCATTAAACGGCAGTTTGTGAACCAAAGTTTCCAAACGTTTGAGCGCGTCTTCGTCTGCTTGGCCGATACGGCTGAGGGTTGGCGCAACCCATTCAGGAGTGCGAACCAAACGTTGCAGATAGAATGGACCGCCCGCTTTAGGACCGGTACCGGACAAGCCGTGACCGCCGAAAGGCTGTACGCCGACAACGGCACCGACGATGTTGCGGTTAACGTAGATGTTACCGGCTTCGATGCGGTCGCGGATGTGTTCGACAGTACCTTCGATACGGCTGTGTACACCGCTGGTCAAAGCATAGCCTTTGGCGTTGATTTGGTCGATGAGTTGATCCAATTCGTTGGCGCGATAGCGGACAACGTGCAATACCGGACCGAACACTTCGCGTTGCAACTCGTTCAAGTTGTTCAATTCAAACAGGATTGGACGAACAAAAGTAGAGTTGTTGCTATCAACGTCGGCAGCAGTTTTGACTTCGTGGTAAGCCTTCGCTACACCTTTCATTCTGTTGATGTGGGCCAACAGGTTTTGTTGGGCTTCAGCATCGATGGCAGGGCCGATGTCTGTGGTCAGTTGGGTCGGTTTGCCGACAACCAATTCGTCCATTGAGCCTTTGATGATGTTGACCATTTTATCGGCAACATCTTCTTGAACGCACAAGATACGCAGAGCGGAACAACGTTGGCCTGCGCTGTCGAAGGCAGAGTTCAATACGTCGAGGCAGACTTGTTCCGGCAGGGCGGTAGAATCCACAATCATCGCGTTTTGACCACCGGTCTCGGCAATCAGGACAGGGTTGTCGTCGCGTTTGGACAGTGCTTTGTTAATCAGACGCGCTACTTCGGTAGAACCGGTGAAGATGACACCGCCAATGCGGGCATCGCCGGTCAGGGCAGAGCCAACATCACCTGCGCCGAGTACGAGTTGCAGCGCAGAAGTCGGAATACCGGCTTGATGCATCAGGGAAACGGCGTAAGTAGCAATCAGGCTGGTTTGTTCGGCAGGTTTGGCGATAACGGTGTTACCGGCAGCCAATGCAGAAACCACTTCGCCGGTAAAGATGGCCAATGGGAAGTTCCATGGGCTGATGGCAACGATTGCGCCGACAGCTTTGGCATCTTTAGGCAGGGTGTTTTCAGATTCGTTGGCATAGTAGCGGCAGAAGTCAACGGCTTCGCGTACTTCGGCAACGGCGTTGTTCAAGGTTTTACCGGCTTCGCGGACTGCCAGCATCATCAATGCAGGCGTGTGTTGTTCCAACAGGTCGGCAAAACGGCGCAGGCAGTCGGCACGTTCTGAAGCAGGTTTGGCGCTCCACTCAGGCAGGGCGGCAACGGCTGCACCAATCGCTTCTTGAGCCAATGCAGCATCGGCAAAGCTGACGGTACCGACAACATCGTTGTGGTCTGCAGGGTTGCGGACAGGTTGCGCTTCGCATACGTTACGCGCTTCGCCATTGACGATAGAAGCAGCGTGGAAGTCTTCGGAAGAAGCTTGGTTGAGTTTTTCTTGCAGGTTTTGCAATACGGTTTCGTTGCTGAAATCTACGCCTTGAGAGTTCAGGCGGTCTTTGCCATACAAATCGCGTGGCAGAGGCAATGCCGGATGCAGGTGGATGCCTTGTTCGGCGATGGTGTCGAACGGGCTCTTAATCAGGTGGTCGATGCTGATGTTTTCGTCAACGATTTGGTTCACGAAAGAAGAGTTCGCACCGTTTTCCAACAGGCGGCGTACCAAGTAGGCAAGCAGGGTTTCGTGTGTGCCGACTGGGGCATACACGCGTACGCGGCGGCCTAAATTTTGCGGGCCGACCACTTGGTCGTACAGGGTTTCGCCCATGCCGTGCAGACATTGGTGTTCAAAGTCTTTGCCTTTACCCATTTGGTAGATTGCGCCCAAAGTGTAGGCGTTGTGGGTGGCAAATTGTGGGAACACGGCATCTTGCGCATCCAAGAGTTTGCGTGCGCAGGCGAGGTAGGAGATATCGGTGTGGACTTTACGGGTGTAAGTCGGATAGCCTTCCATGCCGTCTACTTGAGCCCATTTCACTTCGCTGTCCCAGTATGCGCCTTTAACCAAACGGATCATCAGTTTTTGGTTGTTGCGGCGGGCCAGGTCGATCAGATAGTCGATAACGAACGGGCAACGTTTTTGGTAGGCCTGAACAACGAAACCGATACCTTTGTAGCCGGCCAAGTCAGGGTCGGAAACCAAAGCTTCCATCAAGTCCAAAGACAATTCAAGACGGTTGGCTTCTTCGGCGTCGATGTTGATACCGATATCGTATTTTTTACCCAAAAGGAACAATTCTTTCAGGCGCGGCAGCAGTTCGCTCATCACGCGTTCGTGTTGGGCGCGTGAGTAGCGTGGGTGGATAGCGGAAAGTTTGACGGAGATACCGTTGCCTTCGTAAACGCCTTGGCCTGCGGCATCTTTACCGATGGCGTGAATGGCTTGGACGTAGTCGTTGTAGTAGCGGTTGGCATCTTCTTCGGTGTAGGCGGCTTCGCCCAACATATCGAAGGAGAAGCGGTAACCCATTTTCTCGCGCTCTTTACCGTTTTGCAGTGCTTCTTCAATGGTTTGACCGGTGACGAACTGTTTGCCCAACAGGCGCATGGCGTAGTTAACACCTTGACGGATCAGAGGGGCGCCGCCTTTGCTGATCAGACGGCTCAATGCGGAACTCATTTGTTTGTCGTTTGTCGCGGTCAGTTTGCCGGTAATCAGCAGACCCCATGCGGCCGCGTTAACGAAGAGGGAAGGGCTGTTGTTCAAGTGGCTTTTCCAGTTGCCTTCAGAGATTTTGTCGGCAATCAGGCGGTCACGGGTGGCATTGTCCGGAATACGCAGCAGGGCTTCGGCCAGACACATCAGTGCAACACCTTCTTCACTGGAGAGGGAAAACTCGTGCATCAAGGCATCTACACCGCTGGCTTTGGTACGGCTGGCACGGACTTGGGTAACCAAACGACGGGCAAGCTCGGAAGCGGCGTTGCGCTCTTCGTCGGTCATCTGTGCACGTTGCAACATATCCTGTACGGCTTCGATTTCATCGCGGCGGTAGGCATCGGTTATCGCTTGGCGCAGAGGAGTTTGTGTTGGAAAAGCAAAGTTAAACATTATTTAAGTTCTCCAGAGGTTTTTTCATGATTTCAGACGGCCTGGATAGGATTGCTAAAACAGGTATTCTGAAGGATAGTAATATCGTAATAAATTTATGATGCGGATACAAGATGCATCCGCATAAATTGCTGTTTTTTCTGATAAGTATCAGATTATTTTGAGACAGTTTATGTCGTAAAAACGGCCTGCACGGAATCATGCAGGCCGTCTGAAAACACCTTATTTAGAGGCGCGGTATTCTGCGTCTGCTTTTTCAAAGCGTTCTTGCAATTCGCGTGAAGGTTTTTTGTCGATCAGGGACACCAAAACAATCACGAGTGTGCAAATGATAAAGCCTGGAACGATTTCATAGACAGTAGTGAAACCTGTTTCTTGTGCGGCCAAAGCAGGTTTTTTGATCCATTCAGCCCAAACCACTACAGTCAGTGCACCTGCAATCATGCCGGAGAGTGCGCCGTAGGCAGTAATGCGTTTCCACAGTACAGACAGGATAACAACCGGGCCGAATGCGGCACCAAAACCTGCCCATGCGTAAGCCACCAAGCCCAATACTTTGCTGTTAGGGTCAGAAGCAATCAGGATGGAAATCACGGCAATCGCCAAAACCATCAGACGGCCAATCCATACCAACTCGGCTTGTTGTGCTTTTTTACGCAGGAAGCCTTTGTAGAAGTCTTCGGTAATCGCGCTGGAGCAAACCAACAATTGGCAAGACAGGGTGGACATTACGGCGGCGAGAATCGCGCTCAAGATGATACCGGCAATCCAAGGGTTGAAAAGCAGGGTGGCCAAAGCGATGAAGATACGTTCGTGGTTGCCGTTCATTTCATCAACGTGGGCAGGGTTGGCACCGAAGTAAGCGATACCGAAGTAGCCGACAGCTACGGCACCGGCCATACACAGAATCATCCAAGTCATACCGATGCGGCGTGCAGAAACCAAGGATTTGGCACTTTCGGCAGCCATGAAGCGGGCCAAAATGTGCGGTTGGCCGAAATAGCCCAAGCCCCAAGCCGCGGTGGAGATAATGCCGATGACGGTCGTTCCGGCAAACAGGCTGCCGTATTCTTTACCGGTAGAAGCGGCAACTTGTTGCATAGCGGCATTCATTTGATCTGCACCACCCAAGCCCAAGTACACCATTACAGGGGTCAGGATCAATGCAAAAATCATCAAAGAAGCCTGCAGGGTATCGGTCCAGCTTACGGCCAAGAAACCACCCAAGAAGGTATAGGCGATGGTTGCGCCGGCACCCAGCCACATGGCTTGATTGTAAGACATACCGTGGAACAGGCTTTGGAACAGGGTAGCACCGGCCACGATGCCTGAAGCACAGTAAATAGTGAAGAAGAACAAGATAATCAGTGCGGAAACCACTTTCATCAAGTGACCGCCGGCACCGAAGCGGTGGAAGAAGTAGTCAGGCAGCGTCAGTGCGTTGTTGGCGTATTCGGTATGCACGCGCAGACGGCCTGCAACCAAAAGCCAGTTGAAGTATGCGCCTACAATCAGACCAATGGCAATCCAAGCTTCATTCAAACCGCTCAGGTAAATGGCACCAGGCAAACCCATCAAGAGCCAACCTGACATATCGGAAGCGCCGGCAGACATTGCAGTCACGAACGGGCCCAAGCTGCGGCCGCCGAGGATGTAGTCGTCGAAGTTGCGGGTTGAAAAATAGGCGGCAAGGCCGATCAGTAATACGGCGACCAAATAGATCGCGAAAGTGATATACATGGGATTCATGTACTTATTCCTCATCTAACTTTTAAAATGGGTTTGAAATTGCAAGCAATTCATACCCAAACTTTTTTCTAATAAAAATACAGCTTAAAAATCCTGTTTTTTGCGAGAGAGACAGGATAAATTATTTTCAAATACAATAAAATACGAAATCTTAATGCATTAAATTGTAAATAATTTAAACCAGCATACCGCAAAAAGTCGCTTTTGCAAAGCGAAGAACTCAGCCTTTATTCGAAATTGATGCCGCCTTTTGGCTAAGTCATTTAAAAACATAAAAATATATAAATTTTTACCGATGATGACGAAGGAAAGTGTGTGAAACTATCTTTCCTGATGTTTTTTGGGGATTAAAGAGAAAAAGTAATTAAACGACTTGGACTTTCAGACGGCCTTGTGCAGAAACCCCGTATCTGTGTCGGGCAGATACGGGGTTTTTAGAAAAAAGGCTACATCAAATAGAAAAATCGTCTTTTAGTAAGTGTTTGTAAGCAAAGAGATAAGAGGCTGCAACAAAGGATGATCCGCCCAGGACGTTGCCTAAGAAAACGGGAATCATGTTGTAGAAAAATTGACCCCAGCTGACATTTGCGCCCGCCCAAATGCCGGCCGGGATGATGAACATATTGGCGACAAAGTGTTGAAAGCCGATTAACACGAAGATCATAACCGGGAACCACATGGCCAAGATTCGTCCTGAAGTATGGCGTGCGCCGAAATAAAACCAGATGCCCATACACACCATCCAGTTACATGCGATGGCGGAAACGAATGCGCGGCCGAAGTCCATATTGACTTTGGCTTCGGCAATGGCAATGGTTTTCGCTGTGGCCGGTCCTTCGGCAAGGCCGACGTAGTGGCCGAGGAAATAGGCCATGGCTACGGCGCCTGCCAGATTGCCCAAGCTGACAATCAGCCAGTTGCGCACCAGTTTGTGGGTGCTGACTCGGCCGGTCAATCTGCCCAAAGCCATAATCATCATATTTCCTGTTGCCAACTCGCCGCCGCCGATTAAGATACAAATCAGTGCGATAGGGAACACGGATGCGCCCAACAGGGCGGCCAGACCGTTCCATTCGGCAGGAATGCCGCTGATGACGCGCAGGCAGGCAAGATAGCCGAAGCCGACATAACCGCCGCCCAAGAAACTCAAAATCACCAACATCTTGATGCTGAATTCAGATTTGGCGCAACTCTTGCCGATGGCGTCCTGCAAAATTTCATGAGGGAACAGGTCTCGGGTATCCATGAAGTTTCCTTAAGGTTAATATAAGAATAAAAATATCTTTCTTTATCATACGGATGGCAAGTTTGCCTGAGAATATGGCGGACAGGAAATAATGGCTGATTGTAAGGATAGAAGCGTAGGTTATATATTGGCAGCCGATGTGTGAAAGGCCGTCTGAAAGCAATACTTTCAGACGGCCTTTAGATGGGGAGATGGAAATTATAAGCGCGTTACGCTTAAAACGCCTTTGATGTCGCCCAGACTGGCTAATACGCGCGGCAGGTCGTTGACTTGGCGGACTTCAAGGGTAAAGCGCATACTGGCTTCCAAATCGCGCGATTGGGTTTGTACCGCGGTGACGTTGAGTTTATGACGCGCCAGCGCATCCGAAACGTCGCGCAGCAAACCGGAGCGGTCTTGAGCGCGGATTTCGACATCGACGGCAAACACTTGTCCTTCCTGCAGGGCTGCCCAGCTTGCGTTCAACACTTTTTCCGGAGCCTGCTCGGCAAGGTGGCGGAAAGAAGGGCAGGTGCAGCGGTGGACGGAAATGCCGCGGTCGCGGGTAACAAAGCCCACAATATCATCGGGCGGCGCGGGTTTGCAGCATTTGGCAAGCGTGGTCATCAGGCCGTCTTCGCCGTCAATCAGAATGCCGTTTTTGCCGCCTTTTTTGATTTTGGACTGTTTGACGATATTGGTCTCGTCAACCGGTACCGGAGCCGGTTCGATCAAAGCGCCGCAGGCCTTACTGATGGCGCGGTTGGAAATTTCGCCCTGACCGATGGCCGTATAGAGTTCGTCGGTTTTTTTGAAGCCGAGTTTTTCCGCCAATGCTTGCAGATTGGGTTTGGGGAAGATTTTTGACAACTGTTTGTCCAGTTGGGCCCGGCCTGTTTCGCGCACGGTATCCGCATTTTGCTGGCGGATGAAGGCACGGATTTTGCTGATGGCGCGGTTGGATTTGACCCAGCCTTCGTAGAGCCAGTTGACGGAAGGATTGCCTTCTTTTGCAGTAATGATTTCAACACGTTGTCCGTTTTCCAAAGGCGTGGACAGTGGCACGATTTGTCCTTCGACTTTTGCACCGCGGCAACGGTCGCCCACGCTGCTGTGCAGGGCGTAGGCAAAGTCGATGGGAGTGGCGCCCGTAGGCAGGGAGAGGACTTTGCCGTGCGGGGTCAAAACATAAATCGTGTCGTTGAAAAGTTCGGTTTTAAAGGCGGCGGCGAGGTCTTCCTTGCCACTTTCGGCCATGTTTTCGCGCCAGTCTAAGAGTTGGCGCAACCAGGCGATTTTCTGTTCGTAGGCGGAATCGCCCTTGCCGCCTTCTTTATAACGCCAGTGGGCGGCGACACCGAATTCGTTGAATTGGTGCATGTCGAAGGTGCGGATTTGGACTTCTACGCCTTTGTCTTCCGGGCCGACGATAACGGTGTGCAAACTTTTGTAGCCGTTGCCTTTCGGGTTGGCGATGTAGTCGTCGAACTCGCCCGGAATCGGCTGCCAGAGACTGTGGACGATACCCAGCGTGGTGTAACACTCGGGAACGGTATCGACCAAAATCCGTACGGCGCGGATGTCGAACAGGCCGTCGAAAGTGAGCTTTTTCTTCACCATTTTTTTGTAAATGGAGTAGATGTGCTTCGGTCTTCCGGCGACTTCAAAATGAATATTGTATTTTTTCAGTTCCGTACGCAGGATATTGAGGAAGTTTTCGATGTATTCGAGGCGCTCGGTGCGCTTTTCGTCCAAAAGCAGGGCGATTTCGCGGTATTTTTCCGGCTCTTGATGGCGGAAGCCCAAATCTTCGAGCTGCCATTTGAGTTGCCACACGCCCAAGCGGTTGGCGAGCGGGGCAAAAATGTCAAGGGTTTCTTTGGCAACGGCGCGTTTTTCAGGATTGTCGGGAACGTTGCTTAAGAATTGCAGGGTGCGCGTGCGCATGGCCAGTTTGATCAGGACGACGCGGATGTCGGTAACCATCGCCAACAGCATTTTACGCATGGTTTCGGCTTGCTGGGCGCGCTCTTCCGGCGTGGCAAGGCTGTCCACGCGTGCGAATTGGGTCAGTTTTTGTACTTCGTCTACGCCTTTGACCAACTCGCAAACGGTGCTGTTGCAGCGTTCGGCAACCAATTCTTGCCAAGTGGGAACGTATTTGCCGATGTCGGACAAAATCGTAGCGGCCACAGCATCGGGCAATAGGTCGAGTTCGCTGACGATTTGCATCGAACCGAGGAAATGTTCCATTAAAGGCTCGCCGTAAGTCGTTAGGGCATCGGCGGGATAATGTTCTTTAGCCAGGTCAAAGGCCGTCTGAATCAGGTTTTTATCGGGATCAGGCAGCGCGGCGATATAGCCGTCGAACCATGCGAGGAGGCCTTCCAGCGTTACGCTCGATGTTTGGGGCGTTTGGCGAATAGTGGTCATGGCGTGCGTTTTTTTCTTTTTGATAAAAACGTTGCCATTGTAACAGTTTATTGCCGGCAGCCCTAGATTTGTATGCAAAGGTGGCGCTATGTTTCAGGAAGCCTTGTTTCAGACGGCCTTGGGTGTTATGGTTAACCGTTTTGAAATTTTAAGGAGTATTTTGATGAAACTGTATATTTACGACCATTGCCCGTTTTGCGTTCGTGCAAGGATGATTTTCGGCTTGCGCGATGTGGCGGTGGAAGAGGTTGTTTTGGCGAACGATGACGAAGCTACGCCGATTGGCATGATTGGCTCAAAACAAGTGCCGATTTTGCAAAAAGAAGATGGTTCGTTTATGGGCGAGAGTTTGGATATTGTCCGTTACATTGATCAAGGCTGTCTGAAAGAAGAAGTTCGTCCAGAAGTGCAGGCTTGGTTGGACAAAGTGGGTGAATACAATAACAAATTGGTACAGCCGCGCATGGTCAAAATCGGCTTGCCTGAATTTGAGACCGATGAGGCGAAACAATACTTTATTGACAAAAAAGAGAAAAATATCGGCAATTTCGAGACTAATCTGAACAAAACGGCGCAGTATCTGGAGCGTCTGCATCAAGACTTGGCCGAACTGGAAACGCTGGTGTGTGAAAGCGAGGGTTTGGGCGGTGAAATCAGTTTGGAAGATATCCTGACTTTCCCTATTTTGCGCAATCTGACCGTTGTGCGCGGTATTCAATGGCCGCAAAAATTGATGGATTATTTGCTGGCGATGAGCGAGCGATCCGGCGTGGCTCTGTATTTTGACCGCGCGTTGTGATGAATGTTTGAAACATAAAAAAGGCCGTCTGAAAATGTTCAGACGGCCTTTCGTTTAAGTTTAATAAGCAATCGTATCGGCAACCTGTGACAAACCGTTTTCCAATGATTCGAGCATGGCGGTATAGCCGTCGCCTTGCTGCGGCGTGATGGCGTTAAACGGTTTGCTGCGTCCGTCCGGCCATTGTGCATAACCACTGATGGTGGTCTGCCCCTGATAGCTGCCTTGGAAGGCTTCGATATAGACTTTTAGGGTTTGGCTGCTTTGGCTGCGTGAAGCAGGGACAAAAGTATGGCGCGGATTGAGGCGGTTGAGCTTGTTGCTGAGGTTGGCCGCCAATGCGCCATCGAGCGGTGCTGCCCAAAGGTGGTTTTTCGCCAGATTCACGTGATAGGCGTCGGTTTGGTAAACGAGGCCGCCGTTGGCAAGCGGTTCGGCAAGGTTGACTTTGACCGCGATTTCATTGCCTTGTGCAGCCGGACGGATGTATTGGCTGTCGGGCAGGACGAAATATTGTGTGCTTTGCGCGGTGCCGCAGGCGGCAAGCGTCAGGGCGGCGACAATCGGGAAGAGGCGCATTATCGGCTTCCTTTCGGGATAGGGTCTTTGCTGCTGCTGTTGAAAATCAGCGCATTGGGTTTTTCTTTCAAAGTATTAATCACGGGTTGAACGTCTTTTAAAGTCTTGTCCAAACTTTGCAGCGTATTTTGTACGTCGCCATAGATAGGCGATTGAGGCGATACGCCTTGCAGGGTTTGACGCAATTCTTTCAGGGTTTGGTTCAACTCGTTCGGAATGTTTTGCGTTTGCGGTTTGCCGACCAGTTTGTCGATGGAGCTTAGGGCAGCATTGGCAGATTTGAGGGTGGATTTGAGTTCGGCAAGCGAGCCGTTCAAGCCGGCAACGGTTTTATCCAATGGCAGATTGTTGAATTTATCTAACAAGTCGGCCACTTTTGCCTGCAAATCATCCAAACCGCCGCCTTGTGTGGCAATGACGGTATCGCCTGCGTAAACAGTATGCGGTCGCAGCTTGGGCGAGGCGGAAGGCTGATCGTTCAACTCAATCATTTTGCTGCCAGTCAGCAGGTTGTTGCTGGAGATGGTGGCAGTCAGACCTTTGTTTAAGGCCGTCTGAAATTGTTGTTTCCAATGCTCTTTGCTTTGCTCGTCGGCATTGATTTCCAAACGGGAAGGCTCGATGCGGATGCGTACGGGAATCCAGCCGTTTTCAAACAAATGCAGGCTGTCGTTGCGGTCGAAATAAGGAACGTCGGAAACCACGCCGACATTCAGGCCTTTGTATTCGACGGGCGAACCGGCGGTCAGGCCGCGTACGGATTGTTTGAAAAATGCAGTGTAATACAGTGAGCGGTCATCAGGCAGGTTGGCGACTTCGCTGCGGCTGTCATAAAGCGTGAAGCTGTCTTCGCTTTTGACGTTTTTACTGTTTTTGGTTTTCGGCGAATCAAACGAAATCGCGCCTGACAGCAGGGCAGGCAGAGGGGCGGAGTTGAGTTTGACGCCGCTGCCTGTGGTTTCGATATTGATGCCGTTCTCCAACCAGAAACGGCTTTCCGAATTAATCAGTTTGTCGTTGGGGCTTTGGATGAAAATGGTGTAATGCACACTTTGGTCGGACGGGTCGAAATGCGCGCTTTCTACTTGGCCGACCATAAAGTTTTCATACAGAATCGGGCTGCTGGCATTGAGGATGCGGTCGTTTTTACCAACTAAATTCAGGCGCAGGCCGCTTTGGCCGATGGCGGCAATCGGCGGAATGTCCTGCACGACAAACACATCTTGGGTTTCGCTGCTTTTGCCCGGCGTAAATGCGATATAGGAGCCGGAAAGCAAAGTGCCCAAACCGGTAACGCCGCTTTGGTCGATACGCGGTTTGACCACCCAAAATTGGGTATCGCTGCGGATAAGGTCTTTGGCATCAGCGCTGAGTTGGGCGGTAACTTCCACTCCTTTTTGGTCGTCGCGTAATTTGATGCGGGTAACGTGTCCGACATCGACGTTCAACACTTTAATAATGGTGTTGTTGACTTCGATGCCTTCGGCGCTGTCCATCAACAGCGTAACGACAGGGCCGCGGTTGCGGATGTCTTTAACCAAAAGCCAGCCGCCGGCAATCAGCGCAATTAGCGGAATCAACCACACGACAGACGTGAAGACATTGGTTTTCTTGACACGCGCCGGGGCGTGATAATTGGGTGAAGAATCGTGTTTTTTCATTGTTTTAAGGTCTGGTCAGAATCAAGGCCGTCTGAAAGCTGCTGTTGCTTGTCCCAAATCAGACGGGGATCGAAATAATAGGCCGAAAGCATGGTCAAAATAACGACCAGGCAGAAATAAACCGCCGCACCACCCGGCACGACGCGCGCCATATTGGTGTGGAACGAACTCATCAAAATAATAATCACAAAAATATCGATCATCGACCAGCGGCCGATGGATTCGGTAATCCGATACAAAACCGACATCTTGTCCGCGCTCATCATGGGTTTGAAGTATGCGGAATAAATCAAAACCGCCATCGCGATAATCTTCAATACCGGCACCATGATGCTCGCGCTGAAAATAATCACCGCAATCAACCGGTCGCCGTCGTCCCACATATACACAATGCCGTTGAAAATTGTATTGATCTCCAAAGCCGTCGGGTTGGACGAAATCATAATCGGCAGGATGTTGGCAGGGAAATACAGGATAAACGCCGCCACTAAAAACGCCAGCGAAATGCTCAGGCTTTTCGGGCGGCGGCGGTATAAGTCCGCACCGCAAACGCCGCAAGGCTGCTCGTTTTTATCGCGGAAATACAGGCAGCGGCTGCAACAGATTTTGTCTTCAGAGGCCGTCTGAACCGCATGGCCGCCGGTTAAACGGTGAATCTTATAATAAACCCAATGCTGCGGAATCGATACCGAAGTCCGAATCAGCATGACCGACAGCGGAAACATCAGATAAAACGCCGAGCCGAACTCTACCGTAGCAACGGACGAGAGCTTGATATACGCCACCAAAGTGGAAATGAAAAACACATCCACCATAATCCAATGACGCAGCCGCACCAATACACGCGTCGCAAAGCGCAGCGCAGGGTAGGCCTTTTCGCGTATCAAAGCCGTATAAACATACAGGCAGAGCAGTAAAAACAATAAAGGCGCACCGAAAGTAAGGATAAACATCACTTCCGCCAGAAAACCGTAATCCAGCGAAATTAAAAGCCGCATCATTTGTGGTAGCGACAAAATCGATGTTACGCCGAACAAATCGACGCGGATATACACCATATTGTACGCAAACGCCATCAGAATCAAGGTTGTCAGCGCATAGGCGATCGGCGCGATATACGGATTGTTTTCCACCTCCACGATTTCATGGTTGCATACCGGACAATGCGCTTCCTGCCCCTGACGCAGGCGCGGAATATCCATACGGCAGCCGCAATCCGGGCATTCCACCGTATGTGCAGGCAGCGTCGCATCAGGAAGATAAGACTTGTAGCGCCACCAGCGATGGTAGGCAGGAATCCGTTTCATGGTTCGGCAGGGGGTAAAGAAGGTGCAAAGAGTGTCGCATTATAAAGGAAAACAGCAGGATAGCCCAAATTTAGCAGATATTTGGTTGAATGGCGGCTGCTTCATAAGAAGGCCGTCTGAAAAGGCAGCAAAGGTTTTAGAAGACACTGGCTATGGGCCGTTAGATTTTATTAATAAGACCCAATTGAATTTATTGTCATTGAAATAGAAATGATATATATTATATTTAAAAAAGATGAGACTTATTGAATTGCAAAAGGCACGCCAACACTGAGCCGGAAGCATTTAAAAAGTTACATTCTTTGTTTTTAAAACGATTCTTTTCAAATTAGACGGTATTTTTAACCATAAAGGCCGTCTGAAACCGTTTGTCCTCTATTCAAAGGAAACATCATGAGTGAAACACAAGAGCTGACTTTCGCCAAACGCTTGAAAGAACAAACCACAGTTACACACGACAGCGTTGATAACTTGGTTATGTTTGTTCAGCCTTTCGTCAGCAAAGAAAACTACATCAAATTTTTGAAACTCCAATCAGTTTTCCACAAAGCTGTTGATCACATCTATAAAGATGCTGAATTAAACAAAGCCATTCCAGAGCTTGAATACATGGCGCGTTACGATGCTGTGACTCAAGACCTGAAAGACTTGGGCGAAGAGCCTTACAAATTCGACAAAGAATTGCCGCATGAAACAGGCAATAAAGCCATCGGCTGGCTCTATTGCGCCGAAGGTTCAAATTTAGGTGCCGCTTTCTTGTTCAAACACGCTCAAAAACTCGAATACAACGGCGAACATGGCGCACGTCACCTGGCCCCGCATCCCAACGGCCGCGGCAAACACTGGCGCGCCTTCGTCGAGCACCTGAATGCCCTGAATTTAACTCCGGAAGCAGAAGCAGAAGCCATTCAAGGCGCGCAGGAAGCGTTTGCCTTCTATAAAGTGATTCTGCGTGAAACCTTCGGTTTGCCGGAAGGCACAGAAGCCCCCGAAGGCATGACGCCGCACAGACATTAAAAATAATGAAACAAACAAGGTCTCGGCATGGATGTTTGCAGAGACCTTTAATTACACGACACAGATTTAGTTGTACGGGTTGCTGTCTTATTAATCATTAATGATTATCAGAATTTTTTTATGCATTAACTGATGGATGAACAATCCATTACATCTTGAGTTGATAATATGAAACCATTACAAATGCTCCCTATTGCTGCGCTGGTCGGCAGTATTTTCGGCAATCCAGTCTTGGCAGCGGATGAAGCTGCAACCGAAACCACACCCGTTAAAGCAGAGATAAAAGAAGTCCGCGTTAAAGGCCAGCGTAATGCGCCTGCAACCGTGGAACGTGTCAACCTCGGTCGCATTCAACAGGAAATGATACGCGACAACAAAGACTTGGTGCGTTACTCCACCGATGTCGGCCTGAGCGACAGCGGCCGCCATCAAAAAGGCTTTGCTGTGCGCGGCGTGGAAGGCAACCGTGTCGGTGTCAGCATTGACGGCGTGAGCCTGCCTGATTCGGAAGAAAACTCACTGTATGCCCGTTATGGCAACTTCAATAGTTCGCGCCTGTCCATCGACCCCGAACTCGTGCGCAACATTGAAATCGTGAAGGGCGCTGACTCTTTCAATACCGGCAGCGGCGCATTGGGTGGCGGCGTGAATTACCAAACCCTGCAAGGCCATGATTTGCTGTTGCCTGAGCGTCAGTTCGGCGTGATGATGAAAAACGGTTACAGCAGCCGCAACCGCGAATGGACAAATACACTTGGTTTCGGCGTGAGCAACGACCGCGTGGATGCTGCTTTGCTGTATTCGCAACGTCGCGGTCATGAGACCGAAAGTGCGGGCGAGCGTGGCTATCCGGTAGAGGGTGCCGGCAGCGGAGCGAATATCCGTGGTTCTGCGCGCGGTATTCCTGATCCGTCCAAACATAAATACCACAGCTTCTTGGGTAAGATTGCTTATCAAATCAACGACAACCACCGTATCGGCGCATCGCTCAACGGTCAGCAGGGCCACAATTACACGACTGAAGAGTCTTATAACCTGACCGCTTCTTCTTGGCGCGAAGCCGACGACGTAAACAGACGGCGCAATGCCAACCTGTTTTACGAGTGGACGCCCGATTCGAATTGGTTGTCGTTGTTGAAAGCGGACTTCGATTATCAGAAAACCAAAGTAGCGGCGGTTAACAACAAAGGCTCGTTCCCGATAGATTATTCCACCTGGACGCGCAACTACAACCAGAAGGATTTGGACGAAATCTACAACCGCAGCATGGATACAACCTTCAAACGCATTACGCTGCGTATGGACAGCCAGCCGTTGCAACTGGGCGGGCAACACCGCCTGTCGTTTAAAACATTTGCCAGCCAACGTGAGTTTGAAAACTTAAACCGCGACGATTACTACTTCAGCGGCCGTATTTTGCGCACGACCAGCTCGATTCAACACCCTGTGAAAACCACCAACTATGGTTTCTCGCTGTCTGACCAAATCCAATGGAACGACGTGTTCAGTAGCCGCGCAGGTATCCGTTACGACTACACCAAAATGACGCCGCAGCAACTGAATGCCGAGTGTCATGCTTGTGACAAAACACCACCTGCAGCCAACACTTATAAAGGCTGGAGCGGTTTTGTCGGCTTGGCTGCACAGCTGAGTCAGACATGGCGTTTGGGTTACGATGTAACTTCCGGTTTCCGCGTGCCGAATGCGTCTGAAGTGTATTTCACTTACAACCACGGCTCAGGTACCTGGTTGCCTAATCCGAACCTGAAAGCCGAGCGCAGCACCACCCATACCCTTTCTCTGCAAGGCCGCAGCGAAAAAGGTACTTTGGATGCCAACCTGTATCAAAGCAATTACCGCAACTTCTTGTCTGAAGAGCAGAAGCTGACCACCAGTGGCGATGTCGGCTGTACTCAGATGAATTACTACTATGGTATTTGTAGCAATCCTTATTCCGAAAAACTGGAATGGCAGATGCAAAACATCGACAAGGCCCGAATCCGTGGTCTTGAGCTGACAGGCCGTCTGAATTTAGGTCAAGTGGTTTCTTTTGTACCTGAAGGCTGGAAATTGTTTGGTTCTGTCGGTTACGCGAAGAGCAAACTGTCAGGCAACAACAGCCTGCTGTCCACTCAGCCTCTGAAAGTGATTGCCGGTGTCGATTACGAAAGCCCAAGCGAAAAATGGGGTGTGTTCTCCCGCCTGACTTATTTGGGTGCGAAAAAAGCCAAAGACGCTCAATATACCGTGTTTGAAAACACTGGTTGGGGTACGCCTTTGCAAGAAAAAGTAGTAGATTACCCATGGCTGAACAAATCGGCTTATGTGTTTGATATGTACGGCTTCTACAAACCGGCTAAAAACCTGACTTTGCGTGCCGGCGTGTACAATGTATTCAACCGCAAATACACCACTTGGGACTCCCTGCGCGGTCTGTACAGCTACAGCACCACCAACGGCGTTGACCGCGATGGCAAAGGCTTAGACCGCTACCGCGCGCCCGGCCGCAATTACGCCGTATCGCTGGAATGGAAATTCTAAGTAGTTAACGGGTAGCTAAAGGCCGTCTGAAAGTTTTGATGACTTTCAGACGGCCTTTTTTAGTTAAAACGAAATTTTTAAACGGATAACAACGGCTGCTGCCGAACAATCGCGCGGATGATGGCGCGGTTGGGGTGTAGCGCGGTTCTCAGCCTTTGTGATAGCGGATGCGGCAAGCCGAGTATTTCGGCTGCAATGGCAGCGGCGCAGATGGGGGCTGTC
Organism: Neisseria sp. HMSC066H01; assembly: GCF_001837375.1. NCBI lineage: Bacteria > Pseudomonadati > Pseudomonadota > Betaproteobacteria > Neisseriales > Neisseriaceae > Neisseria > Neisseria sp. HMSC066H01. The sequence goes on from NZ_KV832194.1 coordinate 46,726, forward strand.
GCCAGGCCGCGTGTGCCGTGTGCCGTATTGATGTAGGCATGGGGCAGGTAAGGGCAGGGAATATTGTCGAGGCGGTAGTTTTTGTCCAATGCCAGTTTGGCGTAGGCGGACTGCATGGCGGCGATGTCGCTGAGTGCGCCGACAACGGGCAAGTGGTCGAGGCTGTCGCAACGCAGGGCGGCATGGCCTTGTGTGGATTGGAGCGGGGGAGTTTGCAGGCCGTCTGAAAATAGGGATTGTGCCAATGGCGGATTGAGTTGTTGCAAGGCGGAGCGGTTGTCGGCTTCTTCGTGCGGATACCAAGTTTCATCGTTGCTGTTGAGGACAAATGTCGCGCCGTAGCAGTGGCTGCCTTGCCAGCTCGGGCTGATGTAGCTTTCGCCGGAAATGGCGCAACGCAGCTTTTGTGAAAACGGGCTGGCGGACACAACGCCGGTTTGACCGCGGATTTGGCGGAAAGGCAGGGCGGAGACGTTGGTGTCGGCGGCAGTCGGGCTGTGTGCGCCCATACAATAAACGATATGGCTGGCGTTGAAATGAGCGTTTGGCGTGTGTGCCGTCCATTGTGCGCCGTCATGCGATACGGCGGTCAGCGGCGAGTGTTCGTGTAACTCGATCAGCGGATGGTTCAATAAGGCATGCACGACGGCGGGCGGATTCAGCCATACGCCTTGCGGCCAGTAAAGGCCGTCTGAAAATACGTCTATGCCTGCGATAGATGCAGCCTCTCCGGCAGATACGCTGCGGTAGAGGTGTTTATGCTGGTGTTGCAAACCCAAGGCCTGATTGCGTTTGCGTTCGCTGTCGTCAAAATTCAAATGCAATACGCCGTCTCCGCCCCATACGTCGGAATCGGGCAGCAAGTCTTCCAGCAATCGGCGCGTGTAGCCGTAGCCTGTCAGCAGCAGCTCGGTTTGTTCGGTATCGTGCGGTGAGATTTTGGCGTAGAGCAAGCCTTGGCGGTTGCCGCTGCCTGCCTGCGCTGCTTTTCCGGCCTCTAAAACGGTAACGCGTACGCCGTGTTCCGCCAGTTTGCGTGCGGTCGCTGCGCCGGCAATGCCTGCGCCGATAATCAGGACGTGTTCGGGCGCGGCTTGATGTTCAGGCCGTCTGAACCAAGGTTTTAGGGGAGTTGGGGTGGATTGGGGTATGGCTTCGGTTTGCCATTCGATATGAGGGAAATGTTCGTGCAAGCAGTCGGCGCGGTGTGGCGGAACCAGCCAAAGGTGCACGTCAGGCAAGAGGTTTTCTAAAACATTGACGCTGTTGAACTGAAGGCATTTCATGGCTTGAACGAGGCGGCTGTTCAGACGGCCTTCAAGCTCGGAGGGATGATTCGATAATGGAAAATCGGGAATATGGTTTTCAGGCAGGCAGACAATCAAATAAAGCGGCGCGGTATGTTGTTCGATGGCGCGGCAAAGGGTAGCAAGGGAAGGTGTGGTGTTCCAAGCAAGGCAGGTCATGATGAAAGGCCGTCTGAAAAAAGAGGCTTTATTGTAACGCGGTTTGCGCGGATAGAATATCCGGACGGGTTTTGATAAAATCTTTCGATATTTGTTTTCCCATTGATTTTCATACAGGAATTTTATGCGCCGTCTTTTATTGTGCCTTCTCGCTTCCGGCTTGCCCATCGCTTGCTCGTCCGCGCCGCCGGATAACGGCGGCAAAGCCTTTCAGTCCGAACGGTGGGCAACACCCATTAAACACGATGTCAACCTTTATCGCATCGATGACAAGCTTTACCGCAGTGAGCAGCCCGTTGCCGAAGATGGCGAAGCCATTGTCAAGCTGGGCATTCAAAGCGTGATCAACCTGCGCTTTTTCGACCGCAACGATGACGACCATTTGAAAGCGTATGGTTTGACCTTGCTAAACCGTCCGTTGCTGTCATGGAGCATTAAGCCGAAAGAGATTGCGGAAATCCTATACCTGATTGAAAAACAACAGCAAAACGGCGCGGTACTTATCCATTGTTATCACGGCGCGGACCGTACCGGTTTGATTGCCGGAATGTACCGCATCATTTATCAAGGCTGGCCGGTGGAAGAGGCAAAAGCCGAAATGCAACACGGTCCTTACGGTTATCACAGCATTTGGAAAAACATTGCCAAGCTGTTTACCGAAGAGAAAGTCAAGCAGGTTAAAACGCACTTGGAAGCCTTGCGCAAACGCGGTTGACGCCAAGATTTAAAATCATAAAAAGGCCGTCTGAAAGATTTGTTTTTTCAGACGGCCTTTTTAATGGCAGACGGTTTAAATCACAAAATCCGTAGATGATAATTGAATGCTTTGATCCATATCGGCAGAAGGGGTTTTGGAAGAGCGGCCGACCGGTTTGGCCGGTACGCCGACAACGGTAATTGAAGACGGTACGTCGGCAACCACCACGCTGCCTGCGCCGATTTTGGCATTTTTGCCGATGCGGATGTTGCCCAATATCGAAGCGTTCGCACCAATCATCACGCCGTCGCCGATTTTCGGGTGGCGGTCGCCGCTTTCTTTGCCCGAGCCGCCCAGCGTTACGCCGTGGAGGATGGAAATATTGTTACCCAAGACGGCGGTTTCGCCCGCGACAAAACCGGTGGCATGGTCGAGCATTAAACCATGACCGAAACGCGCAGCCGGGTGGATATCGACGCCGAACACTTCCGACATGCGGTTTTGCAGGAAATACGCCAGCGTTTTGCGGCCGTTTTGATAGAGCCAGTGGTTGATGCGGTGCGCCTGTACGGCGTGGAAACCTTTGAAATACAACAGCGGCAGCGAATATTCATCACAAGCCGGGTCGCGCTCGTAAATGGCTTTCAAGTCGGCCTCGACACATTTGCTGATGCGGGTGTCCGCACTTAAAGCCTGCTGATAAATTTCAAACAGCGCGCGCACGTCCATAATCGGACTGCCGAGCTTGCTGGAAAGATGGTAGGCCAATACCGAATCGAGAGACTGGTGGCGCAATACGGTTTGATGCAGGAAGCTCGCCAGCATCGGCTCGGCCGCGGCGGCGGCTTCGGTTTCTTCGCGGATGGTGTGCCACAGATTAAAATCAGTTGAATTCAAATGGTCTTTTTTCATGTTTGAGGCCGTCTGAAGAATACAATCAGATGGTTATCTTACCGTTTTCCAACGTATTTTAACAAGGCATTTGATAATCGGCATTCAAATGCTTGAAGTTTTTTCAGACGGCCTTATATATGAAACATCGAATATCAACACGCTAAAAGGATGTCAGAAATGACGGAGCATAACGAACAACATCAACACGAAGCAGAAGAAGCGGCAGCCGTAGAAACTGCCGAAACCGTTGAAACCGAACAAGCCGAACCGACTTACGAAGAACTTCAGGCGCGTGTCGCCGAGTTGGAAGGCCAGCTCAAAGACAGTGAATTGCGCGGTCTGGCAAACGAGCAAAACCTGCGCCGTCGCCATCAGCAGGAAATCGCTGATACCCATAAATTCGCCGGACAAAAATTTGCAGCAGAAATGTTGCCGGTTAAAGATTATCTCGAAATGGCGCTGCTGGACCAAAGCGGCAATTTCGATGCGCTGAAAATGGGCGTGCAAATGACTTTGAACGAGCTGCAAAAAGCGTTTGATGCCACCCATATTAAAGAAATCAACCCGCAGCCGGGCGACAAACTTGATCCGCACCAACATCAAGCGATGCAGGCAGTCGTCAGCGAGCAAGAGCCGAATACCATCGTCAGCGTGATGAAAAAAGGTTATACATTGGCCGACCGCGTGCTGCGTCCTGCAATGGTTGTTGTGGCGAAAAAAGAAGATTGAAGGCATCGCTTGATAAAGTTTATCAAGCATAAAATCTTCAGACGGCCTTATCCGGTTTCAAAACCCGATGTTCCGCTATTGGAAAATCATTCTGATAAACCGGAATCGGAAAATGAAAACCGGGCCGTCTGAAAAAAGAATAAACGGCTTGTGGATAAATAAATCAAGCACTTGAATTTAATCTTAAAAAAAATTCAAAATAGGCCTTGAAAAAAAATGAAGCAACCCTATTTACAAGCCATCGGAACGAAATGTTCCACAGGATTATTAATTAAGAAAAGTTTATTTAGGAGCAACATAATATGGCAAAAGTAATCGGTATTGACTTAGGTACAACCAACTCTTGTTTGGCCATTTCTGAAAACGGTCAAACCAAAGTAATCGAAAACGCAGAAGGCGCACGCACCACTCCTTCCGTTATCGCTTATTTGGACGGCGGCGAAATCCTCGTCGGCGCGCCAGCAAAACGCCAAGCGGTAACCAACGCTAAAAACACTATTTACGCCGCCAAACGTTTGATCGGCCACAAATTTGAAGACAAAGAAGTACAACGCGACATTGAATCCATGCCTTTTGAAATCATCAAAGCCAACAACGGCGACGCATGGGTAAAAGCACAAGGCAAAGAGCTGTCTCCTCCTCAAATTTCCGCAGAAGTTTTGCGTAAAATGAAAGAAGCAGCCGAGGCTTACTTGGGCGAAAAAGTAACCGAAGCCGTGATTACCGTTCCTGCCTACTTCAACGACAGCCAACGTCAAGCAACTAAAGACGCAGGCCGTATCGCAGGTTTGGAAGTAAAACGCATCATCAACGAACCGACCGCAGCCGCTTTGGCATTCGGTATGGACAAAGGCGACAGCAAAGACCGTAAAATTGCCGTGTATGACTTGGGTGGCGGTACTTTCGATATTTCCATCATCGAAATTGCCAACATCGACGGCGACAAACAATTCGAAGTATTGGCAACCAACGGCGACACCTTCTTGGGCGGCGAAGACTTCGACCAACGCTTGATCGACTACATCATTGACGAGTTCAAAAAAGAACAAGGCATTGATTTGAAACAAGACGTCATGGCTCTGCAACGCCTGAAAGAAGCTGCCGAGAAAGCCAAAATCGAATTGTCCAGCGGTCAGCAAACCGAAATCAACCTGCCGTACATTACTATGGACGCAACCGGTCCGAAACACTTGGCCATGAAAATTACCCGTGCCAAATTTGAAAGCTTGGTTGAAGATTTGATCCAACGTTCTATCGAGCCTTGCAAAATCGCATTGAAAGATGCCGGCTTGAGCACCAGCGACATCGACGACGTGATTTTGGTCGGCGGTCAAAGCCGTATGCCGAAAGTACAAGAAGCCGTTCGAGACTTCTTCGGCAAAGAGCCTCGCAAAGACGTGAACCCTGACGAAGCCGTTGCCGTAGGTGCAGCGATTCAAGGCGAAGTATTGAGCGGCGGCCGCAGCGACGTATTGCTGCTGGACGTAACCCCTCTGTCCTTGGGTATCGAAACCATGGGCGGCGTGATGACCAAGCTGATTCAAAAGAACACTACTATTCCGACTAAAGCGTCTCAAGTGTTCTCTACTGCCGAAGACAACCAAAGCGCGGTAACCATCCATGTGCTGCAAGGCGAACGCGAACGCGCTTCTGCCAACAAGTCTTTGGGTCAGTTCAACTTGACCGACATCGCACCTGCACCACGCGGTATGCCACAAATTGAAGTTACTTTCGACATCGATGCCAACGGTATCCTGCACGTTTCTGCCAAAGACAAAGGCACCGGCAAAGCCGCCAACATCACCATCCAAGGTTCTTCCGGTTTGAGCGAAGAAGAAATCGAACGCATGGTGAAAGATGCCGAAGCCAACGCTGAAGAAGATAAAAAACTGACTGAATTGGTCGCTTCACGCAACCAAGCCGAAGCTCTGATTCACTCCGTGAAAAAATCTTTGGCTGACTATGGCGACAAACTCGACGCGGCTGAGAAAGAAAAAATCGAAGCTGCGTTGAAAGAAGCTGAAGAAGCCGTTAAAGGCGACGACAAAGCCGCTATCGATGCTAAAGCCGAAGCTTTGGGTACAGCCAGCCAAAAACTGGGCGAAATGGTTTACGCTCAAGCGCAAGCCGAAGCACAAGCAGGCGAGGGCGCACAAGCCGAGTCTTCTGCTAAGAAAGACGACGACGTTGTAGATGCCGACTTTGAAGAAGTAAAAGACGACAAAAAATAATTGATGCCGTCTGAAAAAAGCGCGAATCGAAAGGTTCGCGCTTTTTGTCGTTTGGGAAATGTGTAAAGACGCTTTGTCAAAATTGACGGTAAACTTTCAAAACCTTGCTACATCATTGTGTTGCCATACTTCTATTGCCAAAATTTGAACAGATTTCGCCGAATGCTGACAGTAGCTGGCAGTCAAAGCCATTAATATCTGTCCATCGCTTGAGTGCGAATAAATGCTTATTTTTACCTCAAATCAACCTCTTGAAAGAAGATAAATATGAAAAAACTGATTCAAATGACCTCTTTGATAGTTGCCGCTGCCGGTTTGGTCTTGGCACCAGTCGCTTCTGCGCATGGCAAACACGACATGCATCCGAAACAAGAGCGTATGCACGAAAAAGCCAAACCGCAAAAAATGAAAAAACCTGCACCAAAAGCCAAACACCACGCAGCCAAGCCCAAACATCATCAAGAGCATCACCACGAACCTCATTAAGATGAATCCTCAACAATAAATAAGGCCGTCTGAAACCCAAACATCAGGTTTCAGACGGCCTTCGGTTTATCTGTCAAATAGCGCTTTGCCGTTTTTCTTGTGCCAAACGGGTCGGCTCCAGCCAGGCAATGTTTCTTTCTGCCAGCGCATCGCGCCAATAATCCAGTTTGGTATCCAAATCTTCAGAGAAACTGTCTTGATTCAAAAGCTGAATGATAACGCCGCCATCCGTAGCTTCGGCCAAGCGGCTGATTTGACGCAAAATGCCGCGGTCGGGAACAGTTTGCGTGCGTACGCCGATGAGAAGTTGCGCCGGAGTTTGTTTCAATTCGGCTTCCAATTGTTCCAAATCTTTTCTGCCGACGACTACGCCTTTGTCTATCCACTCTTGCGCCAAAACGCCGGAAAACCAAAGCGGATCAGGCCATTCCGTTTCCAGTGTAACAGCCCATTTGGGCGCATTGTTCAGCGTAATTTTAGATGAAACGGGAACGATGTTTTCCTGAAAATCATCGGCATCAACAATCTTCGTCTGCCATGTGCGGAGAATGTTTTGATAGTAGGGCTGATTCAGATCCAAACGTTCGTGCAGGGTTTTTAAAGTAATCTTGCAAGCCAGCCAAGCAATCAAGCGAGGCAGAATGCCATAGCAGATAATGCTGCCGATGAGTAAACCCGCCCAAGCGCGTGCATCTTCGATATGATTGTTCAGACGGCCTGCAATTACGGCCTGACTGTCGGGAACAGGAAAGCCCAAACGTTCCGGCAGCCATGACAAAGCCTCAACCGTTTTTACCAATGCCGTATTGCTTAAAAGCGTACTTTCCCAGTTGAACGTATATTGACGCACCAAAAGCAGCAGCAAAACAGAAACCAACATCCCCGACAGCGTACAAAGCCACAGACTGTGTGAGGTTGCGCCAATTAGCCAACGCGTTTGCGGTTTGCGCCATTCGCCCATATAAAGCCGCAAAATTGCCTGATTGACCGGGTCTTTACCTCGGAACCAAGTTGCCGGACTGCTGATAAAGTGCACATTTTTCAAACGCAGGAATAAAGTCGCCAGCCACACCAGCAGCATGACCGTATTCATGCCCAAAATCCCGGCCAACACCAGAAAAAAGTTCAGCCCCTGATGGTCCATCAACAGATAAGTGCTGGAAAAACCGACCGTAAACAACAACGTCGCCGCAACAATCCAAAGCCAAAACGAGCCTGTCTCCACCTGTTGCAACACATATTTCAAATGCTGGTCGCGGTCAATAATTTGAGCGCGGCGTATCAGTTTTTCCTCATTGCCGCCGTCAATATGTCGCAACGCTTCCGTCGCCTGTACAGGATCTCCCGGAAAAATATAGGCACGCTCTTCAAGGATACGGACCAATTCGACAAGTTTTTGCGATGGATTCAACATAAATGATAGGCCGTCTGAAAGATAAAATGGAAACGTCTGTTATACCCCCAAATAAACCCCTTTTTTGCAAAGGTCAAAAAATAATTTAGCAGTCTAGTGCCGGTCATTATAACTTTTTTTGGTGCGTGTTGTTATTTGAGTGATTAGGCCGGCGGCTTCCATCTCAAATTTAAAACGCTATATATATATATATATATATACAAATGCACTGGTTACTCTGGTTACCTGGTTACCAGCCCCTAAAAACCTTTATAAATCAACGATAATGCGGTAACCAGTTATGCTATATGAATTGGTTACCGCTGCCGGTTAAGTGGTTACCCGCCGTTTTTCGCTTTCTTTTTATGGACTCTAAAAATTCAAGGGGCTGCATGATTATGCGCTTATTGGTATAAAAAACATTAAAAAACATGGGTGTAGTCATATGAATACACCATTATTACGCGCGGGCGCGCGCGTATTGGTGTCGAAATTATTTATTCCACTGCCTGCCTTTTGGGTAGATATGGCGTAAATAGGCTAAAATTGCGCCGTAAGCGTGTTTCGTTGATTTGGTAGGGTAGGGTATAGGGAAAGGGTTGAACAGCCCTAATTTTTGAGATTTAGGGGCTTCCTGTCGATTTTATGCTTTATAAGTAGGTCTGCTTGAATGTTTGGACGTAAAAAAGCCCGCCTGTGTTGGTCATGGCGGGCTTGCTCTTGGTTATTCGTCAAAGTCGGGCGGGGCTTCTTCCATCAAAACATAGAATCGGCTTGCAACGCCGTTTTTTTTGCGCTGGTGTTGCCATCTGCCGTTTTCGGCTTTTTTTAACCATTCGTGATTATGTAGGACTTCACATACTTTGCGCGGGCTGTATCCTTTACAGACTTCATTTTCAAAGACTACGGGGATTATCCAGTATTCATCTATGCTCCCCTCTTGTTTCCGATAACCTGCATGGTCGCGGTTTACGGTTTGGCTGTTCCAGTCTGAAAAGCGCATAGACAGGGCGTTAACGTCCATAAAGGCGATTGCTTGCTCAATAATCCGGCGGTCTTCGCGGTTTCCTGTGCCGTTTTCTTCAAGCCATTCATTGAAACACTGCCTTACTCCTGCTTCTCCTGCTCCTTGTCTCATGCCGGTAATAGGGGCGGCATATTCCAAGACGGCGGCCAAAAGGGCAAAGCGGCGGGCAATTCTTCGCGCCTGTCCCTCCATTGGTGGCAAGGTCTCAAGGAATCGGGCGCGGCTGGCTTCTACGGCTTGGGCGGCGGCTTCTTTTCCGTCTTTGAGGATTTGGCGGATAAGGGCGCGGCCTGCTGTTCCTCGCTGCTTGGCTGTGGCTTGGTTGATATGCTCCGACAGTTTTGCGCCATCTGCGAAGCCGTGTAACGTGTCGTAAATGCCATATCTTGCCTCTGCCTGTATGTCAGGCAATCTAACATGATTACCCGCTTTCCATTGGGCGCGGTCTCCTATCAGGCTCTCTGGGTTTATTTCACCGGTTGAAAGGATCAGATTGCGCCATGTTTTCTGCCGGCGGTTGCCGCCATCTTTTGCGCCTTGTGTTTTTGACACGCCGTTGATCACGCTGTAAACCATTTGCGGGATTTTTCGCGGGTCGGCTGATTGCCCGATTTCATCTAACACCAGCAAGCCATCATTGCGGGCTAAAGCTAAATTCTGCAAGCCAAGCGGGGTAGTATCCCAATTTCCTTTAGTGGTTTCAGGGTCGCCCCATACGCTCAAGTCAAGACGCGCGGCGGTTGTTTTGCCTTTTGAGGAATCGCCCGCCAAATGGAAACCGCCTCCCTCTTCGTTCAAAAGTGCCAAGAATGGCGCGGCCATGCTTAAACCTAAAGCAAGGCATAGGCGGCTATTGTTCTCTGCGTATCGCGCGGCCTGCTCCTGCCATTCCTTGAGGCTGCCTTTTTCTGTGTAACCGTCTTTTTGGCTGGTGTCTCCGTTGTATAGAATGTTTGCGCCGTCTGCATTAACGGCTTCCCCGCCTGCCAGTATGTAGGCTTCCCCGTTCCAGCCGGCGCGGTCGGTAATGGTAAAGACGGCATTGCCGCTATGTTTTAGTAAATAATTGCGTAGCTTTCCACTTTCTATGCCCTCTGAATAAACATCTATACCATGCCAGCCTAACCGCTTCCAGCCATGCGCCGTGCCGATTTCTTCTTGTGGTAGGGCGGCGGTCTTTTGTTGGCGTGTGTTTTTGTCTTTGAATTTGATAATCCGATAATACGCGCCGTCATTGTCTTGCCCTGTGCCGATAATATCGATAGGTTCAGAAAGTAATAGCGGCTCTGATTTGATAATATCCCCGTTTTTGTTGGTTCTAACGTTTATCCACCATACGCCCCGATTGTTGATTTCAAAGTGAGGGCGTGGGCGGAATGGCTCGGCATTTTCAAGGTTGTAATCGTTGGTGCTTTCCTGCTTCGCTGTTTCGGTATTTTTCATGCTGTCTGTCCTCCGAAATGGTTGTCTGATTGCTTCTTCTCGTTCAGGTCGTCTAATGCGTCATAGCCGGGCGTTTTGCTTTTCAATACTTTTGCCCTGATTCCTTGCTCAAAGGCTCGCATTGCCAAGTCACAAGCGGCTCTGTAACCAACAGGGCGGGGCGTGTCGTTATCGGCAATAATCGCAATTTCTTTTATACCGTTCGGAAAGTGAAAATTAGTCATGCCGCTTGTACTTAAGGCCGCGTATAAGCCCCAATCGTAAGCCTTGTACAATTCGCGGGCGGCTAGGGCGGTTTCTATGCCCTCTGCAATGACAAGACGGCCATTTTCAGGAATCGGGAACAAGTGGACGGCTTGCCCCGATATGCTGCCTTGCTTACGGTTTCGCATTTTCTTGGCCGGTAATGTTTCGCCTGTTACGGGGTCTTTGATTGCCAGTTTCTGATAGCGCGGGGCGTGTAGTCCGTCCTCTCCGCATGGCTTGTCATAGCTCGCCTGCAAATAGGTTAGGTGTAAGCCTTGTAGCTCTTCGTCCATATCGCGGATAGCACAAACCATACACGGGAAACTACCAAGCAAAAGCGGCTTATCCGCGCCCGTTGTCCAATAGTCTTTTTCAGGTAGAAAACGGACGTTTTCGGGTAAATGCGCCATGTCCAAACCGCGTGATTTCAAATACTGAATAACAGGGGAATCGGGGCGGATAGGTTCTGTGCTTCTCCACAATTCGGCCAGTTTCTCGATTTGGTCTTTTTCGGGGTATGGTTGCTCTTGTAGGCGTGTTGGCGGTATCGGCAAAGGGTCTGCATTATCCATGCCTAAAACGCCTGAAACCTGCTTTAAGGCCGTCTGAAAATCACACCCGAAAAAGTGCATTACCAAGCCGAAACCATCGCCCGCGCCGTTGTTGTAATGGCTGCAAATAAATGTGCCGTTTCCGTCCTTGTCGTCATATCTGAAACGGTCTTTTCCTCCACACGCGGGGCAGGGCTGGTGTTTGTTTTTCAGGTATCGCGGGTCTATGCCTAATGCCGCGTGGATTTTCGGCCAGTGGTATTGCGCGGCGGCTCTGATTTCTTTGTATGTTGGTTTCATTTTCCTACCTCCTCGAATCTGTCCATAGCTTCGCGGGCTATGACTGATACAGTATGAATTGCCTCTTTTTGGCTTGCTCCGTCATTCACAATCAGCAAGATGGTGCTTATAACGTCCACCGCTGCGATTGCTTTCTCTTTGCTGTTTAGTTGGTTTGCCAGCTTATCCATGATGGTTTTCATTGCTCTGCCTCCTCTGATACAGGTTCTAAAACGATTCCGGCTGTCGGGTCTGTTTCCCATATTGCGGGCGTTTCCGGCTCTAGTTGCTCCGTGTCGGCGTGGGCGGGCTGATCACAGGCTCGGACTACCAACGCCAAAAGCAACGCCCAAAACACCAGCAAGGCGCGGTTTAAATACCGGCGGAAACGGTCTGATTTATTGGTCTGTTTCATGGTTTATCCTTTGCTCTGCCTCCAGTGTTTCAAAACATGAATCTAATAAAATCAATGAGTTATGAAAACACTAGGGCGAAGTTTGCCCTATGCCGTCTGAAATAGGCGGCATAAAGGCGGGTAAATTTCAGGGAATAGGTGGGCTTAACCGGCGTGGGTTACGCTGTAAGCAGCCCATTCTTTCAGGCCGTCTGAAATGGAATTGATAAAGGATTTACAGGCTAAGATGGCCGCGCCTTGTGATGGATAGATACCAAGTGGGCGGGCAATAGATGAACAGGCCTTTAAATCGTCAAAGTAGGCGATAGGCTCGTAAACAATGGCGGCAAAGCCTGAAGCATGGCAAGTGGAAGCCATAGCAGCGGCTTGATTTTGAGTGGTTTGGATTTGGGGAAAAGTGCAAGATTGCATTTGAAATGCTCCTAATCGTAAAGTGAGATTTGAGAAATGCCCAAAATAGGGGGCGGCGCTCTCTCCTGCGATTAGTCAGGCGTGGACGTTACCGTTACCACACACCGCCATAAACTTTGATATGCCGTCCAAAGCCTGTAAATAGGCTTCAAACGCCATAGGGGAAAATGGCGATAAAAAATCAGCGTTTACCCTGCTGATTTGGGCTAATCGTATTTGAGAGAGAAACTAAATTCTGCTTCTCAAAGCTCAATCTGTCAAATGGTTTTTTACGGGGTTAGATGGCGTTATGACTTACTCTTTTCCGACACCAGCAAACAAAACCGCCCGCATTTCACGGTCTCCCCGAATTGGTTTTGCACTTCTTCCATCACGGTTATGATTTCATGCCCCGCTCTGCGAAGCTCCATAATGCGTGTGTTATAGCTAAGTATGCCCATCTGTGCCAGCTCCCATGAAGTAACGCTCCCTTTTCTTAATCGGGCTAAAATGCGCTCTCTTTGGCTTGGCGTTTTGGACTTAATGCTGATAGAATGGTTATCCATAATTTTCTTACCTCTTAATTTGTTTGGCCGTCTGAATGTCCGTTCAGGCGGTTTTATTTTGTCTAAAGGGATAGATTCCCGATGATTCTTCGCGCGCGCGCGTATTGTTACGAAAACTCCTACTCTTCACGCTTGGCGGCCAGTTTGTTGAGATACTCTTCAATCTCACTGGAAAGCCAGCCGGTAATATTTTCAGAAAGTTTGATAGGCTTAGGAAAATCAGGGCGGTGATGGCGGCTCTTAGGGTTTGCCCAATTCCAAATAGTGGCTCGTGAAACGCCCATAATGCGGGCAGTATCGTTTACTCTTAATACTGTATTATTCATATGCTTTGCCTTTCATTCGTGTGGTTTAGATGGGCATATTTTGCGAAAGACAACCAAACAAAAAAACGGAATCAGGATTTAACTTAACCTGATTCCGCTTGTTGAAAGCCTTATAAATAAAGGCTGGAAAGATAGATTACCTTTTTTTTATTTATCGGGTTTTCTTCCCGTTGCCGCCCATTCAGGGCGAATGATTTGCGCTATTTTATCTGCCATTGTTTGCGTGATTTTCCCTCCTGATTGCTCAATTACTCATTTAGCAATATCTGAATTATTTGGCTGTGTGTCTTTTTCCGCTGGGTTTGCATTTCCCCAAAATCTCGAAAAGGCATTATTAGCAAGTTTTAAAGATAATGGTTGCTCATGAAAAGAACTATAACTTTCTTGCTTGCTTTCATCATTATCGATTCCAAATAATTCAATCATGATATTATCATTAACCTTTCTATTTTCTTCGTTTTCTCTTTGTATTTCTTCTAAAACCTCATCAATATCAGAAAGGCTGGAATAATCTTTTCCAAGAATGTCGGCTGCATATTGAATTACTAAATGCTTTTCTAAATAATAATTCAATCCAAAATATTCTGCCGATTCTAAGTTATATTTAGCCATGTCTTCTAAGTAAAGACGGAATGGGTTAGCTACTTCGCTTTGGGCATATTCTGTTTGAGTAGAATTTAGCATATAAGCATTATCATCTATCATTTCTCCCTCAAACTCGTAGTCATCGATTAAAAGCACTTTCCCGGCATCAAATTTCTTTTCATAATCCATCAGCAAGAATCTTGCTACATCAGCTAAATCGGCTTCTCCCCCGTCTGCTTTTTGAATATATTTCAAAATGTTCTCAAATGAAATATATAGGCTGCTCTCTCTTTTTAATTCTTTCTGAATAAGGCTCATTGTTCTAAATCCTCCTAAACGGATTTATCGGACTAATGTCTCTATGCTCAATACCGGCCGCCGTTGCGTGTTGCTCTGTGCCGGTCTCAAGCTCTATGTTTCCCACGTCCAAGCGGTCAAACGAAAGCAAAACATCTAATGCACTGTATTTCATAGGGTTAATTTCTTTCTGTATAAAATGGTAACCAGTGGTAACCAGTTGGTAACCAGTAAATTTACGTTAATTGGTTACCGCTTTTTCTTTGTATTTATATTTATATTCATATAGTTATATTTGTAAAGTTTTGTGGTAACCAGTGTAACCAGTATATTTACTCACGCGCATAGGGAATTTTTAATCCGTCTTGCTCTCTTGGATCATCTGTAATGCCTGGTTGTATTGCTCCCGTAAATAGTCGCTATACCATTGCATAAACTCGATACGCTGGGGCATATACTCGGCCATGTAGGCGTATGAATCCTTTGTTTTATCTTCTTCAACGTGGGCAAGCTGAATTTCGATTGCGCCGCCGTTGAAGTTGTTTTCATAAAGCAAACTACTTGCTACTGCTCTGAAGCCATGCGGCGTGGCCTTGCCCTTGTAGCCTAGTTTCTCGTTAATGATTTTTCCTAGCGTGTTTTCGCTGATATGGCGGTTTACGTTGGTTCTACTTGGAAACATAAACCGGCTATACCCTGTCAGCGTGTGTAACTCTTGAAGAAGCTCTATTGCCCAATCAGAAAGAGGCACACATAAAGCGGGCTTCGGCTTCATCTTTTCATGCTTCATTCTTTCAGCGGGAATAATCCAACGCTTGTTTTTAAAGTCCACTTCTTGCCATTGGCCGCCGCGTAATTCGTTATTTCTCACAAACACCAGCATAACCAGCATGATGGCAATTTTGTTTTGCCGTTCTATGTTGGTTGCCAGTATCAGGCGGCGGTAAAACTCCGGCAATTCTTCACGGGGCAGGGCGGGTTTATGTTTGGTGGGTAAATTGGGAATATGACTTTTCAACAGGCGGGCGGGGTTGTTTTCTGAAATTTCCAGCATGGCGGAATAGTCAAAAATCGCTCCTATCCAGCCCCTGATTTTGTCGGCGGTATCAGTAACGCCCCGCGCCATCACGGAATCAAGCAGGGTTTTGATGTGGGTTACCTTGATTTCATTAACGGGGATTTCCCCAATGACTGGGAAAACGTCATTTTTCAAATAACGCATGATTCGCTCGGCGTGGTGTTCTTTCCAGCGGGGCAAATTGTCCTTGTGCCATTGCTTGGCTAAATGCTCAAAAGTATTTAACAAGGCGGCTTGTCGAGCTGCTTCGGCTTCTTGCTTGGCTTTGGTAGGGTCTTGCCCTTGTGCAATCATGCGGCGGGCGTTTTCGGTAGCTTGTCGGGCTTCTACCAGTGAAACGGCTGGATATTTCCCGATAGTGAAGTCTTTATCTTTGCCATTCATGCGGTATCTCATGCGGAATATTTTCCCGCCCGCTGGCGTAATTTCAAGATATAGGCTGTTTCCGTCAAATAACTTAACTTTCTTTCCAGTGTTAGACGGTTTGGCAGCTTTAATTTGGCGGTCGTTTAGTGGCATTGTGGGGATGTTTTTCAGTGGTTTTGGCTGATTCCCTGAATCATACCCACAATTTGTGGTTTACTCAATTAAACGGCATTATTTGTATTAGACGATTAGAAAGCGGTTGATTGGCCTTAAGGCATTGATATTACTGGGATTGGTTGCCCGCGTTGGGCGAGATTAGACGAAAAAAAAGCCCCGTAAAGGGGTTGGGTGGTGCGGACGGAGAGACTCGAACTCTCACACCTCGCGGCGCCAGAACCTAAATCTGGTGCGTCTACCAATTTCGCCACGTCCGCACTAATTTGAACCGTGGATTATACACAAGATTAATGGGGGCGCAAAGTCTTGTTTGCTTGAATTTTTCGGTTTATCCCTTATATAATGGCTTATTCCGGCCGTCTGAAAGCAGGGTTTGTTTTCAGACGGCCTCAACTTTACTATTGGTGAGGAAGGGCAGATGCCTGCTTTATTGATTAAAGATTTTTTGCAGACGCAAGGTTTGAAGTTGCCTGCGGATGAGATACATGTTGCTTATTTGACTGCCCAGGCTGTGATTAAAATGGGCAATGCTTCGGTTGAGCGTTCGATTTTGTGGCCGTCTGAAGACGGTTGGCAGTTGGCGGATTATGTTGATGCCGAACATGAATTATTGCTGAAACAGATTTTTATGGCTTTGGATTCGGTTGCCGAGCGCACCGAGCATTTGAAAAGTGCAGCCGTTTATACTGCGTTTCCGAAAGATGGTGCGTTGTCGCTGGTTCGTCTGAGCCGTTGGGGCGTGCCGTTGGAAAATGTGATTCCAATCGATGAGCCGGCCGGGCAGGCTTTTTTGGCTGTGCGTACGGCGCAAAGCGGCTGGATGAATGTTTGCCAGAATGTGGCGTATTGGCAGGAAATCGGTGAATTGTCGGACGAACGCAATCATCCCGGCTTGAGCCAGATTTCTGTTCCCGTCTGTATGCCCAGCGGTGCAGTTTTAGGCGTGGTACATGCTGAATTTGATGTCAAGGACGGTGCGCCTGACGAAGTGTTGGTGGCCTGGATTGCCCTTGCATTAGCCTTGGCGGAACCTTTGAAAAACCTCTTGGGCGTGGCTGAAAACGAGGAAGCGGAAAATGAGTAACGCGTTGAAGTTTGTCGCGTCATGCCGTTTGCCTACGGAGTGGGGCGAATTTACGATGCACGGCTTTGAAGAAGAGGGCGGTCAGGAACATGTCGCATTGACGATGGGCGATGTTTCAGACGGCCTGCCTGTATTGTCGCGTATTCATTCCGAGTGCTTGACTGGCGATGCTTTATTTTCGGTGAAATGTGATTGCGGTCCTCAGCTTCAAGCGGCGATGCAGGCCGTTCAGAAAGAAGGGCGCGGTGTTATCGTATATTTGCGCCAAGAAGGCAGGGGCATTGGTTTGATAAACAAAATCCGTGCGTATCGTTTGCAAGACCAAGGCTTGGATACGGTTGAGGCCAATGTTGCACTCGGCCTTCCTGTTGATGCGCGCGACTTTACTTTGGCCAAGCAGATTTATGATTATCTGCATATTCGTGAAGTCAGGTTGCTGACTAATAACCCTGAGAAAATTCAAACGTTGAAAGATTCCGGCATTAATGTGGTTGAACGGATTGCATTACATGTCGGCGAAAATGTGGAAAATGAGCGTTATCTGCATACCAAGGCGGATAAATTGGGGCATTTGATTTTTGATTGATAGATGGGCATAACGGTTATTTTTATTGTTAAATAAAATATTCTATATTCTTTCAATGGGATATGTTTTTATTTAAATAAAAACCTTGCGCGCAACCTGATTTTTTGATTTAATGTCAGCTTATCGGGTGATTAGCTCAGTTGGTAGAGCGTCTGCCTTACAAGCAGAATGTCGGCGGTTCGACTCCGTCATCACCCACCAAGTTTCCTTTTCATTGTCTTTGACAGTGGATGCGCGGTGGTAGCTCAGTTGGTTAGAGTACCGGCCTGTCACGCCGGGGGTCGCGGGTTCGAGCCCCGTCCGCCGCGCCATTATTTAAAAAGCACTGATTATATCAGTGCTTTTTTGTTTGTCTTATAAAGGCACAATTAAGCCGCGAAAATAGAAACAGGTAAATAACCGCAGTGTATTGAAATTGAAATACTGTTTAATCTTAATTTTCTTATGTTTTAAAAAAGGCCGTCTGAAACTTTTAAAGTTTCAGACGGCCTTTATTCTATTGAAACAATGGATTAAATATCCAATTCTGCCGTATCGCCTTCTTTTTCCATCCATGCGCGGCGGGCGGCGGCTTCGCCTTTGCCCATCAGTTTGACGAAGATGTCGCGTGTTTCGTCATCTGCGCCTTCCGGGATTTGCACCTGCAACAGACGGCGGGTGTCGGGGTGCATGGTGGTGTCTTTGAGCTGGTCGGGGTTCATCTCGCCCAAGCCTTTGAAACGGCTGATGGAATAGGCAGTTTCTTTAACGCCTTCTTTTTGCAGCCGCTCCAAAATGCTGTCGAGTTCGTTTTGGTCGAGGGCGTAGAATTTGCGGGCAGGTTTGCTCTTGCCTTGTGCATTGACATCGACGCGGAACAGCGGCGGTTGGGCGACGTAGATGTGTCCGTCGGCAATCAGTTTCGGGAAGTGGCGGTAGAACAGGGTCAACAGCAAAACCTGAATATGTGAACCGTCCACGTCGGCATCGGACAAGATGGCGATTTTGCCGTAGCGCAGGCCGCTTAAATCGGGATTATCGTTGATGCCGTGCGGATCAACGCCGATGGCAACGGAAATATCATGGATTTCGGCGTTACCGAAGAGTTGGTCGGGGTGGACTTCGAAGCTGTTGAGCACCTTACCGCGCAGGGGCAAGATAGCCTGTGTGGCTTTGTCGCGGGCAAGTTTGGCGGAGCCACCGGCGGAATCGCCTTCGACGAGGAAGAGTTCGTTTTCACGGATGTCTTCGCTTTCGCAGTCGGTCAGTTTGCCGGGCAGGACGGCGACGCCGCTGCCTTTTTTCTTTTCAATCTTTTTAACCGAACGCATCCGCGCTTGTGCCTGACGGATGGCGAGTTCGGCGATTTTTTTGCCGAAGTCTACGTTTTGGTTCAGCCACAATTCCAAAGGGTCGCCCGATACGGTGGCAACAAGTTTCAATGCGTCGCGGTTGGTCAGTTTGTCTTTAGTCTGACCTTGGAACTGCGGGTCAAGGACGCGGGCGGAGAGGACGAAGGCGGTTTTGCCGAACACGTCGTCGCTTTGTACTTTCACGCCGCGCGGTAGGAGGTTGTGCAGGTTGATGAAGTTGTTGACCGCGTTGAACACGGCTTGTTTCAAGCCCGCTTCGTGCGTGCCGCCCAGCGGGGTGGGGATGAGGTTGACGTAGCTTTCGTTGGCGCACGAGCCTTCTTCCAGCCAAGTCAGGGCAAACGCGGCGCCTTCTCCGATACTGAAATCGCCGTTGTGGCCGTCTGAAATGTAGTTTTCGCAGGAGAAGATAGGCACGGCTTCTTGTGCATCAGCAATCAGGTCGGTCAGATAGCTTTTCAGGCCATCCGGGTAGTGCCAAGTTTGGGTGTATGCTTCGTCTTCGCCTTTGACCGGACGAGTCAGGGAAACGCGCACACCGGGCAGCAATACAGCTTTGGCGCGCAATAATCGCTCGAGTTCGGGAATGCTGTAATTCGGGCTTTCAAAATATTTGCCGTCCGGCCACACGCGCACTTCGGTGCCGCTGTCTTTGACGGCGCATTTGCCCACTTCAGTCAAAGGCTCAATGACGTCGCCACCGGAAAAGACGATGCGGTGGATTTTGCCTTCGCGTTTGACCGTTACTTCAAGGCGGGTGGAGAGGGCGTTGGTCACGGATACGCCGACGCCGTGCAGGCCGCCCGAAAAGGCATACGCGCTGCCGCCGTCTTTTTTATTGAACTTGCCGCCTGCGTGCAGACGGGTGAACACGAGTTCGACTACGGGTACGCCTTCTTCAGGGTGCAGGCCGACGGGAATGCCGCGGCCGTTGTCGCGCACGGAAAGCGAACCGTCTTCATGAATTTGCACGTCAATTTCAGTCGCGAAACCGCCCAACGCCTCGTCCGCCGCGTTATCAATCACTTCCTGACAGATATGGGTCGGGCTGTCGGTACGGGTGTACATGCCGGGACGTTCTTTGACCGGCTCCAAACCTTTGAGGACGGTAATGCTGGATTCGCTGTATTGATTGTTTTTAGCCATAGGAATAATGTAAAGGCCGTCTGAAAGGATGAAAAACAACGCTTTCAGACGGCCTGAAAGCGTTTGGGTTATAGGTTTTCTATTGGATTGCGACGGATAAATTCTTCATAGCTTTCTATGCCGCGCAAGAAACGGGAAAGTTCGGTCAATGCGCCCAAATACACGCCGCGCTTGAAGTCGATGACTTCGTCAACCGGCGCCCAGTATTGGTGCCAACGCCAGCCGTCGAATTCAGGATGATGGCAGGCGCGGAGGTTGACGTCGCTGTCGCGGCCGACCAAACGCAAAAGATACCAAATCTGTTTTTGTCCGCGATACGAACCGCGCCATTCGCGGCGCACCCAGTGGCTGGGCACATCATAGCGCAGCCAGTCGCGCGTGCGGCCGATAATTTTGACATGTTGCGGCAGCAGGCCGACTTCTTCGTACAACTCGCGGTACATGGCGGTCTCAGGGCTTTCGCCCGGCTTGATGCCGCCTTGCGGAAACTGCCAAGAATGTTCGCGTACGCGTTTGCCCCAAAAGACTTCGTTACGTTCGTTAATCAGGATAATACCGACATTGGGGCGATAGCCTTCTCTGTCTAACACGGGGTCGCCCTTCATTAAATTCAATCGTGCAATTTTCCCACAAATTGGGCGGTTTTGACAAATATTGAGGCCGTCTGAATAAGCATACAGTTTTTTCCAGACGGCATGAAACCGTTTCTGAAAAAATGTTGTTTATGAATAAAACCATAGCTTCAGGCCGTCTGAAAAGGGAGAATTTTTTCTGCTTTAAGGTCTTGCATTCAAAAGCTTTTTGCCGTTTAATGCGAACCTTGCTGAATCAAGGGCAAAGGACACATGCCGGCCGCCCCCACAGTTTCCCTTTTGTAAGTGGCATCTGCCACCGCTGCAATATTTTTACCCCCCGAACAAAAGGTCTGAAACCATGAAAAAATCTTTGATGGCGGCGGCAATCTTGAGCCTCGTCTTGACTGCGTGTAGTGGTGGAAAAGAAACCGCCGCAGAATCTTCCGCATCTCAAACTTCTTCCTCTCAAACGGATAAACTCAATATCTACAACTGGTCGGATTATGTCGATCCGGCCACGCTGTCTGCGTTTGAAAAAAATACGCATATCAACGTCCGCTACGATTACTACGACAGCAACGAAGCGCTGGAAGCCAAGCTGCTGACCGGCAAGTCGGGTTATGATCTGGTTGCTCCGTCTATTGCCAATGTCGGCCGCCAGATTAAAGCCGGCGCGTATCAAAAAATCGACAAATCGCAAATTCCCGATTACGCCAACATCGATCCTGATTTGCTGAAAATGATGGAAACCGTCGATCCGGGCAACGAATATGCAGTCCCTTATTTCTGGGGCATCAATACGCTGGCGATTAACAAGCAGCAGGTTCAAAAGGCTTTGGGTACGGACAAACTGCCTGAAAACGAATGGGAGTTGGTGTTTAACCCTGAATACACCCAAAAACTGAAATCCTGCGGCATCAGCTATTTTGACAGCGCCATCGAGCAGATTCCTTTGGCTTTGCATTATTTGGGCAAAGACCCGAACAGCGAAAACCCTGATGACATCAAAGCTGCTGTCGATATGATGAAAAAAGTGCGTCCCGACATCAAACGCTTTACCTCGTCCGGCTATATCGACGATATGGCTGCCGGTAATCTTTGCGTATCGGTAGGCTACGGCGGCGACCTCAATATTGCCAAAACCCGTGCCAAAGAAGCAGGAAACGGCGTCGAAGTCGAAGTATTGGCGCCGAAAAGCGGCGTCGGTATTTGGGTGGATTCGCTGATGATTCCGCGTGATGCGCAAAATGTGGCCAATGCACACAAATACATCAATCACACGCTCAATCCGGAAACAGCGGCCAAAAACGGCAACTATGTGACTTATGCTCCGGCCAGCCGTCCGGCGCGTGATTTGATGGATGAAAAATATACATCTGACGAATCGATTTTCCCAAGTAAAGAATTGATGGAAAAAAGCTTCATCGTCTCTCCCAAGTCAACCGATGCGAGCAAACTCAGTGTTCGCTTGTGGCAGGCTTTGAAAGCAGGGCGATAATTAAAATTGAAATTTGAATACTCAGGCCGTCTGAAACAGTTTTTCAGACGGCCTGAGTGTTATAATTGTCAACACTTTTCAAATATTCTATAAGGAGAAACAGCGTTATGAGCAATTCAGTCATCACCGTCATCGGTAAAGACCGCGTGGGCATTGTGTACGACGTTTCCAAAATTTTAGCGGAAAACCAAATTAATATTCTCAACATCAGCCAACAGCTGATGGACGATTTTTTTACCATGATTATTTTGGTGGACACTTCAAAATGCACCAAATCACGTCAAGAGGTTTTGGATTTGTTTGCGGAAGAGAGCAAAAAACTCGCGCTTGATATCCGTATGCAAAACGAAGAAATTTTCCAAGCCATGCACCGTATTTAAGTCGGAGGGAGAGCCATGAGTATTCAATCCGGCGAGATTTTAGAAACCGTCAAAATGGTGGCCGACCAGAATTTTGATGTCCGTACCATTACCATCGGCATTGATCTGCACGACTGTATCAGCAGCGATATCAATGTGTTGAACCAAAATATTTACAATAAAATCACCACGGTCGGCAAAGACTTGGTGGCGACGGCAAAATATTTGTCTGCCAAATACGGCGTGCCGATTGTGAATCAGCGCATTTCCGTCACGCCGATTGCCCAAATCGCCGCGGCCACCCATGCCGATTCCTATGTCAGCGTGGCGCAAACTTTAGATAAAGCTGCCAAAGCCATCGGCGTGTCGTTTATTGGCGGCTTCTCTGCGCTGGTGCAAAAAGGCATGTCGCCTTCGGACGAAGTGCTGATCCGTTCCATTCCCGAAGCGATGAAGACTACCGATATCGTGTGTAGCTCCATCAATATCGGCAGCACGCGCGCCGGTATCAATATGGATGCGGTCAAGCTAGCAGGCGAAACCATCAAACGCACGGCTGAAATCACGCCCGAAGGTTTCGGCTGCGCCAAAATCGTCGTGTTCTGCAATGCAGTGGAAGACAACCCGTTTATGGCGGGCGCGTTTCATGGTTCGGGCGAAGCGGATGCCGTCATCAATGTCGGCGTATCCGGCCCGGGTGTTGTAAAAGCCGCGTTGGGAAATTCAGATGCAACGACATTGACTGAAGTTGCGGAAGTTGTGAAGAAAACCGCTTTCAAAATTACCCGTGTGGGCGAACTTATCGGCCGCGAAGCCTCGAAAATACTGGGCATCCCGTTCGGCATTCTCGATTTGTCGCTGGCGCCGACCCCTGCCGTTGGCGACTCGGTGGCACGCATTCTTGAAGAAATGGGTTTGAGCGTCTGCGGTACGCACGGCACGACAGCGGCTTTGGCCTTGCTGAACGATGCCGTGAAAAAAGGCGGCATGATGGCTTCCAGCGCGGTCGGCGGTTTGAGCGGCGCGTTTATCCCCGTTTCCGAAGATGAAGGCATGATTGCCGCCGCCGAAGCTGGTGTGCTGACGCTGGACAAACTCGAAGCCATGACCGCTGTCTGCTCCGTTGGTTTGGACATGATTGCCGTCCCCGGCGACACGCCTGCTCATACTATTTCCGGCATCATCGCCGACGAAGCCGCCATCGGTATGATCAACAGCAAAACCACTGCCGTGCGCATTATTCCGGTTACCGGTAAAACCGTCGGCGACAGCGTCGAGTTCGGCGGCCTGCTGGGCTACGCACCTGTAATGCCGGTTAAAGAAGGTTCGTGCGAAGTATTCGTCAACCGAGGCGGCAGGATTCCTGCGCCGGTGCAGTCGATGAAGAACTGATTGGATTGATAAATAAAAGGCCGTCTGAAATTGATTTTCAGACGGCCTTTTATGTTTGCAGGCTGATTATTTGAACATATTTTTTATAATGCCCATTACGCTGCGGGAAATGGCGTTGGTGACTTGGCGGTTGATTTGGCTGCCGATGGCGTCGGCAACATTGTAGCCCAAACCTTGGCCGGATTTTTTACGTCCGCCGCTCAAGCCGCCGAGCAATCCGCCGAGGATGCCTGGATCGGCATTGGCGGCTTCTTTTTCTGCGGCTTTTTGTGCTTTTTCCTGCTCTTTGGCGGTATTTGCGGCTTCTTTTTCAGCAGCAGCTTGGCTGTCTGCTTCGGCCAATGCTTCAAAAGCGGAGTAGTTGTCCACCATGTCTTTGTAGGTTGGATACAAATCGTCGTTTTGGAACAAGCGGTTGCGCTCTTCTGCGGCAAGCGGGGTCAAAGAAGATTGCGGCGGCAGAATGAGGGCGCGTTCTACCGGCTCGGGCATACCTTTTTCATCAAGGAAGGAAACAAGGGCTTCACCGACGCCGAGTTCGGCAATCGCTTCGGCAACTTTGATGTTTGGGTTGCTGCGGAAGGTTTCGGCAGCGGCCTTAACCGCTTTTTGGTCGCGCGGCGTGAAGGCGCGCAGGGCGTGTTGTACGCGGTTACCCAGTTGGCCGAGAATGGTGTCAGGTAAGTCGAGCGGGTTTTGGGTGACGAAATATACGCCCACGCCTTTGGAGCGGATCAGGCGCACGACTTGTTCGATTTGTTCGACCAGTGCATTGGCGGCATTGTCGAACATCAAATGCGCTTCGTCGAAGAACATCACGAATTTCGGTTTGTCCAAATCGCCGACTTCGGGCAGGGTTTCAAACAATTCTGCCAACATCCACAGCAAAAACGCGCTGTACATACGCGGCGAGCGCATCAGTTTTTCGGAGTTGAGGATGTTGATGATGCCTTTGCCGTTGTCGGTTTGCATCCAGTCTTGCAGGTTGAGGGAAGGTTCGCCGAAGAATTTTTCCGCACCTTCGTTCTCCAGTGTCAAAAGCTGACGCTGAATCGCGCCGATACTGGCGGCGGAGACGTTGCCGTATTGCGTACGGTATTCCGAAGCGTGGTCGGAAACGTGTTTCAGCATGCTGCGCAGGTCTTTCAAGTCCAGAATGTGCCAGCCTCTGTCGTCGGCAACTTTGAACACGAGGTTGAGCAGGCCTTCCTGCGTGTCGTTCAGATTCATCAGGCGGGCCAAAAGCATAGGGCCCATTTCAGAAACGGTCACGCGTACGGGAATACCAGTTTCGCCGTAAACATCCCAAAAGCGCACGGGGAAACTTTGCAGCCATTGCTCGCCCAAATCAAACTCGGCGATGCGTTCGCCCACTTTGCCGCTGTTGGCACCGGCTTGCGCAATGCCCGACAAATCGCCTTTGACATCGACCAAGAATACGGGGACGCCTTCGCTGCTGAAGGCTTCCGCCATGCGGCGCAGGGTAACGGTTTTACCCGTACCGGTCGCACCGGCGATCAAGCCGTGGCGGTTGGCCATTTTGCCTTGGATTTCGAGCGTTTTCCCGTCGGCACGCGCAATTTGAAATGTAGTCATGATTATTCCTTAGAATCCGTGATGTGAAACAATTTGTTGTCTTAAAAAACAAGCATTTTAACGTTTGCGGCGAGGGGATTCAACCAAGCAAAGTTTCAGACGGCCTTAAGTTTTGCAAAGGTTTTTTTGCGGTGATTGGACAAGGTTGAAATCTGCTATAATTCCATCCAATCCGCAACCGTCTGACAAGGCGGTTGTTTTCTTTGTTTTTTGAATATTTTTTACGAAAGCGAAAGTCGCAATGACTGCACAACAAGCCCCTTTGGGCGAAAAAACCATGGCCGTGCTGATGGCGATGTTGGTCGCGCTGATGCCGTTTTCTGTCGATGCTTATCTGCCTGCGATTCCCGAAATGGCGAAGTCGCTGGGTTCGGACATCCACCGTATCGAGCAAAGCCTGAGCTTTTTTATGTTTGGCGTGGCGTTTGGCCAGGTGGTCGGTGGTTCGATTTCGGATATTAAAGGCCGCAAACCTGTCGCCTTGGTGGGCTTGAGCATTTACTTTGCCGCCGTTATCGGTTTGACGATGGTGAATAATGTCGAGCAGCTGCTGAACTTGCGTGCCTTGCAGGCGTTTGGCGCGGGGATGACCGTGGTGATTTCCGGTGCGATGGTGCGCGATTATTATTCCGGACGCAAAGCCGCGCAGATGTTTGCCTTAATCGGCATCATTCTGATGATTGTGCCGCTGATGGCGCCGATGATTGGTGCGGGCTTGCAGAATTTGGGCGGCTGGCGCATGATTTTCGGCTTTCTGGCCTGCTATTCGCTGCTGCTTTGGGGTTTGATGTGGTATTTCCTGCCCAAGCCGCACCAAAAAGGCAAAATCAGCATGGACGTGTTCGGCGTGGTGGCGGGCAGGTTTAAACGTGTTTTGAGGACGCGTGCCGCGATGGGCTATTTGTTTTTCCAAGCTTTCAGTTTCGGTTCGATGTTTGCCTTTTTGACCGAATCATCGTTCGTGTACCAACACCTGTATCATGTTTCACCAAACCAATACGCTTGGATATTTGCGCTTAATATCATTACCATGATGTCGTTTAACCGTGTTACCGCATGGCGTTTGAAAACCGGTACGCATCCGCAAAACATCCTCAAATGGGGCATTATCGTCCAATTTGCCGCCAATCTGCTGATGGCTGTTTTGGTGTTGTTGCTGTCTTTACCGCCTTTGTGGGCTTTGGTGTTGTGCGTGATGTTTTCAGTCGGTACGCAAGGCTTGGTCGGTGCGAACACGCAAGCCTGCTTTATGGGCTATTTCAGCGAAGAGGGCGGCAGCGCAAATGCCGTTTTGGGCGTGTTCCAATCCCTCATCGGCGCATCGGTCGGCATGGCCACGACTTGGCTGCACAATGGTTCTGCCTTGGTAATGGCCGGTATGATGTTGAGCTCGACCGTGTGCGGTATCGTACTGTTGTGGGTTTGCTCGCATCAGGCTTGGATGGAAAACGATAAAAAAGAATATGTTTAACCTTCAGGCCGTCTGAAAAACGGTTTCAGACGGCCTCGAATTTATATTGAAGAAATTAACCATGAGTACCAGCAAACAACGCCCCATCGGCGTATTTGATTCCGGCGTCGGCGGCTTGACCAATGTTCGCGCCCTGATGGAACGCCTGCCGATGGAAAACATCATCTATTTCGGCGATACCGCACGCGTTCCCTACGGCACCAAATCCCGCGCCACCATCGAAACCTTTGCCATGCAGATTGTCGATTTCCTGCTGGAAAACGATGTCAAGGCACTCGTCATCGCGTGCAACACCATCGCCGCCGTTGCCGGACAAAAAATCCGTCAAAAAGCAGGCAATATGCCTGTATTGGACGTCATCTCTGCCGGCGCGGAAGCCGCTTTACAAACCACCAAAAACAACCGAATCGGCATTATCGCAACCAACACTACCGTCAACAGCAACGCCTATGCGCGCGCCATCCATTCGCAAAACAACGACACACTGGTGCGCACGCAAGCCGCGCCCCTGCTTGTGCCATTGGTGGAAGAGGGCTGGCTTGATCACGAAGTTACCCGCCTGACCGTGCGCGAATATCTCAAGCCGCTTTTGGCTGACGACATCGACACGCTGGTGTTGGGTTGTACCCACTTCCCACTGCTCAAACCGCTTATCGGCCGTGAAGCACAAAACGTTACCTTGGTCGATTCCGCCATCACCACCGCCGAAGCCACCGCCAAAGCCTTGGCGCAAGCAGGTTTGCTGAACACGGAAAACGACAATCCGGATTACCGCTTCTACGTCAGCGACATCCCACTGCGTTTCCGCACCATCGGCGAACGCTTCTTGGGTAGAAGTATGGAGCAGATTGAGATGGTAACGTTGGGTTGATGGGTAATATTAAAGGCCGTCTGAAATTTCAGACGGCCTTTTTGCTTTATAGCCAACTCGAACTTAAGCCATGAAATCCAAGCCTATGTCCAACGAGCGGCTGCTGTGGGTCAGATAGCCGAGGGCAATGCCGTCCACGCCGGTTTGTGCCACGCGCTTCAGGCGGTCGAAGCCGATGCCGCCCGATGCTTCGCAATAGACGGTGTGGGGGTGGGCGGTTTGCGTGTGGCAGCGGTTTGCCGCTTCTTTCAAGGTTTCGTCGTCCATGTTGTCCAGCAAAATCCGTTCCGCGCCCGCCACGATGGCTTCGTCCAGTTGTGCCAGCGTGTCCACTTCGATTTCCACGCAGGTCAACGGTCCGACCGCCTGTTTTGCCTGCTGCACGGCTTGGGCGATGCTGTCGCAATAGGCAAGATGGTTGTCTTTAATGAGTACGGCATCGTCCAAACCCATACGGTGGTTTACGCCGCCGCCTGTCCTGACAGCGTATTTTTGCAGGACGCGCAGCAGGGGGATGGTTTTGCGGCTGCACACGATGTCTGTACCGTATTCGGCGACTTCGGTGACGGCACGCGCGGTGGCGGTGGCGATGCCGCTCAAGTGCGTAAGGTAGTTGAGCGCGGTGCGTTCGGCAGCGAGCAGTGCGCGGGCGTTGCCTTCGACGGCTGCCAGCGTCTGACCTGCGCGGACGGCTTGTCCGTCTTGGATTTCGGCTTGGAAGCGGACTGACGGATCTATCGTCTGAAAGGCGAGACGAGCCAAGTCTATGCCGGCGATGACACCGTCTTCGCGGCTGACGAGGAAGAGTTTGGCGGTTTTGTCGGGTGCGATGACGGCGGCGGACGTAATGTCGCCGCGCCTGCCCAAATCTTCGCTCAAGGCTTGTTCGATCATAGGGCGAAACAGGGTGTCGGGCAGGGGGAAGAGGGTGTTTTCAGACGGCATGGGGTTTCCTTTGTTGAAAAAGATGGATGTTGCACCGATGGGGCAAAACTTCATTTTATAGTGGATTAAATTTAAACCAGTACGGCGTTGCCTCGCCTTAGCTCAAAGAGAACGATTCTCTAAGGTGCTGAAGCACCAAGTGAATCGATTCCGTACTATCTGTACTGTCTGCGGCTTCGTTGCCTTGTCCTGATTTTTGTTAATCCACTATAGGTCATCTGAAAACGGGCTAACGGCTGCCCAGCGGCAGTCCGATGTCCGAAATTAACCTGTCGGGCAGGACGTCGTCGCGGAAGCGGTAAAGCTGCGCGGGACGGCCTTTGCTGCCCGATACGCCGGTATCCGACGGCTCGATGAGGTTTTGCTGCTGAATCTGGCGGCGGAAGTTTTGTTTGTGCAGCAGTCTGCCGCTGATGGCTTCGACACTGTTTTGCAGTTGCAGCAGCGTAAATTCGGGCGGCATCAGTTCGAAAATAACGGGGCGGTATTTGATTTTGGCGCGCAGGCGGGACAGGGCGGTTGCCAACACGCGGCGGTGGTCGTGGCGCATGGGCTGCCCCGTGAGCGCAAAGTCGAAGTTTGCCTGCGGCTCGGCGGCTTCCGCTATCAGGCCGCTTTCATACAGTATTTCATAGCGTTGCAAAACGTATTCTTCCGACCAGTTTTCCGGTTCGACCCCCCAGCACAAGTGAATGCGCTTGAGCCGCTTTTGGCGCACTTCCTCCGTGTCCGCCGAGTTTGCCCAAATGCGCAGGCGGCTGACGATGGCGTCGCGCTGCCCGCTGTCGGTGCGCAAATCTTCCCACGGGAAATAGCTGTAGCAGTCCTGCCATTTCGCATCCGGGTGCAGGATGCTGTCGGAGGCCTCGCGCACCAGTCCCAGATAGCTGACGTACAAGACAGGCAGGCCTTGCTCGTTTTGACGGCGCGTATCGACAAATGTGTAAAGCTGTTCTACATAACCCATGGGCTGAGATGTCTGCTTAGCGACCCACATCCTGACCCCTGCCTGCAAGGAGTGGCGAAGCGGTGCAAGCAGGCCGTTGGGCAGCAGCGCTCCTTGGGCAACGGTCAAAACCCTCAAGCTGCCGTTTGTAATGGCGATCAGTACAGGAACCAGCTCGACGATACTTTGCGTATTGGCTGCTGTTTCAGGATAGGCATCCATGCGTGGCTTTCATTCAAGAGAAAACCTTATTGTAAACCAAAGCGGTTTTCAGACGACCTTGCATATTATACTCAAGTTGAGCATAATATAAAAACTATTTGAAACATAGACGGCAAACCTTTATGCCGTCTGAAAAACAGCCACAAGGAAACATCATGCAAACCGCCGCCCGCCGCTCGTTCGACTACGATATGCCCCTCATTCAGACGCCGACTTCCGCCTGCCAAATCCGTCAGGCGTGGGCGAAGGTTGCCGACACACCCGACCGCGAGACGGCAGGCCGTCTGAAAGATGAAATCAAGGCTTTGTTGAAGGAGAAAAACGCGGTCTTGGTGGCGCATTATTACGTCGATCCGCTGATTCAGGATTTGGCTTTGGAAACGGGCGGATGCGTGGGCGATTCGCTGGAGATGGCGCGCTTCGGCGCGGAACACGAAGCCGATACATTGGTGGTGGCGGGCGTACGCTTCATGGGCGAGAGCGCGAAAATCCTCTGCCCTGAAAAAACAGTGCTGATGCCTGATTTGGAAGCAGAATGTTCTTTGGATTTGGGTTGCCCGGAAGAGGCGTTTTCAGCGTTTTGCGACCAACACCCCGACCGCACAGTCGTAGTGTACGCCAACACTTCCGCTGCCGTGAAAGCGTGTGCCGACTGGGTGGTCACGTCTTCGGTGGCGTTGGAAATCGTGTCGTATTTGAAATCGCGCGGCGAGAAGTTGATTTGGGGACCCGACCGCCACCTCGGCGACTACATCCGCCGCGAAACGGGCGCGGATATGCTGCTGTGGCAGGGTTCGTGTATCGTCCATAACGAATTCAAAGGGCAGGAATTGGCGGCGTTGAAGGCGGAACATCCCGACGCGGTGGTGCTGGTTCATCCCGAATCGCCTCAAAGCGTCATCGAATTGGGCGACGTGGTCGGCTCGACCAGCAAGCTACTCAAAGCCGCCGTATCGCGCCCCGAAAAAAAATTCATCGTGGCGACCGATTTGGGCATCCTGCACGAAATGCAAAAGCAGGCACCCGACAAAGAGTTTATCGCCGCCCCGACGGCGGGCAACGGCGGAAGCTGCAAAAGCTGCGCGTTCTGCCCGTGGATGGCAATGAATTCGCTGGGTGGCATCAAATACGCCCTGGCAAGCGGGTACAACGAAATCCTGTTGGACAGAAAGCTGGGAGAAGCCGCCAAACTGCCTTTGCAGCGTATGCTCGACTTCGCGGCAGGGCTGAAGAAAAAAGATGTGTTCAACGGCATGGGCCCCGCCTGATTTTCCGTCCATATTGCCGTTTCAGACGACCTCTCAAACAAGGACAACACCATGCAAACCGATTGCGACGTATTGATTGCCGGAAACGGGCTGGCGGCATTGACGCTCGCCTTGTCGCTGCCTGAATCGTTCCGCATCGTCATTTTGTGCAAAAACTGGCTGGACGACACCGCCAGCCGTCATGCGCAAGGCGGGATTGCGGCGGTGTGGTCGGGAGAGGATGACATCGGAAAACACGTTGCCGATACTTTGGAAGCGGGAGCAGGTTTGTGCAACGAAGCCGCCGTCCGCACCATCCTGTCGCAGGGCAAACCGGCAATCGAATGGCTGCTGGCGCAGGGCGTGGCGTTCGACCAAAATAATAACGACCTGCACCTGACGCGCGAAGGCGGGCATACCTGCCGCCGAATCGTCCACGTCGCCGACTACACGGGCGAAGCCGTCATGCAGAGCCTGATCGCCCAAATACGCCGCCGCCCGAACATCCGCGTTTGCGAGCGGCAGATGGCGTTGGACGTTCAAACCGAATCAGGCGCAGTGTGCGGGCTAACCGTCCTTGACCGCCGAACGCAAGAAACCTACCGCATCCACGCCCATCATACCGTACTTGCAGGCGGCGGCTTGGGGCAGATTTACGCCGCCACCACCACGCCGCCCGAATGCACGGGCGACGCTATCGCCATGGCGATACGCGCAGGCTGCGTAGTCGAAAACCTCGAATTTATCCAATTCCACCCTACAGGCTTGGCAAGGCCGTCTGAAAACGGCCGCACCTTCCTGATTTCCGAAGCCGTGCGCGGCGAAGGCGGCATCCTAACCAACCAATCGGGCGAACGGTTTATGCCGCATTACGACCGCCGCGCCGAACTCGCACCGCGCGACATCGTTGCCCGCGCCATCGCCGCCGAAATCGCCAAACAAACGCAAGACTTCGTCTCACTCGACATCAGCCATCAACCCGCGGCGTTCGTCCGTCAGCATTTCCCGTCTATCCACCGACACTGTTTATCCCAATGCGGCTTGGACATCACGCGCCAAGCCATCCCCGTCCGCCCCGTGCAACACTACACCTGCGGCGGCATCCAAACCGACCCCTGCGGCAGAACCTCCCTGCCGCAGCTCTACGCCTTAGGCGAAACCGCCTGCACAGGGTTGCACGGAGCCAACCGCCTCGCCAGCAACTCCCTGCTCGAATGCGTCGTAACCGCCAGACTTGCCGCCCAAACCATCGCGGACGGACAAGCGTTCCAAACCGCACCGTCCAAAAGGTCGTCTGAAAATCCCTCCGCCGAAGCAGACATCTTTTCAGACGACCTCCAAAACACATTCAGCCGCCCCGTCCTGCAAGCGTTCAACCAACGCCATCTGGGCATCCTCCGCAACGATACCGACCTGCGCCGCGCCATCGCCCAACTGCGGCTTTGGAAGCAAAACCAAGCCGAGCCGCACACCGCGTCCGAATACGAAAACCGCAACCTGCTCGAATGCAGCCTCGCCGTAGCCCAAGCCGCATACGCTAGACGGCAAAACATCGGCGCGCATTTCAATAGTGATTGTTAAGGTTGGCTGGTCAGAGAAAATCTTTCAAATAAATTTGAATAGCATGGTTGAAAAGTTGGTATTCAGTTTTTAGGGTTGTGTAAGTTGGGTTATCACTCTGTTCTAAAAGAAGAAAGGCCGTCTGAAAACCTGAATCAGGTTTTCAGACGGCCTTTTTACTTCTTTAATATTTTATCTGCCCGACTGCTCCCACACGTTTTGCAGGTAGGCGTAGGTCAGCTCGGCAGTGCCGGACACCAGCGCGATGTCGCTGCCCAAGTCTTCGGCTTTGCCCACGCCGATGGGCAAGGCGCCGGCGGCTTTGATGGCGGCGACGCCGGCGGCGGCGTCTTCAATGCCGATGCATTGGCGGATGTCCGCGCCCACGCCCTCGGCGGCGGCGAGGAAGATGTCGGGGGCGGGTTTGGAATGCGCGACGGCGGCAGGGTCGGCGACGGCGTCGAAGAAGTGGGTAAGTCCCATGCGTTCCAGCAGGAACGGGCCGTTTTTACTGGCGGACGCGAGGGCGATTTTTTTGCCGTTTGCCCTCAATGCTTCCAGCAGCGGCAAAATGCCGGGGTACACGTCTTCGGGTTTGACTGCCTGAATCATCTCGACGTAGTTGTCGTTTTTGCGGCTGGTCAGTTCGGCGAACTCGGCTTCGCTGACGGTTTTGCCGCCGTGCGCGAGGATGCGTTTGAGTGAATCGTCGCGCGATACGCCTTTGAGCTGCTCGTTAAACTTGCGGTCGATACTGATGCCCAGTTCTTCGGCGAGCTTTTTCCATGCGCGGTAGTGGTATTCGGCGGTGTCGGTGATGACGCCGTCGAGGTCAAAGAGCACTGCGGTAAAAGTCATTTTGCGCCCTCCTTATTTTTCCAATGCAACGGTGTGGCTGCCGCTAAGCGTGATGTCTTTGCCATACACCTGCAAATCGAGCGGCTCGCCTTTGAGCAGGGTGAAAACCACGTTTTCTTTGCCAACGGCGACTTTAATCAGACGGCCTCGGTAGTTGATGTGGAAGGCGTAGCCTGTCCACGCACTCGGCAGGAACGGTGCGAAGCTGAGTTTGCCACCCCAGGTTTTCATTTGGGCGAAACCTTGGACGATGGCGAGCCACGAGCCGGTCATGGAGGTGATGTGCAAACCGTCTTCGGTGTCGTTGTTGTAGTTGTCCAAGTCCAGGCGGGCGGTGCGCTGGTACATTTCCACGGCTTTTTCTTCTTTGCCCAGTTCGGCGGCGAGGATGGCGTGGATACAAGGCGACAA
Source organism: Neisseria sp. HMSC066H01 (assembly GCF_001837375.1). NCBI lineage: Bacteria > Pseudomonadati > Pseudomonadota > Betaproteobacteria > Neisseriales > Neisseriaceae > Neisseria > Neisseria sp. HMSC066H01. Next base: position 80,487 of record NZ_KV832194.1, read on the forward strand.
CGAGCTTTCGTGCACGGTCATCGGTTCGTAGAAGTCGAAGTTGCGGCGTTTTTCGTCGATATTGAAACGGTCGCCGAAGAAGTAGATGCCTTGCAATACGTCCGCCTGTTTGATGAAGGGCGAACGCAGGATTTTGTCCCACGACCATTTCTGGTTGAGTGGCAAATCTTCGGGCGAAAGTGCGGACACGGGGCGGATGTCTTTGTCGAGGAAGCCGTCGTGTTGTACGAACACGCCGAGTTCTTCGTCATGCGGACGGTACATATTCGCGCTGATGTCCGCCCATTTTTCCAACTCGGCGGCGCTCACGTTCAAATCCGGACGCGGGTATTTCGCCAAGGCTTCGCGGGTGTAGTCCAATACCCATGCGGCGAGGGTGTTGGTGTACCAGTTGTTGTTGATGTTGTTTTCGTATTCGTTCGGGCCGGTTACGCCGTGAATCATGTATTTGCCGTTGCGTTTGGAGAAGTGGACGCGGTCCGCCCAGAAGCGGGACACTTCGACCAAGACTTCCAAGCCTTCTTTGGCAAGATAGCTTTCGTCGCCGGTGTAGTTGGTGTAGTTGTAGATGGCGTAAGGAATCGCGCCGTTGCGGTGGATTTCCTCGAAGGTGATTTCCCATTCGTTGTGGCACTCAATGCCTGTAAACGTTACCATCGGATAGAGTGCGCCCGCCAAGCCCTGTTCGCGCGCGTTGTGCTGCGCCTGCGGCAGTTGGTTGCGACGGTATTGCAGCAGGTTGCGGGTAACTTCGGGTTCCGCCAGTGCAAGATAGAGCGGTACGGCATAGGCTTCGGTGTCCCAATAGGTCGCGCCACCGTATTTTTCGCCGGTAAAGCCTTTGGGGCCGATGTTCAGACGCGCGTCTTCGCCGTAGTAGGTGGAGAACAGTTGGAACAGGTTGAAGCGGATGCCCTGCTGCGCTTCGTCGCTGCCTTCAATGACCACGTCGGCGATTTCCCAACGGTGCAGCCAGCCTGCTTTGTGTGCGTCCAGCAAGGTTTCAAACGCAACGCCTGCGATTTTTTCCGACAAGGCGCGGCCTGTGGCTTTCACCGCTTCCAAGCCTTGATAATCGCGGCTGGTGGTAACAATCACGCGTTTTTCAAAGGTTTCAGGCGTGCCGCCGACTTCGGCCTCGAAAGAATTGGAGACCTGCCAGTCGGTTTGGCTGCCGCCGAGGGCTTTGAAGCTGCCGGCGAAGGTTTGCTCGGCGTTGACGATGAATTGTTCCACGCCGAAAGGATTGGCGACGGTTTGGGTGGCAATGTAGGAGCGGTCGTCTGAAACGCCTTTGTCCAATACCTGCCAGAATTTTTCTTCGTAGTTGGAGTCTTCGTTTTTCACGTCGGCGTCGATGATGGAATCGATGCGGACTTGGTGGGTTTTGCCGTCGACGGATACGGCTTCCCAGCGGATAACCGCCAGCTCTTTTTGCGCGACGGACAGGAATTTGCACACATCGAAACGCACGCCGAATACGGTGAACGAGCGGCGCAACACGCCGTGCTGCATATCGAGTTCGACGGAGAAGCCAGCAACGTCGTTTTTCGCCAAATCCACTTCCTGATTGTCGACAAAGATTCTGACTTTGCTGAAATTGAGCGCATTGATGGCTTTGCCGAAATATTTAGGATAGCCGTTTTTCCACCAGCCGACACGGGTTTTGTCGGGGAACCACACGCCGGCGATGTAGGTACCCAAGTGGCTGTCGGCGGAGTAGGTTTCTTCAAAGTTGCCGCGCATGCCCATATAGCCGTTGCCCAAGCTGGTCAGGCTCTCTTGCAGCCGTTTGTGCTCTTTTTCCAGTTTTGTCGAACGCAGTGTCCAAGGGCTGACTTCCATGATTCTCGTGTACATTTATGAAGCTCCTGTTATTAAAATCGTAAGTTCGGCAAAGGTTTCAGACGGCCTTTGCCGATGGTATGGATGGATTATTCGCCGTGGGTCTCTTTAATCAGACATACTGAGAAGGCTCCCAGCAGCAAGACCGCGCCTGCAACCAAGAACATGGTTGCCTGATGGCTGCCCAGCATAGGGAAGAGGATAAAGCTCAGCAGAGAGGCGACGATCTGAGGCATACAGATAGAACCGTTAAACAGACCCAAATAAGTACCCATGTGTTTGCCTGAGAGGGCATTGGTCACAATCGTCAAAGGATAGGTAATGATACCGGCCCACGCAATACCGATTAAGGTATAAGACAACACCAGCGCGTATTGATTGCTGATGAAGAAAACGGAGAAGAAACCGAGCGCACCCAAAGCCAAGCAACCGAAATAACCGACTTTATGGTATTTATTCGGTACTTTTGCCAGAATAAACGAGCAGATAACGGCAGCAATGGATTGTACCGCCGCCAAAACGCCGTACCAGTTGCCTGCTTCTTGGTAGCCTACGGAAGAGGCATCGGTTGTCTGCCACACGTTTTCCGCAATCGCGCCTGCCGAGTAAGTCCACATATATTGGAAGGCAAACCAGCAGAAGAATTGTACCAAAGTCACCGTCCAAAACGCTTTAGGTGCGGTTTTCAAAAGTTCGAACCAGTTGGCTTTTTCCTGATTCGCGGCGACATCGATGCCGTGATAGCGGGCGTAGGTTTCCGGATCGTATTCTTTGACTTTGAAAATCGTGAACGCGCTGGTAATTACCAGCAACGCCGCACCCACATAAAACGCAACGACCACGGTCTGCGGCACGACGCCTTTTTCGGCCGTGTTCGCCAAACCGATATACGCAAACACAAACGGCAGAATCGCCGCCACAACCGCGCCCGTATTTGCTAAGAAACTTTGAATGCCGTAGGCGTAGCTTTTCTGCTCCTCGTTGACCATGTCGCCGACCATCATCTTAAACGGCTGCATTGCCATATTGGAGGACACGTCCAACAGCGCAATCATCAGCGCGCCAAACGACAAGGCCGCCAAAGAAGCGTAACCAAAACCGAAGCTGCCCGAGTTCGGCATCAGAATCATGACGATAACCGCAATCAGCGTACCGTAAAGCAGATAGGGCAGACGGCGGCCGCCCAAGCGCGGCATCCAGGTGCGGTCTGAGTAGTAGCCCACAATCGGCTGAACCAACATACCGGCCAATGGGGGCAGAATGAAAAACCAGCCCAAATTGTGCGGGTCGGCGCCTAAAGTTTGAAAAATTCGGCTCATTTGTGAGCTTTGCAGGGTAAAGGCCGTCTGAACGCCGAGATAGCCGAAGCTCAGCATCCAAATCGTACTTTTTGCCAGTGACGGCAAACCTTGTTTTGCTGTTTTTTGCGTATTTTCCGACATGAGGTAAATCCTTTTTTTAAAAAGTATTTTTATTGAGAAATCTGAAAGGTTCCTTGGTGTGGTGTTCTCTGTCGTTATTGTTTGTGTGCGTACTTTCAAGGATATAGGTGCATTTTATGAAGCGCGCCGGATATTGGCAATGCCAGTTCAAGGATAAACTGGCTTAAATCAAATTTTTTGCGGTTTGGCATTGATACCGTCGGGCAATGAGGGTATCGGTTCGGCGCGGTGTATATTTTGATGCTTATTTCTATTTTCAGACGGCATTTGAACAAGCAAGTATTGGGGCAATAGGTTAAAATGGGCCGTCTGAAATTTGTTTGATGAAAACGAGAAAACTATGTCCCAACAATACGTCTATTCTATGCTGCGCGTGAGCAAGGTTGTGCCGCCGCAAAAAACCATTATTAAAGACATTTCCCTTTCATTTTTCCCCGGTGCAAAAATCGGTTTGCTTGGTTTGAACGGTGCGGGTAAATCTACTGTACTGCGGATTATGGCGGGCGTGGATAAAGAATTTGAGGGCGAAGCCGTGCCGATGGGCGGCATTAAAATCGGCTACCTGCCGCAAGAGCCCGAGCTTGATCCTGAGAAAACTGTGCGCGAGGAAGTGGAAAGCGGTTTGGGTGAAGTGGCTGCCACGCAGAAACGTTTGGAAGAAGTGTATGCCGAGTATGCCAATCCCGATGCGGATTTTGACGCGCTGGCGGAAGAACAGGGCCGTTTGGAAGCGATTATTGCGGCAGGTTCGTCCACGGGCGGCGGTGCGGAACACGAATTGGAAATCGCCGCCGATGCGCTGCGCTTGCCGGAATGGGATGCCAAAATCGGCAATCTGTCCGGCGGTGAAAAACGCCGCGTTGCCTTGTGCAAACTCTTGTTGAGCAAACCGGATATGCTGCTGCTGGACGAGCCGACCAACCACTTGGATGCGGAATCGGTGGAATGGCTGGAGCAATTCTTAGTGCGCTTCCCCGGTACAGTCGTTGCGGTAACGCACGACCGCTACTTCCTCGATAATGCTGCCGAATGGATTTTGGAACTTGACCGCGGCCACGGTATTCCTTGGAAAGGCAATTACTCGTCTTGGCTGGAACAGAAAGAAAAACGCTTGGAAAACGAGGCTAAATCCGAAGCCGCGCGCGTGAAAGCGATGAAGCAGGAATTGGAATGGGTGCGCCAAAATGCCAAAGGCCGCCAAGCCAAGTCCAAAGCGCGTCTGGCGCGTTTTGAAGAAATGAGTAACTACGAATACCAAAAACGCAATGAAACGCAGGAAATCTTCATTCCTGTTGCCGAGCGTTTGGGTAACGAAGTGATTGAATTTGTGAATGTTTCCAAATCGTTCGGCGACAAAGTGTTGATTGACGATTTGAGCTTCAAAGTGCCTGCTGGCGCGATTGTCGGCATCATCGGCCCGAACGGCGCGGGTAAATCGACGTTGTTCAAAATGATTTCGGGCAAAGAGCAGCCCGATTCCGGCGAAGTGAAAATCGGCCAAACCGTGAAAATGAGCTTGATTGACCAAAGTCGCGAAGGTTTGCAAAACGACAAAACTGTGTTCGACAACATCGCCGAAGGCCGCGACATTTTACAGGTTGGTCAGTTTGAAATTCCTGCCCGCCAATATTTGGGACGCTTCAACTTCAAAGGCAGCGACCAAAGCAAAATTGCCGGTCAATTGTCTGGTGGCGAACGCGGCCGTCTGCACTTGGCAAAAACCTTGTTGAGCGGCGGCAACGTCTTGCTGTTGGACGAACCGTCCAACGACCTCGATGTGGAAACTCTGCGCGCGTTGGAAGACGCATTGTTGGAATTTGCCGGCAGCGTGATGGTGATTTCGCATGACCGTTGGTTCCTCGACCGTATCGCTACGCATATCTTGGCTTGTGAAGGCGACTCTAAATGGGTGTTCTTTGACGGCAACTATCAGGAATACGAAGCCGATAAGAAACGCCGTTTGGGTGAAGAGGGCGCGAAACCGAAACGTATCCGTTACAAACCGGTAACACGTTAATTAGGTTTGAACCAAAAGGCCGTCTGAAACTTTTAATGTTTCAGACGGCCTTTTATTTTTGATGTTTATGATTGTTTTCTTAATTGCGGATGATTTTCCAATGTATCAATGATGATTTCAATCATGCGGGGGGCGGTTTGCGCCAAATCGAAGCCTTGACCTGAAGAAAGCCAGCGCCAAATCAAGCCGTCTAATGAAGACTTGATGAAGATGACTGCCATATCGATATCTAAATTATCCGCCAACGCTTTTTGTTGTACCGCATCAGTCAGGACAGCAACGATTTTTTCACGCCATAGCGATTGGTGTTTTTTAGCGATGGCAATGACCGCCTCGTTTTGCTCGGTGTGTTCGCATTTTAAAAACAAAATGCTGTGGAATTTATAGTGAAGATCGTTGTGTTGCAGGCGCTCGAAGAAACGGGTCAGAGTTAGTCGGAAGCTTGACCAAGCCTGTTCGTTATTGTTGTTCGAGTCTTCTTTTATGCAGCTTTCGATGTCGTCGCAAATCCGTTGGAACAAGGCGTCAAACAAATCTTCTTTGTTTTTGAAATGCCAATACAGCGCGCCGCGCGTTACGCCTGCGGCTTGGGCAATTTCGTTAAGCGAGTTGCGGGCAATGCCTTTCTGATAAAACGTATCCAATGCGGCAAGCATGAGATATTCTTTGGTTTTTAAGGCTTCGGTTTTGGTTCTTCTCATAGTTGTTTTGTGGGGAATGTAAATTTATGGTTCGGATTATAAAAAATTACTTCTGAAAATGCAAGAATGTATGTATAATTTAATTCAATACTTGATAGTGTTTCTCAACACTATATAATCAGCCTGTTTTTCATAAAAGCAGGCAATTTCTGTTTGCGAAATATGAGATTAAAGTAATCAATTTTTAATTAGTCAAACCCTTATTTATCATAGAGATAGGAAAATTATGGCTCTTTATGCTTCTAAAATGATGCGTGTCGTATCGATTGCGGCGGCTACTGCATTGGCGCTTTCTGCTTGCGGCAAAGGCGATGAGAAGGCAGCCGGCCAACAGGCGCAAGGCAGTCAGCAACAGCAAAATCAACCTGCCCCTGAAGTCCGCGTGGTTACCGTGCATCCGGAAACCGTTGCATTGACAACCGAGTTGCCGGGCCGTCTGGAATCATTGCGTACTGCTGAAGTTCGCGCCCAAGTCGGCGGTATTTTGCAAAAACGCCTATTCCAAGAGGGCAGCTATGTGCAAGCCGGTCAGCCTTTATACCAAATCGACAGCTCGACTTATGAAGCAAACTTAGAAAGCGCACGCGCCCAGTTGGCGAGTGCGCAAGCGACTTTGGCCAAAGCGAATGCCGACTTGGCCCGCTACAAACCGCTGGTTGCCGCCGATGCCATCAGCCAACAGGAATATGATGCAGCCGTAACCGCCAAGCGCTCAGCCGAGGCAGGCGTCAAATCTGCACAAGCAGCTATCAAATCTGCCGGTATCAGCCTGAACCGCTCCCGCATTACTGCGCCGATTTCCGGCTTTATCGGTCAATCTAAAGTTTCTGAAGGTACGCTGTTGAATGCCGGCGATACCACCGTTTTGGCCACCATCCAACAAACCAATCCGATGTATGTCAACGTTACCCAATCTGCCAGTGAGGTTATGAAACTGCGTCAACAGGTTGCTGAAGGCAAATTGTTGGCGGCAAACGGCGCGATTGCAGTGGACATCAAATTTGACGACGGTACGGTTTACCCTGAAAAAGGCCGTCTGCTGTTTGCAGATCCGACTGTTAACGAAACGACCGGTCAAATTACCTTGCGCGCTGCCATTCCTAATGACAGAAATATCTTGATGCCGGGCTTGTATGTACGCGTATTGATGGAACAAGTTGCAGTGGATAATGCATTTGTAGTGCCGCAACAAGCAGTTACCCGCGGTTCGCAAGATACGGTGATGGTGGTGAATGACAAGAGCGAAATGGAAGCGCGTGTCGTGACCATTGCCCAACAGCAAGGTAGCAATTGGGTGATTACAGACGGCCTGAAAGACGGCGACAAAGTGATTGTTGAAGGCATCAGCATTGCCGCTATGTCGGGTGCTAAAAAGGTAACGCCGAAAGAATGGACGCCGCCTGCAAACGCCGCAGCGGCAACCCCGGCAGTTTCAGACGGCCAGGCTGCATCCGAGGCCAAGCCTGAAGCTAAAGCTGCATCTGAAGCCAAATAAGGAACGCGTGAATGTCTAAGTTTTTTATTGACCGCCCCATCTTTGCATGGGTTATTGCGATTTTTATCATCGCAGCGGGTATTTTCGGCATTCAAAAACTGCCAATTTCCCAATATCCGTCCGTTGCAGCACCGACCATTACTTTGCGCGCTACTTATCCGGGCGCTTCTGCTCAGGTAATGGAAGACAGTGTACTGGCCGTTATCGAACGTAATATGTACGGTGTGGAAGGTTTGGACTATATGACGACTTCTGCCAATTCCAGCGGCAGCAGCAGCGTCAGTCTGACGTTTACACCGGAAACCAATGAAGATTTGGCGCAGGTGGACGTGCAGAACAAATTGTCGGAAGTGTTGTCCACATTGCCGTCTACCGTACAGCAATATGGTGTAACCGTATCTAAAGCGCGTTCCAACTTCTTGCAAGTGGTCATGCTTTCTTCTGAAAAGCAATCCATTGAGGAAATGAACGATTACGCCCAGCGCAATATCATTCCTGAACTGCAGCGTATCGACGGGGTAGGGCAGGTACAATTGTTTGGTGCGCAACGCGCCATGCGTATTTGGGTTGACCCGAAAAAACTGCAAAACTACAACTTGTCTTTTGCAACGGTAACCAACGCACTGGCTACTCAAAATATCCAAATTTCTGCAGGCTCTATCGGTTCTTTGCCGGCGGCTGCAGGTCAGACCATTTCGGCGACCGTTACTGCGGAAGGGCAATTAAGAACGGCTGAAGAGTTTGGCAACATCATTTTGGTATCCAATACCGATGGTTCTAATGTCTATCTGAAAGACGTTGCCAAAGTCAGCTTGGGTATGCAGGACTATTCTACTTCCACACGTTTGAACGGCGTGAATACCACCGGTATGGCAGTGATGCTGTCCAACAGCGGTAACGCTTTGGCAACGGCGACTGCCGTGAAAGAAAAAATGGCAGTTTTGCAGAAGTATTTTCCAGACGGCATGAGCTGGAAAGTTCCTTACGATACTTCCAAATTTGTGGAAATTTCGATTGAGAAAGTGATCCATACGCTTTTGGAAGCCATCGTATTGGTATTCTTGGTGATGTATCTCTTCCTGCAAAATATCCGCTATACGCTGATTCCGACTATTGTCGTGCCGATTTCCCTGTTGGGCGGTTTTGCCTTTATCTCATATATGGGTATGTCGATTAACGTATTGACCATGTTTGCGATGGTATTGGTAATTGGTATTGTGGTCGATGATGCGATTGTGGTCGTTGAAAACGTTGAGCGTATTATGGCGAGCGAAGGTCTGCCGCCTAAGGCTGCAACCAAAAAAGCGATGAGTCAGATTTCCGGCGCGGTGATCGGTATTACTGCCGTGTTGATGTCCGTATTTGTGCCGCTGGCAATGTTTAGCGGTGCAACCGGTAACATTTACAAACAGTTTGCCCTGACCATGGTGGCATCGATCGGCTTCTCCGCATTCCTTGCTTTGACGCTGACTCCGGCATTGTGTGCCACCATGCTCAAGCCGATTCAGAATGGTCATCACGAAGAGAAAAAAGGTTTCTTCGGTTGGTTTAACAAGAAATTCGACAACTGGACACACGGCTACGAAGGCTGGGTAGCCAAAGTCTTGCGCAAGACTTTGCGCATGATGGTTGTCTATATCGGTTTGACTGTTGTGGGCGTATTCCTGTTTATGCGTCTGCCGACTTCCTTCTTGCCGACTGAAGACCAAGGTAACTTGATGTTGAGCGTACAGCTGCCTGCCGGCGCGACCAAAGAGCGTACCGATGCAACTTTGGCTCAAATCACTCAACTGGCGAAATCTGTACCTGAGATCGAGAACATTGTTACCGTTTCCGGCTTTAGTTTTAGCGGTTCCGGCCAAAACATGGCTTTGGGCTTTGTCATTCTGAAAGACTGGAGCGAACGTACTGCTCCGGGCAGCGATGCGACTTCTATTTCCGGTAAGTTGACCGGCATGATGATGGCTACGCTGAAAGACGGTTTCGGTTTGGCGATTGTGCCTCCTGCCATTATGGAATTGGGTACAGGCTCCGGCTTGACGATTTACCTGCAAGACCGTAACAACAGCGGCCATGCCGCATTATTGGCCAAGCGCAATGAGTTGATTGACAAAATGCGCAAAAGCGGTTTGTTTAACCCAAGTACCGTTCGTGCGAGCGGTTTGGAAGATGCGCCGCAGTTGAAAATCGACATCAACCGTGCCGCAGCAGCCGCACAAGGTATTTCGTTCTCTGACATCCGTACTGCTTTGGCTTCTTCTTTGGGTTCGTCTTATGTAAACGACTTCCCGAATCAAGGCCGTCTGCAACGCGTGATGGTACAAGCTGATGCGAGTGCCCGTATGCAGCCTGCCGATATTCTGAACCTGACTGTACCGAACAAATCCGGCGTTGCCGTACCGCTTTCTACCATTGCTACTGTTTCTTGGGAAAACGGTATGGAACAAAGCGTCCGCTTCAATGGTTATCCGGCAATGGAGCTTTCCGGCTCTCCTGTTAATGGCGTATCTTCCGGTCAAGCCATGGCTGCGGTGCAGCAAATGGTTGATGAAATGGGCGGCGGTTACAGTCTGGAATGGGGCGGTCAGTCTCGTGAAGAGGCTAAAGGCAGCTCACAAACTGTCGTGTTGTACGCATTGGCCGCTGCCGCTGTATTCTTAGTATTGGCTGCTTTGTACGAAAGCTGGTCTATCCCGTTGGCGGTTATCCTTGTGATTCCGTTGGGCTTGATTGGCGCGGCATTGGGCGTGACCGGCCGTAACATGTTTGAGGCACTGCTGGGCAGTATTCCGGCATACGCCAACGATATCTACTTCCAAGTCGGTTTTGTTACGGTGATGGGTTTGAGTGCGAAAAACGCGATTTTGATTATCGAGTTTGCCAAAGACCTGCAAGCGCAAGGCAAGAGCGCGCTTGAAGCTGCGCTTGCCGCCGCACACTTGCGTTTCCGTCCGATTATCATGACTTCGTTTGCCTTCATCTTGGGCGTGGTACCGCTTTATGTTGCCAGCGGTGCCAGCTCCGCCAGCCAACGTGCGATTGGTACGACCGTGGTCTGGGGTATGTTGATCGGTACGATTCTGTCTGTGTTCCTTGTGCCTTTGTTCTATGTGGTTGTGCGCAAATTCTTTAAAGAAACCGCACACGAGCATGAGATGGCCGCCAAACACGCCGCTGAAGCCGGCATGATTGAAGACGGTAAACACGATTCAGACAAGCACTAAAGCAAAGGCCGTCTGAAAAATTTTCAGACGGCCTCAAAATGCTAAAGGATTCTAAAATGAAGAAGATTACATTCAAACCTGTACTGACCGCCGTTGCCGCCGCCGTGGCTTTGTCGGCCTGTACCATGATGCCGAAATATGAGCAGCCTCAAGTTGCCGTGGCCGATACGTTTAAATACGACACTGTTGACGACGGTATCCGTGCAGCCGAATTGGGTTGGCAAGATTACTTTGCCGATCCTCGCCTTCACCGCCTGATCGACATCGCATTGGAACGCAATACCGATTTGCGTACAGCCGCGCTGAATGCGGAAATCTACCGCAAGCAATACATGATTGCGCGTAATAATTTGTTGCCAACCGTCAATGCCAGCGGTACAGGTTCGCGTCAAGGCAGTTTGAGTGGCGGCAGCGTTAGCAGCCAATACAGCGTGGGTTTGGGCGCAGCCTCTTATGAGCTTGACCTCTTCGGCCGTGTCCGCAGCACCAGCGAAGCCGCGTTGCAAGGTTATTTTAATGTGGCCGCAAACCGCGATGCCGCCCATCTGACCCTGATTTCTACCGTTGCCAAAGCCTACTTTAACGAACGCTACGCGGAAGAAACCATGGCATTGGCACAACGCGTATTACAAACCCGTGAAGCGACTTACAAGCTCTCGCAATTACGCCATAAGGCCGGCGTGATTTCCGCCGTTGATTTGCACCAACAGGAAGCGCTGATTGAATCGGCCAAAGCCGATTACGCATCTGCGGTAAAAAACCGCGAGCAAGCGCGAAATTCCTTGGCTATGTTGATTAATCAACCTTTGCCTGAAGACTTGCCTGCCGGTTTGCCTTTGAACAAACAGTTCAAAATGACCAAACTGCCTGCCGGTTTGAGTTCGGACCTGTTGCTCAACCGTCCGGATATCCGTGCGGCCGAACACGCGCTCAAACAAGCCAATGCCAATATCGGTGCGGCACGTGCGGCGTTTTTCCCGCGCATCAGCCTGACCGGTTCTGTCGGTACCGCTTCCGGCGAGTTGAGCGGCCTGTTTAAGAGCGGCACGGGTATTTGGGCTTTTGCACCATCCATCACTCTGCCTATCTTTGATTGGGGCACAAACAAAGCCAATCTTGACGTAGCCAAACTGCGCCAACAGGCACAAATCGTTGCTTATGAAGCCGCTGTTCAATCCGCATTCAAAGACGTTTCCAATGCGTTGGTTGCACGCGAACAGCTGGATAAAAGCTATGCCGCTTTGAGCAAACAAAGCCGTGCCTACAACGACAGCCTGCGCCTCATCAGCCTGCGCTACAAACATGGCGTATCCAGTGCATTGGATTTGCTGGATGCCGAGCGCAGCAGTTACGGCGCAGAAACTGCTCTTTTGGCTAATCAGCTGACCCGTTTGGAAAACCTTGCCGACTTGTATAAAGCACTTGGCGGCGGTTTGAAACGCGAAACCAAAGCTTCTGAATAAATATTTGCCTGCTAAGCTTAAAAGGCCGTCTGAAACATTTGGGTTTCAGACGGCCTTTTTGTTATGCGGCAATTCTAAGCTTTTAATTTCTCGCTTAAAGTGGCGACATAGGCTGCGCGTTCGTTACGGCTGGCTTCGGGCTGGTGTGTATTGAGCGAAGACCATTTGCGGTTGCTGCGTGCTTTGTTGAGTTCGCTTGGCAATTTGGCCGTATTCCATGGCGCTTTGCGTTCTTTTAGCTCGATATGTGATTGAGCCGCGTGGCCGCGCGTTTGCAAGACGTGCAATAAATCCAGTGCGCGTGCGGCGAGCAGGGTAAGGGTTTCCGGATCAGTATGCAGGGTTTGCCGGCCGTTGATTTTGTCGGTGATGTCTTGGGCATTGGGCAAAATGCCGCCCAACAGTCCACCGATGGCTGTGCCCAAACCAAGCGAGCCGCCAAGCGTGGCAATATCCAAGCCTAAGCCGATGAGTGCACCTGCGGTTGCGCCGGTACCGGTACGGATGCCGTAATGTTTGAGCAATTCGCTGTCAAACGGATCTTGTTTGAAGGCTTTGGGCATCCATGTGCTGTCACTGCCGACTTCGTCGTGATAGAAGCGGTAAAGTGTGAACAGGCGTTGTTGCATTTGCCGCTCAAGTTGGCGGATTTCCGATTGCATGACTTCCAAAGTCGGGGCAGGGTCGTCGTTTTCGGCAATTTCTTGGGTAAATGCGGCGGCATCCAGCAGAAAATCGGCAATTTCACGACGCGCTTCCGTATCCAGCCGTTGCCACTCGCGCCGGCGCATATTGATGAGGCGGTCGAGGATGTCGCGCTTAGGTAACATGGTGGCAAGGTTGTCCCACAATCGGATTTCGCCTTCAAAGTCGAAGGCAACGGTATCGAAACCGGCGTAAACATGCAGGTTTCTGCGGGCGAGCATATTGGTCCAAGCGGTCAGGTCTTGATTTTGGGTGAAGTTGAACACGGGCATGATGGGCTTGGCGCACCAAGACAAAATGGTCAACTCATCTTTGTATTTGTCGAGGACAGGTTCCCGCGCATCGATAACATACATGGCCATATCGCTTTGCATGACTTGGCGCAGCACTTTTGCCTCTTGGTTGAATTCGTGATGTGCTTCATGGTTGCTGAGGAATTGTTGGATGCGTTCGATACCGTCATCGCGTGCGGATGTGTGTGTTTCCAGCCAGTCCAATACGCCACCGGCATCTTCAAGACCAGGTGTGTCGTAGAGGTAAACCAAGCTGTCGTCACCGTCGTTGATAAGGGCTTCTTCGACATGGCGCGTGGTAGAGGGCGCGTTTTTCACTTCGCCGAAGGTGCTGTCGCGTAAAAGTGTGCGTAAGAGCGAGGTTTTGCCTGTGTTGGTATGGCCGACGACGGCAAGGGAAAGTGGGGTGGTCATGGTCTTTGGGTCGGGTTGATATGGACTATGAATGTGTGAGTATGGAGCCGTTTATCTTTAGTGGCAATATATGTTTCAGACGGCCCTAAATTCTTTTTATATATGGGCGAAAATAGCAAGAAAAAGAGGGGGATAGCGACTTTGTTGTTTTTTAGCAAAATACTTGAAAATAGATGGGGAAACAGTTGACAGGAGGGTAGAAGTCAAGGATAATTCGCGCTGTTGAGTTGCTTGATGCAGCTTGATTTTTCTCCTCTATTTCTCCTTTGTAGACTTG
>NZ_KV832194.1:94462-116244 GCF_001837375.1 Neisseria sp. HMSC066H01
TCTCCTCTATTTCTCCTTTGTAGACTTGGCGCATATCGAAACGGTATGCGCATTTTTTTGTCTATATTGAAACATGATTACATTTAAGTTCTGTAAATTGGATAATTAAGAAACTTTACAAGAAAAATACTTGCGCGGTTGAAGCTCTTGTTGCATAATTCGTTTCGTTAGCTGGTTCGAGTAGTCAGTTAATAGTTTCTCCTCTATTTCTCCTTTGTAGACTTGGCACACATTCTGTCGGATGTGTGCATTTTTTTGCCTATTTAAAACAAAGGCCGTCTGAATGTTGTAATCTTTCAGACGGCCTTTGTTGGTTGAATGGAATTAGATGTTTAATACTACTTCTTCTTTGACTTCTTCCATGACAACATAGCTGCGGCTTTCGGCTGCAGCCGGCAGTTGCAGCAGGATATTGCCGAGCATATCGCGATAGGCGGACATATTGGGTAGGCGGACTTTGATGAGGTAGTCGTATTCGCCGGAGACCAAGTGGCATTCCAAAATTTGCGGAATCTTCAGTACTTCGCGTTTGAAGTCTTCAAAAATATTGCCGGATTTGGAACGCAGTTTCAGTTCGACAAAGACCAAGAGGCTTTGACCTAAGGCATGTGGATTCAGATGGGCGTGATAGCCGGTGATAAGGTTGTCGCGTTCCAAGCGGCGGACGCGTTCGGTTACCGGCGTGGTAGATAGGCCGACTTTTTCAGCCAATTCGGTCATGGGGATGCGTGCGTTTTGTTGCAGGAGCTTGAGAATTTTTAAGTCGGTTTTGTCGAGTTCTTTCATGGCTTTGATATTTGTCGTTTTCAATTTGGATGACATCATAACCTTAAAACAGGCTCAGAAGAAGCATAAATCCTTAAAGGTAAGGCGAAAGGAAGATATTAATCTTGTGTATTTCATGGAATCCTGTATGGTTTTTGACCTATAATATTTGCTTCAAAGTAATGGGGCAGGCCGTCTGAAACGGAATGCCGATAAGAGGAATACATTATGCGTCCGCTCAATGCGCAAATCCGTTTGGATAATTTACGTCAAAATTATCGTTTTCTCAAAGAGTTGCATGGCAATAAATTGTTGGCTGTGATTAAGGCCGATGCTTACGGGCATGGCGCGGTCAGATGTGCACACGCGTTGGCGGATATTGCCGACGGCTTTGCGGTGGCAACGGTAGATGAAGGCGTGGAGTTGCGTCAAAACGGCATTAAAAATCCGATTGTTTTGTTGGAAGGCGTATTTGATGTTGCGGAGTATGCGGATGTTGACCGTTATGATTTGTGGCCGGCAATCGGCAGCCAATGGCAACTGGAGGCGTTTGTGCATCATGAGTGGCAACATCCGACAACTGTATGGCTGAAAATGGACTCTGGTATGCACCGTGCCGGTTTCTTTCCACACAATTATGCCGCGGCCTATACTGCATTGAAACAATCTGAATCAGTTGAAAACATTGTGAAATTCAGCCATTTTGCCTGCGCGGACGAGCCGGAAAACGGCATGACCGAAATGCAGCTTGAAGCGTTTGATTTGGCGTGTGAGGGTTTGGAAGGCGAAGAGAGCTTGGCCAATTCCGCCGTGATTTTGAACGTGCCTGAAGCGCGCCGCGATTGGGGCCGTGCCGGTCTGGCCTTATATGGTATTTCGCCTTTCGGCGGTGTGGATGAGCGTTTGAAACCTGTTATGCGCCTGACTTCCCGCGTTTTCGGTGAGCGTGTGTTGCAGCCGCATTCCCCGATTGGCTACGGCGCAACGTTCTACACCAGCAAATCTACCCGTGTCGGTTTGATTGCCTGCGGCTATGCCGACGGTTATCCGCGTCGCGCTTCCACTAATTCTCCTGTGGCCGTGGATGGCAAACGCAGCCGTATTATCGGCAGGGTATCTATGGATATGATTACGGTTGAGTTGGAAGCCTCGAAAGAAGGCTTGGGCGCGGAAGTCGAGCTTTGGGGCGATGTAATTAATATCAATGAAGTTTCCGAAGTTGCCGGTATGATTCCGTACGAAATCCTTTGCAATATCAAACGTGCGAAGTTTACTTATATCGAGTAAGTAGTAAAAGATAAGGCCGTCTGAAATGTGTTTTCAGACGGCCTTTTTGTTATCTGCAATTAAAACGATTCGTCAGCGCGTAAATAACGCCATTTGCCCGGCGGCAGTCTGCCGAGTTTGACTTTGCCCATGCGGATGCGTTTCAAACCGACGACGCGCAGTCCGACCAGTTCGCACATACGGCGGATTTGGCGTTTTTTGCCTTGTCGCAAAATAAAGCGCAACTGGTCTTCGTTTTGCCATTCGACTTTGGCGGGGCGCAATTTTTCTCCGTCCAAACTCAAGCCGTGGTTGAGCAGGGCGAGGCCTTTGTCGTCCAGTTTGCCACGGACGCGGACAAGGTATTCTTTTTCGCTACTGCTGTTTTCGCCAATCAGCTGTTTGGCAATGCGGCCGTCCTGAGTGAGTACCAACAATCCGACAGAGTCAATGTCCAAGCGGCCGGCAGGGGCTAAGCCGAATTTGTGCTTTTCGCTGAAAGGGATACGGCTATCGTCGCCTTCCCAATGGTTGTCGGCGGTAATGAGTTCTGCGGCAGACTTATAGCCTTTTTCTGCCTGCGCGCTGACGTAGCCGACGGGTTTGTTCAGCAGGATGGTTACGCGTGCGGCTTGTTTTTCATGGGCTTGTTTGTTGAGGTCGATGCGGTCGCGCTCGGTGACTTTTTGACCGAGTACGGCGGTTTGGCCGTTGACTTTGACCCAGCCTTGCTCGATGTAGCTGTCTGCCTCGCGGCGAGAGCATAAGCCTAATTGTGCCATGCGTTTGGAGAGGCGCATGGTTTCGGAATCGTTGTTTTGCATGGTATGGCAATATGGAGAAATGGGAATATCGGATTATAGCATTGACCGTTTGTCAGGCCGTCTGAAAACTGAATATTTGGGTTTTCAGACGGCCTTTCGTTTGCTATATGTTAAGGAATATTTGGTTTTGAAGTAAAAAATGAAGGGTATATTGTCTGTTTGTGTTAACCTTACGGACGAACTAATCATTTTGTTTTCAGTCGAATTTGGGTTGAAATGACATTTCACTCATGAAATCATGAAGACTATAATGACTGGTCTTTCTGAAGCGCATTAAGGCAGTTTGTCGCTAAAGCAAGCCTTGGTGCATCACGTTTTAAGGATAAATCAATGAAATCGCTCAAATCATTTTTGATCTGGGGCATTGTGGTTTTGGTAGGCTTGGCCTCCTTTACTACTTTAGCTCTCAGCCGTGGCGAGCAAGTCAGTGCGATTTGGATGGTTACGGCCGCCATTTCGGTATACTGCATTGCCTACCGTTTCTACAGTCTTTACATTGCCAACCGTGTGATGCAGCTTGATCCTAACCGTCTGACTCCGGCAGAACGCCACAATGACGGCTTGGACTATGTTCCTACACATAAAGGCGTACTGTTCGGCCACCACTTTGCCGCTATTGCCGGCGCAGGCCCTCTGGTTGGTCCTGTATTGGCAGCGCAAATGGGTTATCTGCCCGGTACTTTGTGGATTATCTTCGGCGTGGTGTTTGCCGGTGCCGTACAGGATATGATGGTACTGTTTGTTTCTATGCGCCGTGACGGTAAGTCTTTGGGCGATATCGTGAAACAAGAACTCGGTACCGTTCCCGGTGTGATTGCATCCATCGGTATTTTGATGATTATGGTCATCATTATGGCGGTGTTGGCACTGATCGTGGTGAAAGCATTGGTTCACAGCCCTTGGGGTACGTTCACCATCGCAGCGACTATGCCGATTGCCCTGTTTATGGGTATCTACACCCGTTACATCCGTCCGGGCAAAATTGGCGAGATTTCCATCGTCGGCTTTATTTTGCTGATGTTGGCCGTGATTTATGGTGAAGATGTTGCCCACAGCTCCTTCGGCCATTGGTTCGACCTTGACGGCATTCAGCTGACTTGGGCGATTATGATTTACGGTTTCGTGGCTTCCGTATTGCCGGTTTGGCTCTTGCTGACTCCGCGCGACTATCTGTCTACCTTCCTGAAAATCGGTACGATTGCAGCTTTGGCTTTGGGTATCGTTATTGTTAACCCAACCCTGCAAATGCCTGCGGTTACCCACTTTATCGATGGTTCAGGCCCGGTATTCTCTGGTGCATTGTTCCCATTCTTGTTCATTACCATCGCTTGTGGTGCGGTTTCAGGCTTCCATGCGCTGATTTCTTCAGGTACCACGCCAAAAATGGTGGAAAACGAAACCCACGTCCGCATGATCGGTTACGGTGGCATGATTATGGAAAGCTTTGTGGCCATTATGGCGCTGGCTGCCGCCGCTTCGCTTGAGCCAGGCGTGTACTTCGCGATGAACAGTCCGGCTGCGCTGATTGGTACAGATGCCAACACTGCTGCCGAAGTTATCACCACCAAACTGAACTTCCCTGTTGATGCCGCAACCCTGTTGCACACTGCTAAAGAAGTGGGTGAAAACACCATTCTGTCCCGTGCAGGCGGTGCGCCAACCCTCGCAGTCGGTATGGCACACATCATGAGCCGTCTGATTCCGGGCGAAGCCATGATGGCGTTCTGGTATCACTTTGCCTTGCTGTTTGAAGCCTTGTTCATCTTGACTGCGGTTGACGCCGGTACACGCGTTGCCCGTTTCATGATTCAAGACTTGGGCAGTATCTTCTACAAACCATTCGGTAACACCGACTCTATCCCTGCCAACTTGGTTGCAACATTCTTTGCCGTGGCATTGTGGGGTTACTTCCTCTATACCGGCGTAACTGACCCTCTGGGCGGTATCAACTCGCTCTGGCCGTTGTTTGGTATCGCCAACCAAATGCTTGCAGGCGTAGCGTTGATTATGTGTACCGTTGTATTAGTGAAAATGAAACGCGACCGCTATGTTTGGGTAACCTTGGTTCCGGCTGTCGGCGTATTGTTCGTAACCTGCTATGCTGGTTTGCAAAAACTGTTCCACAGCGACCCGCGCGTCAGCTTCTTGGCTCACGCAGGCAAATACCGCGATGCCTTGGCTTCAGGCGAAGTCCTTGCCCCAGCTAAAGACATTGGCGAAATGTCACAAATCATCTTCAACGACCAAATCAATGCCGGTTTGACCGCTTTGTTCCTGGCAGTTGTTGTGATTGTCGCCGTGTACGGTTTGCGTACCGCCATGAAAGCCCGCAAAGTCGGCTGGCCAACTGCTAAAGAAATTCCGGCAGTGTACCGCGACGGCAAACAGCCGGAGGCTCAGAGTGAAGCATAAGCTCGCATCTTGGTGGAAAACCATCAAGTTGACAGCAAACTTGATGGCTGGTGTCCCGGATTATGAAAACTACGTTGCCCGTCAGCGCAAACATAATCCTAATGCGCCGGTCATGACCGAGCTGCAATTCCAAGACTACTGCCGCAAACGCCGTTGCGGTAGCAACGGCGGACGCTGTTGTTAATGAAGGCATAAATAAAAAGGCCGTCTGAAAATATTTTCAGACGGCCTTTCATTATGGAATATCAATAAACATCAAAGATTTTGTCTTGCCATCAATATTTAAGCGAACAACTTGCCAATATTTACTCATCTTCGAGCAGTACCAGCGGACGCTGTATTTTTCTGAGTTCTTCCACCTCGTCCAACAGCCGCATAATCAGCCCCAATGCGGGAATGCCGGCTTCAAAATCACGGCTTAAGCGTTGTGCGCGACGGATGCGGGCAAGATGAAAACCACTGAAGGTGCTTTTTTCGGGTGCACCATCGATGCTGATGATGTCTTCTGCTATAAGTTCCAACAGCCAATCGCGACGGCAGCGGCTGGCGGCAACGATTTCTTCAAAAGTAAGGGTAATATCGGAGGGCTGAATCATAATTTATCCTTTCTCTTATGCTTGTTTTGCGGCAAAGTGTTCGGCCAATTTTTCCCATGCGGCACGGTCGGCTTCGCTCTCTACTGGCGGAACATTAATGCGGATATTAAGATAAAGGTCTCCGGCTTCTTTTGCAGGAATACCTTTGCCTTTAAGGCGGATGCTTTTACCGCTTTGGCTGTTGGCAGGCAAATTGACCTGTAAGCGGCCTGAAGCAGTAGGGACGATGATTTTGCCGCCCAATACGGCTTCCCAAGGTTTGATATCTATTGTTTGATATACGTCTTTCCTGTTTTTGACATATAAATCAGGTTGGTCGTGGAACTTGATTTTTAAGTACAAGTCACCGTTTTCCCCGCCGTTGTATCCCGGCAAACCTTGACCGGCCAAACGGATTTGTTGGCCTTCTGCAATGCCTTTGGGAATTTTGACGTTGAGGGTTTTATTTTGATAAACCGCACGTCCGTGTTCGTCTAGCGTCGGCACATTCAAAGTCATGCTACGTTCTGCGCCAACATACGCTGCGTAAATATCAATACTCAATTCAGCATGTTGATCCTCGCCTTTTATTGGGCCGCGGGGTTGCTCGGAACGAGTGTGGGATTGGCGGAATGATGAAAACAGATCTTCAAAATTAAAGTCTCCCGCTCCGAACGGCTCGCCTTCATGACGTTCATAGCGGAAGCCGCCACCGTTAAATCCATTGCCAAACGAATTGCCGCCTTGACCGAACGGATTGCCTCCGGCGCTACGTCCGTAAGGATTAGCCAACATTTCATCGTATTCGGCCCGCTTTTCTTTGTCGGAAAGCGTTTCGTAGGCACGGTTGATTTCTACTGTACGTTCGGCTGCGTCAGGTTCTTTGCTTACATCGGGGTGGTATTTGCGCACCAGTTTTCGGTAGGCTTTTTTGATTTCGGCCTCATCCGCATCTTTGGCAACGCCTAGTATTTCATAATAGTTTTTTTCTGCCATGTTATTCCTTTGACTGCTCATATACAAAATTCTTATAGTTTTAATAATTGAGGGTAGATATTCTAAAATCAAGGGCGTTGAAAATAAAATTCTCTATTTCTGACAATGATTAATGAATAATTTATTTCTTTGTTTCTAGAGAAATAGAAAATATAAAGGCCGTCTGAAATACGGTTTTTCAGACGGCCTTTATCAAATTGGGGTTTTATTTGTTTTGAGCATTTTTTTGTTCGCGGACCACCCATTGGGCAATATCTGAACCCAATACTTTAGAAGTGCGATTTAAGACCGCACAAGAGCTTTTATAGGCGCCAAACATGCCGCCGGAAGAGTTGCGGGTAAAAGTTTTTTTTATTAATTTGTTTGCCGTCAACATACAAAGTGGCTGAAACTGCCATACCTTTGGCGTGACCGATAAAGGCATTGCCTGCGCTCATAGCGGAAGTAATGGCGATATCTGCGTATGTGCCTTGTTTTTTACCGTCACGGACAACCGTTACATCACTTTTGGCTGCAGTTTCTTGCAAGGAGTTGGACATAATGCTGCCCACTTCTAAACATTCGGAAACGATACGGGTATCGATTTCTTCTTTGTCGCGGTAAGGGATGCTTTCATCAATATGGACATCTGCGCTGGCAAATGCAGATGCAAACAAGAGTGCGGTTGCAAGGATGCGGTTAGGAGACATAGTAGGGCACCTGAAATGGAATGTTAAAAAAAGTTGTTATTGTATAACGGCGTTTACACTCAATCAACATAAGTTAAATAGGAAAAGATTTTGTTGAAATAGCTGTTATAGCAAGATAATCAAAAGGCCGTCTGAAATAATAGTATTTCAGACGGCCTTTTGATTGGGACATTAATTTGTTCTGGTCAAATAAGGCAGGGGATCGACTGCTTTGCCGTTTAGACGAACTTCAAAATGTAGCTTGACGCTGTCTGAATCGCTGCTGCCCATGGTGGCGATAACTTGGCCGGCTTGGACTTTTTGATCTTTTTGTACTAAAAGCGTGTCGTTGTGGGCATAGGCGGTAATGGTGTAGTCGTTGTGGCTGATTAAAATCAGCTTGCCGTAGCCGCGGACTTCTTCGCCAACGTAGATGACGGTACCGGCTGCGGCAGAACGGATTTGTTGGCCTTGTGTGCCTGCAATATCTATGCCTTTGCTGGTTGTGCCGTTGTAGCGTTGGATAATGGAAGATGAGGCGTTATCGGTCGGCCATTGCAAACTTAACCGGTTGATCGGGGTAACGGCGGTCGCTTGGCGTTGCTGCGTAGCAGTATTGCGGGAGGCAACATGACGGCGGACGCGCAATACTTGACCGACTTCGATTTGTGAGGCGTTGGGAAGATTGTTCCATGCAACCAGTGTATTGACGTTTTGTCCGTAGCGTTTGGCGATTTGGGTCAGGGTATCGCCGGGGCGGACTTTGTAGTAGCCGTCGGGTACGGCGCGGTTGGAAGAGGTATTGTTGCCGGCGCAGGCTGCTAAGACGGCAATGGTGCTGATGAGTGCCAGACGTTTTAAGGCCGTCTGAAAGGTGGAAATAAAGGTTGTATTCATGGGTTGTTTCTAAATGTATCGTTATACTGTATATGATAGATAGGAAGAGTGAAAAAAGGTTCACTCAAAAGGCATGGGATAAAATGCGGAAAGGCAATATAGTACCATTGAGAATTTGTAGATAAGGCTGAATATTTCTATATCTTTTTGATGCAAGGGGACTTTTTTGAAAAGGTAAAAGAACGTGAAAGTTCTTTCAGACGGCATTGAATAAGGCAATAAAAATCCCCTGCCGAGATAAACGGGCAGGGGATTTTGGTCTCATCAAACTTATTTGTTCAATTCGTTAGCCAAATACAGCCAAGTTTCAATCACGGTATCAGGGTTGAGCGATACGCTTTCGATACCTTCTTGAACCAGCCATTTGGCAAAGTCCGGATGGTCTGACGGGCCTTGACCGCAAATACCGACGTATTTGTTTTGTTTGCGGCAGGCAGAGATTGCCAAGTGCAACATCACTTTAACGGCAGGATTGCGTTCGTCGAAGGAATCGGATACCAAACCGCTGTCACGGTCGAGGCCGAGGGTCAGCTGGGTCATGTCGTTAGAGCCGATGGAGAAGCCGTCGAAGTATTGCAGGAATTGTTCCGCCAATACCGCGTTGCTCGGCAACTCGCACATCATGATCAGGCGCAGGCCGTTTTTGCCGCGTTCCAAACCGTTCTCTTTAAGGGCTTTGACAACAGCTTCTGCTTCACCCAAAGTACGAACGAATGGAATCATGATTTCGACGTTGGTCAAACCCATTTCGTCACGGACGCGTTTCAAGGCTTTGCACTCGAGTGCGAAGCAGTCTTTGAAGTTATCGGCTACATAACGCGCTGCACCACGGAAGCCCAACATTGGGTTTTCTTCGTGCGGTTCGTAAATGCTGCCACCCACCAAGTTGGCGTACTCGTTGGATTTGAAGTCAGACATACGGACGATGGTTTTGCGTGGATAAACCGAAGCAGCCAAAGTTGCCACACCTTCCGCGATTTTATCGACATAGAAGTCAACAGGAGAAGCGTAGCCGGCGATACGGCGGGTAATTTCCGCTTTCAATTCGTCGTCTTGTCTGTCAAATTCCAACAAGGCTTTAGGGTGGATACCGATTTGACGGTTGATGATGAATTCCATACGTGCCAAGCCGATGCCTTCGCTAGGCAGGTTGGCGAAGCTGAATGCCAATTCAGGGTTACCAACGTTCATCATCACTTTGACAGGGGCTTTAGGCATGTTGTCCAAAGCAACATCGGTAATTTGTACGTCCAGCAGGCCGGAGTAGATGAAGCCGGTATCGCCTTCGGCACAAGATACGGTCACTTCTTGGCCGTCTGAAAGCAGATCGGTTGCGTCGCCGCAGCCGACTACGGCAGGAATACCCAATTCACGCGCGATAATCGCTGCGTGGCAGGTACGGCCGCCGCGGTTGGTCACGATGGCGGAAGCACGTTTCATCACCGGTTCCCAATCCGGGTCGGTCATGTCGGTAACGAGTACGTCGCCCGCTTCAACGGAATCCATCTCGGAGGCATCTTTCACCAGGCGTACTTTGCCTTGGCCGACTTTTTGACCGATGGCACGGCCTTCGCACAAGACAACTTTTTCGCCGTTGATAGAGAAGCGGCGCAGGTTGCGGCTGCTGTCTTCTTGGGATTTTACAGTCTCAGGACGGGCTTGCAGGATGTAGAGTTTGCCGTCCAAACCGTCGCGGCCCCATTCGATGTCCATTGGGCGGCCGTAGTGTTTTTCGATGGTCAGCGCGTAATGGGCCAACTCGGTAACTTCGGCGTCGGTAATGGAGAAGCGTTGACGGTCTTCTTCAGGTACATCGATGTTGGTGACAGATTTACCGGCTTCGGCTTTGTCGGTAAAGATCATTTTGATTTGTTTCGAACCCATGGTTTTACGCAGGATAGCCGGTTTGCCTGCTTTCAAAGT
Source organism: Neisseria sp. HMSC066H01 (assembly GCF_001837375.1). Classification (NCBI taxonomy): domain Bacteria; kingdom Pseudomonadati; phylum Pseudomonadota; class Betaproteobacteria; order Neisseriales; family Neisseriaceae; genus Neisseria; species Neisseria sp. HMSC066H01. The sequence continues at coordinate 104,789 of NZ_KV832194.1, forward strand.
AGGTTTGAATACATAGAATTCGTCAGGGTTGACCGCGCCTTGTACGACGTTTTCGCCCAGGCCGTAAGAAGAGGTAACGAAAACGACTTGGTCGTAACCGGACTCGGTATCAATGGTGAACATCACACCGGACGCGCCGCTGTCGGAGCGCACCATGCGTTGTACGCCTGCGGAAAGGGCAACGATGTCGTGTTCGAAGCCTTTGTGGACACGGTAAGAAATGGCACGGTCGTTGTACAGGGAAGCGAATACATGGCGCATGGCTTCTTTAACGTTTTCCAAGCCGTTGATGTTCAAGAAGGTTTCTTGTTGTCCGGCAAAAGAAGCATCCGGCAGGTCTTCTGCTGTTGCGGAAGAACGTACGGCAACGGAAATGTCCGCACCGCCGGCATCGGCAACCATTTTATTCCAAGCTGTTTCGATTTCAGCATCCAGCTGCTCAGGGAACGGAGTATCCAAAATCCATTGACGGATTTCTTTACCCACGCGCGCCAACTCGGCAACGTCTTCAACATCCAGTTGTTTCAGGGCTTCGGAAATACGCTCGCTCAGACCATTGTGAGCCAGGAAAGCGCGATAGGCTTCGGCAGTGGTCGCAAAACCACCGGGAACGCGTACGCCTTTTTCAGTCAGTTGGCTGATCATTTCGCCCAAAGAGGCATTTTTACCGCCCACTCGCTCAACGTCAGTCATACGCAGGTTTTCAAACCAAATAACGTAGTTTTCGGCCATTTGTGTGTCCAATCCAATCCAAAAATGTTAAAAAAGAAACAAATCCGCCTGCTTATTGTAGCCATTCGTTTGATGGCTGTCATGTGTTTTATCTTTTTTAAAATCACAAATTCGTCTGTGATACTGTGCTTTTCAAGCGTGTAGTCTTCTGAAATGTGAATATCAGATTCATGTTTTTGTGAGTTATCCTATTGTTAAATATGGAAAACAAAATAAGTTAATAAATTTGATAAACAAGATTTATTTTGCAATTTTGGAATAAAATTCTACAAAATATCAAAAAATAAAATTTTGTGCCAATTCAAAATTTGTTCAAATTTGTTGTAATACTGTGTAATCTGCCGGGAGTCGCTTTATTGCAAAGGCTGTAACTGCTATGATTGCCGTCTGAAACGTTACCTTCAAGAGGATTCATTATGACTGATCCACGCCAAGTCTTCTATATTTCCGACCGAACCGGCCTGACCGCTGAAAATATCGGTGAAGCCTTGCTGAACCAATTTGGCAATGTTGAGTTCAAACGCCATACCTATCCGTTTATCGATACGCCTGAAAAAGCGCGTGCTGTTGTAGACAAAGTCAACCAGTCCGCCGAAAAATTCGGCGTGCGCCCGATTGCTTTTGTCAGTGTAGTCAATGACGAAATCCGTGAAATCATCAAGAAAGCCAATGCGTTCCATATTAATTTCTTTGAAACCTTTCTCGGTCTTTTGGAAAAGGAGCTCAATACGGAGGCGGTTGCCGCCCAGCAGGGGCACCACGGTATCGGCAATACCCAACGCTATGATGCGCGTATGGAGGCGGTCAATTTTTCACTGAATCATGATGACGGTGTCAGTGATAAGAATTTGAAAGAAGCCGATGTGATTTTGATGGGGGTTTCCCGCTCCGGCAAAACGCCGACTTGTCTCTATCTGGCCTTGCAATACGGTATCCGAGCCGCCAACTATCCGCTGATTCCCGATGATTTGGAATCGACCGATTTGCCGCGTATGGTCAAGCCTTATAAAGATAAGCTGTTCGGTTTGACCATTCAGCCTGAACGCTTGCAGGCTATCCGTCAGGAACGCCGCCCTAATTCGACTTATGCCAAAATCGATACTTGCCGCAGTGAGATTGCCGATGCGCAAAATATGTTTAAACGCCACGGTATTCCGTTTACCAATACTACGGACAAATCTGTGGAAGAACTCGCCGTCCATATCTTGCAGGCTTGCAAGCTGAAACGCCGTTTTTAACTGAAATGATAAAAGGCCGTCTGAAAGTTTCAGACGGCCTTTTGTTTGGTCTTTGATATTAGGTTTTGGGCAGGGTAACACCGGTTTGTCCCATGTATTTGCCGTTGCGGTCTTTGTATGAAGTTTCGCAGACTTCATCGCTTTCAAAGAACAAGACTTGGGCCACGCCTTCGCCTGCGTAGATTTTTGCCGGTAGCGGCGTGGTGTTGGAAAACTCAAGCGTAACGTAGCCTTCCCACTCCGGCTCGAACGGGGTAACGTTGACGATGATGCCGCAGCGTGCGTAGGTGGACTTGCCTAAGCAGACGGTCAGGACGTTGCGCGGGATGCGGAAATATTCGACTGTGCGCGCCAGTGCAAAGGAGTTGGGCGGAATGATGCAGCAGTCGTCTTCGACGGTGACGAAGTTTTTCGGGTCGAAATTTTTTGGGTCGACGATGGTGCTGTTGATATTGGTGAAGATTTTGAATTCATTGGCGCAACGGATGTCGTAGCCGTAGCTGGATGTGCCGTAGGAAATGATGCGCTGGCCGTTGGCCTCTTTGATTTGGTTGGGCTCGAACGGCTCAATCATGCCGTGTTCTTCGGCCATGCGGCGTATCCATTTGTCGGATTTAATGCTCATGGTGGTTGTCCTGGGGTAAGGGTTGTTTGGAAATTCTTTGAAATCAACACGACAGCCTTTAGACAGGCTTGTCAATTGATGTTTCAGACGGCCTAAAAGCCGGATAAGGCCGTCTGAAAGGCTGTTTATTTGGTTTTGGAAGCAGATTTCTTAGCCAGTTTGACTTCTTTAATCATACCGTCTTCGCATTTCATGACGAAGACGGGTGTGCCGTTTTGGGAGGCGGTAAAGTTTCCGTGCGCCCTGCCTTTTTTGAACACGCCCTCCAGCGTCATATTGCGTAATTTGGCGCTGTTGGAGGAGAAAGGTTCGATAAAGGTTTCGCTGTTGCCGGAAACGGTATATACGCCTTTGCCGTCAAATTTGCCGTTTTTAAAGGCGCCGACATAGCTGCGGCCGTCTTGGCATTTCCATGTGCCTTTGCCGGATGGTTTGCCGTCTTTGCCGACATCGCCATCGTAAACGCAACCTTTTTCTTGATAAGGATTGATGGTTTCGGCAATGGCAGGCGTACCCAGCATGAAGGCGATAGGGAGTAGGGCGAGGTATTTCATTATTCATTCCTTTTTGCAGGCGGTTTCAGACGGCCTGATATTGGGATTCAAAATTCAGCAGGGTTTCAGCAATGCGGCGTGGCAATATGGCTAAAGCGTGTTCGCGCATGGATGCAGGGATACCGTAGTAGGCTTCGGCAATACTGCCGGTAATGGCCGCCAAGGTATCACTGTCTCCGCCCAGGGAAACCGCCAGTCGGATGGCGTGTTCAAAATCATCGCTTTCAAGAAAGGCGGTAACTGCTTGAGGTACGGTGTCCTGACAGCTTTCGTTGAAATGATAATGCGGGCGGATTTGGTCGCAACTTTGGCTCAAATCATAGCCGAATTGTCGCGTAATGTTTTCTTTGATTTGCGCTTTGCCCATGCCGGTACGCGCCCAAAAGATGGTGGCGGCTACGGCTTGCGCGCCTTTAATGCCTTCCGGGTGGTTGTGCGTTACGGCGGCGGATTGTTCGGCAAAATGCAGGGTTTCTTCCAATGTGGCAAATGCCCAGCCAACGGCAGAAACACGCATGGCAGAGCCGTTGCCCCAGCTATTATAAGGTGCAGGATCTTTCCATTCTATCCATTGTGAGAAGCGGCCGCCATATGCGCCCTTAGGGCAGGGATATGCCCTACACCAGCCTTGTAAAATAGAGGCTAAATTATCGTTGCAGCCTTGTAAAACCCAATCGGCAATGGCAACAGTGCAAATCGTGTCATCGGTAAAGTCGCTGTCGGGGCTGAAAATATCGAAATCGGTATGACGGTAGTTGTCAAACTCGAATCGTGATCCGGCAATATCGCCGATGACTGCGCCCAACATCATGACATCCTTTCTGATACTTCTATTTATATTTCAGACGGCCTTTGATATTTCCCAATCAAAAGGCCGTCTGAAAAATTACTCTTGCCAGCCACCTAAATAAGAAACCAGTTCTTCCAACATGGTGCTGATGGCTTCGGTCATCAGGATTTGCGAGGCAAAGGCGAGGCTGGCGGCATCGTCGCCGTTGCTTTCGGCTTCTTCTTGCAAAACGTCCAGATACTGGATGCGTTTGAGCGTAAAGTCTTGGGTGAGGATAAACGCGATTTGTTCGCGCCATACCAAGCCCAGCTGGGTAACGGTTTTGCCGTTTTTGACGTGTTGTACCACTTCGTCGGCGGTCAGGTCTTGTTTGGAAACTTTGACGACCGGAACAACATCGCCTACGCCTTTGAGTTCGCAATCGCTGTCCAATTCAAAACCGCCTTCGCAATGGCCTTGCAGCAGCCAGCTGGTCATCAGGGAAGAGGGCGATTGTTTGGTGTTGGGCAGCGAGGCTTCTAAACCGCCCAACGCTTCGCGCAGCTTGGTCAGGATGTTTTCCGCTTTGGCAGATGCGGCATTGTTGACCAAAAGATACCCGTGGCGCGTGTCGAAAATCGCCTGTGTGCGACTGCTGCGCGTAAAGGCACGGGGCAGCAGGTCGTCGGTAATCTGCTCTTTCAGCTCTTGTTTTTCCTTGCGGCCGACATTGCGCGCTTCGTTGTTTTGGATTTCCAAAACCTTCTCATCCAAAATATCGCGGATCACGCCGGCAGGCAGGACTTTTTCTTCTTTTTTCAGGGCCACGCGCCAAGCGTAATCGGCAGGGAAAACCAACTCGGGCGAAAAGGAAACCGGCGTGGCAAAACCTTCGCTAAACCAGTCCAAACTCTGACAATGGGCAAATTCGGATTGCGCCAATTTGTCGGCAAGGACTTCCAATTCGGGCAATTTGTCTTTGTTGAGCGGATAAAAACTGATTTGCTTAAACCACATGGCGAGTTTTCCTTTTTATTAAAACCGGCATTATACAGGGAAAATAACATACGGAAATCGGCAACATCTTTAAAAATGCAGTAAAGGCGTTGACAGAAGAAAAGGCTTTCTGTATAGTTCGCGCTTCGGTTACGCGCCCATCGTCTAGAGGCCTAGGACACTGCCCTTTCACGGCGGCAACCGGGGTTCGAATCCCCGTGGGCGTGCCAAAATTCTTAAAAAACGCCCCTGCTTTTTGCAGGGGCGTTTTTTGTTTTCAGACGGCCTGTCGCTGTGAAAATATCTTTAAATTGGTTTACAATAATGCCATTCTGAATCTAAACGAGAGAAAACAATGTTAGACATCCAATTGCTCCGCAGCAATACCGCCGCAGTTGCCGAACGTTTGGCCGCACGCGGTTATGAGTTTGATACCGCGCGTTTCAACGCTTTGGAAGAGCAACGCAAAGCCGTTCAAGTGAAAACAGAAGAGTTGCAGGCTTCGCGCAACAGTATTTCCAAGCAGATCGGCGCGTTGAAAGGCCAAGGCAAACACGAAGAAGCTCAAGCTGCGATGGATCAGGTTGCCCAAATCAAAGCAGATTTGGAGCAGGCTGCCGCTGATTTGGATGCCGTTCAGAAGGAATTGGACGCATGGTTGTTGAGTATTCCTAACCTACCGCACGAAAGCGTGCCTGTCGGTAAAGATGAAACTGAAAACGTTGAAGTCCGCAAAGTCGGCACGCCGCGTGAATTTGACTTTGAAATCAAAGACCATGTTGATTTGGGCGAGCCTTTGGGCTTGGATTTTGAAGGCGGTGCGAAACTTTCCGGCGCGCGCTTTACCGTGATGAAAGGCCAAATCGCCCGCCTGCACCGAGCGCTGGCGCAATTCATGCTGGACACGCACACGCTGAAACACGGCTATACCGAACATTACACGCCTTATATCGTGGATGACACCACTTTGCAGGGCACAGGCCAACTGCCTAAATTTGCAGAAGATTTGTTCCATGTTACCCGCGGCGGCGACGAGAGCAAGAAAACGCAATATCTGATTCCGACCGCCGAGGTAACGCTGACCAATACCGTTGCCGACAGCATCGTGGCTGGCAGCGATTTGCCGTTGAAACTGACCGCCCATTCTCCATGTTTCCGCTCCGAAGCAGGCGCATACGGTAAAGACGTGCGCGGTTTGATTCGCCAACACCAATTCGACAAAGTGGAAATGGTGCAAATCGTTCATCCGGAAAAATCATACGAAGCGCTGGAAGAAATGGTCGGCCATGCTGAAAATATTTTGAAAGCGTTGGAACTGCCATACCGAGTGATTACTTTGTGTACCGGGGACATGGGTTTCGGCGCAACCAAAACTTACGACTTGGAAGTTTGGGTTCCTGCGCAAAATACCTATCGCGAAATTTCCAGCTGCTCCAACTGCGAAGATTTCCAAGCACGCCGCATGAAAGCGCGTTTCAAAGATGAAAACGGCAAAAACCGTTTGGTACATACTTTGAACGGCTCAGGTTTGGCAGTCGGCCGTACTTTGGTGGCAGTATTGGAAAACCATCAAAATGCCGATGGCAGCATTAATGTTCCTGCCGCGTTGCAACCGTATATGGGCGGCGTGACCAAACTGGAAGTAAAATAATCGCTGTTTAAATGAAAAGGCCGTCTGAAACTTGGGTTCAGACGGCCTTTTATATGATTGAGCAATTATTTGTTGTGTTGACGGAAATATTCCCATTCTTCAACGACTTTACCGTCAGGCAAGTGGCACACGCCGTATTCGTTGCCGTCTTTGTCTTTTTTGATTTCGGATTTGCCGCCTTGTTTGAGGCAGAATTCGGAAGCCGGATTGGCCACGCCGACGTTGGGTGATTCTTGTTTTTCAGAAGCGGAGCAGGCGGCCAAAGCAGTGGCGGCAGCGAGGCTGAGGATAAGGGGTTTGATCATGGCGTGTCTTTCATTTGAAGGATAAAAACCAGCGGATTATAGTGGGCGCTTGCGTTAAATGAGGTTAACCAAAAAAAGGCCGTCTGAAAAGCTTTCAGACGGCCTTTAAGTTTAAGAAGTCATACCGGATTATTTGGCTGCTTCGGCTTTTTCTGTTTTTTCGCCTTCTTTAGCAAAGTATTTGGCGTAAATTTTGTCGTATTCGCCACTTTCGCGTACTTTTTTCAGCGCATCGTTCAACATTTTGATGGTGGCTTCGTCGCCTTTGCGTGCAGCGATGCCGTAGTTTTCGATGGTGAAGTCAGGCAGGGAGATGAAATCCAGGCCTTTGGTCGGGTTGTTTTTCACATAGTTGGCAATAACCGCGCTGTCGCTGACGACGGAATCCAAACCGCCGTTTTCCAATTCTTTGATAATCAGGGGAACGCTTTCAAAGCGGGCGATTTTCGGATTGTCGTTGCCCAGGAGTTTGGAAACGGAGAAGTCGCCGGTGTAGCCGGTTACCACGCCGACTTTGGCCATGTTTTTCAGGTCTTCGGAAGAAGCTACTTTTTTGCCTTTTGGAACGAGGACGACTTGGGTAATTTCAAAGTATGGGTCGCTGAAGAGCATGCTTTGTTTGCGGTCGTCAGTGATGGTTACGCCGGACATTACGATGTCCACATCGCCGTTATTCAGGGATGGGAAGAGGCTTTCCCATGGCTGGTGTTTGAATTCGACTTTGAAGTTGCCGGCTTTGGCCATGGCATTCATCAAATCTACGTCAAAACCTTCCACTTTGCCGGCAGAATCCAAAGATTCGAATGGGGCAAACTCGGCATTGGAGCCGACACGGTACACTTTATCGGCAGGAGCAGAGGCATTGTTGCTTTGACCGCCGCAGGCAGTTAGGGCAAGGGCGGAACAAGCGAGGGCAGTGGCCAGCCATTTTTTCATATTCATGATATGTGCTTTCTTAATAAAATGTTAACGGATAAAATCTTAGTTTAGCATAATTTTGTGAACAAACTAGCCGAAATCAGTGGTCTTTTTCTCGGAAAAATGCGTAGGTTACGTCATGGAAGAGGTCGGTGTGCGGGCTGTCTTCGTAGCTCAATTCCGCCAACGCGTCTTCAAAGGCAAGCTGGATGGATTCTACGGCATCGTTGGCCATGTCGGAGGGCAGGGAGCGGATAAGGCCTTTGAGTGCGGTGGCGAGGACGTGGTTTTGCATACGCAAAACGTCGTTGGCTTCTTCCAAGTATTCGAGGCGTTGTTCGATGCTGCTCATGATGTATCCTTGAGGGTATATTAAATAAAATAGTGATTATATAGTGAATTAATATTAAAATGTGACGCTTGCGCCGGCTTGCCGGATATGTCCAACCATCGGCCGCAGTTCAAGCGTTTTTTGTTTGAATGCGGTTCACAATAAAAATGAAAAAACGAGATTATTATGGAAAACAATCGTCTTGACCCCACAGCCCTCGAGGAAGAAGATCTGAATTGGGAAAAACGCTTGGAAAGATTGCGTCAGGCACGACAATTCAATACTGCGCCGACTCATGCGCCATTGGTCAAAAAATCGGACGACGCTGTCGATGTTGCGCCCAAAACCGCGCCTAAAAAAGAATATAAATTAGATGCGGACAATCGTGAAAAAGTGCTGCAGGAGTATTTGTACCGCTGGCAGTTGGAACACAATACTGCCCTTGCCGACGAGGGCGAGGCAGTGGAAACCGATGCGATGGTGGTTTTGCAGGACAACTGGTTGAGCGCGCAATCAGCATTGCAGGCTGCGGCTTCAGACCGTCATATCGAATCGACGCGCACCGTCAGACTGAATCCGAAATCGGGTGCCGTAGATTTTGATGTGGCTGAAGTGGAAGAAACTGAAAAACCGGAAAATGATGGTGCGGAAGCGGCTGAAGGGGCGGTTTCAGACGGTCCTGAACCTGAAAAAGAACCGGCCGTCAATGTCCATATTAATGTATTGAATCCGCAGGCGATCGGCCGTCGGGAAGTATTCTGCGTTTCTGAAAAAGATTTGACCGAGCGTCTGATTAAACGTTTGCGCCCCCATGTGGCCGATGCGGTCAACGGCATGATTCGGATTGCCGTGCAAAAACAAATGGCCGTGTTCACTTACCAGTTGCAGCAAATGCTCAACGAGCAGGCGCCGAGTTTGGTGGAAGATGTATTGGAACACAACGTCAAACGTATTCTGGACGATATGAAGGTTGAAATGAAATACCGCCGCTGAGTATCCGGGCCGTCTGAAAAGTTTCAGACGGCCTTTGGCATAAATTTCCCTTAAAATTTTGCGAAGCGTGTATAATGGCGGCTCACGTTTTCGTGATAAATATCCTTTCTAAATAGTTGATATGCCCGATGCAGAATCGGGCATTTTTTTTGAGATTGTTATGAATAAAAACAAAATCATTGTATTGCTGATTGCTCTGGTTGCCGTATTTGCCTATCAAAAAATGCAAAACAAGCAGCCGCTACAATCGCAGCATCCGCAGAAAATAGAAGCCGTTCAAAAACAAAACAATGCGGGCGGAGAAAACGCCGATACGGCTCAACAGCAAACCGGTTCGGGCAAGCAATCGGCAGAAGCAGTTTTGAAACAGGCGTTTGAAAACGAACAAAGCGATATTCAGGTTGAGGGCGAGGGTACGGTATGGAAAACCCTGCCGGATGACAACAAAGGCACGCGCCACCAACGCTTTATCTTGAAGCTCTCCAGCGGCCAGACGCTTTTGGTGGCACACAATATCGACCTTGCCGATAAGATTAAGGGTTTGAAAAAAGGCGATAAAGTAGCGTTTTACGGAGAATATGAATGGTCGGAGCAGGGCGGCGTTATCCATTGGACGCACCATGACCCGTCAGGCCGGCATACCGACGGCTGGTTGAAACACGACGGCCACCTTTATCAGTAAAAACGGTTTTCCTATTTTTTCAGACGGCCTGAAACACGGCCTTCGGCTTGAAAGATGGTAGAAATCGGCGCAAAATGTTAACAAGTTAAACAGACGGAAAAATATTGTTCCGTCCATTGGAATACACAGTAGATTGGAGAATAAATGAACAAAAAACTTCATCCGCAAACGCTGGCCATCCGGGGCGGCAAAGAGCAGACCGAATATCGCGAACACAATCAGGCGCTGTTTTTGACCAGCAGCTTCATGTGGGAAAGCGCGCAACATGCGGCAGATTTGTTTTCCAAAAAAATTAAAGGCTTTACCTATACCCGTACAGCCAATCCGACTACTGCCGCTTTTGAAAAACGCATTGCCGCATTGGAAGGCGCGGAGCGCGCGGTAGCCACTTCGACCGGTATGTCTGCAATTCAGGCGGCGTTTTTTACCTTCTTGCAAGCAGGCGACCACGTTGTTTCCAGCCGCAGCCTGTTCGGCACGACCGTCGGTTTCATCAACAACATCGTTACCAAGTTCGGCATCGAAGTCAGCCATGTATCGCCGGTTGATGTAGATGAATGGAAAGCGGCCATCAAGCCCAATACCAAACTGTTTTTCTTGGAAACTCCGTCCAACCCATTGGGCGAAGTTGCCGATTTGGAAGCGCTGGCTGAACTGGCGCACAGCATCTGCGCGCTTTTGGTGGTGGACAACAGCCTCTTGTCGCCCGTCGGCTCGCAGCCTTTGAAACACGGTGCGGATATTTCCGTTTCTTCCGCAACCAAAGCTATCGACGGCCACGGCCGCGTGATGGGCGGCGTATTGGCCGGTTCGGAAGAGCTGATGACGCAAGTTGCCATATATTGCAACTCTTGCGGTTTGGCAATGTCGCCGTTTAACGCATGGCAGTTGTTGAGCGGCGTGGAAACCCTGTCGCTGCGTATGGAAAAACAATTCGACAACGCCCTGAAAATCGCCCAATGGCTGCAACAACAGCCGCAAGTCCAAGCCGTGTACTACACCGGTTTGCCCGACCATCCGCAGGCAGAGCTTATCCGCAAGCAACAAAACGGCGGCGGCATCGTCATCGGCTTTGAAGTCGCCGACCAAGAAGCCGCATGGAAAGTCGTGGACGGTGTGGCGCTTTTCTCCCGTACTGCCAACCTCGGCGACGTGCGCTCGACCATCACCCATCCGTGGACAACCACGCACGGCCGGATGCAGCCTGAAGAAAAACTCGCCGCCAATATCCGCCCGGGCTTGATCCGCCTCTCTGTCGGTTTGGAACACATCGACGATTTGATTGATGATTTGCAACAAGCATTGAACAAATAATCTAAAAACAAATCTCAGACGGCCTTAAAATTTAATAGGCCGTCTGAAAGCAATCAAACACACATCCAAAGAATAAAAGGAAAAAAATAATGTCTGAAGCAGAATTCGCCTCGTGGGCAATGAAAATCCTCCTCACCGGCCTGATTATCTTTTTGGGCTTTATCGTTTGGAACTTGGGTAAAGAATCCAAGGCCGGCAAATTCGGCATTGCCATGCTCTTCTTGGTTTTGGGCTTGGGCGTGTTTGGATTTGTATTCAAAGAATTGCTGATTAGCTTTTTGGTATTGCCGAAATAAGCAGGAAGTTTATAGATAGAACAAGGCCGTCTGAAAATGTTCAGACGGCCTT